>JAQSWP010000005.1 GCA_029266575.1 Alphaproteobacteria bacterium | reverse complement strand
TGCGCAAGCTGGCGTCGGAGCACGGCATTACGCGAGTCTCGACCGATCTCGATGCCGCGTTGGCCGACAAGAAGGACGAGCTGTTCTTCGATGCTGCCTCGACGCAATTGCGCGCCGGGTTGCTCTCCAAGGCGATCGATGCCGGCAAGCACATCTATTGCGAGAAGCCGATCGCCGAAAACCTCGCCGACGCGCTGGCCGTGGCGAAGAAAGCCAAAAAGGCAGGCATCAAGCATGGCGTGGTGCAGGACAAGCTGTTCCTGCCCGGATTGCTGAAGCTCAAAATGCTGCGCGATTCCGGCTTCTTCGGCAAAATGCTCTCGGTGCGCGGTGAATTCGGCTACTGGGTGTTCGAAGGCGACTGGCAGGCAGCACAACGCCCGTCGTGGAACTATCGCGCCGCCGAGGGCGGCGGCATCATCCTCGACATGGTCTGTCACTGGCGCTATGTGCTGGACAATCTGTTCGGCAAGGTAGAAGCCGTAAGCTGCCTGGGCGCCACGCACATCCCCGAGCGCTGGGACGAGCAGGGCAGGAAATACACTGCCGACACCGACGATGCCTGCTACGCCACCTTCCAGCTCGAAGGCGGTGTCATCGCGCAGATCAACTCATCCTGGGTCACGCGCGTACGCCGCGATGATCTGGTGACGTTCCATGTCGATGGCACTCTGGGTTCGGCCGTCGCGGGCTTGCAGAAATGCCGCATCCAGCCGCGCACCGCCACGCCGCGGCCGGTGTGGAATCCCGACGTCAAGCAGGGCATCGATTTCTTCGATCAATGGCAGGAAGTGCCCGACAACCAGGTCTACGACAACGGCTTCAAGACCGAGTGGGAGATGTTCATCCGGCATCTATACGACAACGCGCCGTTCAAATGGGACCTGTTCGAGGGCGCCAAGGGCGTGCAGCTCGCCGAGCTGGCGCTGCAAAGCTGGAAAGAACGCCGCTGGCTCGACGTGCCGGCGCTGGAGGCCTGAGATGCCGACCATCCGCCTGCCCAAAGCCGACGGCAGCCTGGAGAGTTTCACCACCAGCGCGCCGCGCCACTTCGCCAGGCACGAGGGAAAATTCAACCGTGTCGCCTACGCCGCCGCTCACGTCGTGGCCGATCCATTGGCCGACAACGATCCTTGGCTGACGCCGGCCATCGATTGGGAAAAGACATTACAATTCCGCCAGTACCTCTGGTCGCTGGGCTTTGGCGTCGCCGAGGCGATGGACACCGCCCAGCGCGGCATGGGCCTGGATTGGAACAACAGCCTCGACCTCATCAAGCGCAGCGTGGCGCTGTCGAAGAAAGAGGGCGGCACGGTGGCCAGCGGCGCCGGCACCGATCATCTGACGCCATCGGCGTCGCTGACCGTCGACGAGGTTATCCGCGCCTATGAAGAGCAATGCACCGCCGTCGAAGGCGCGGGCGGGCGCATCATCCTGATGGCCTCGCGCGCGCTCGCGGCTTGCGCCCAATCGCCCGACGATTACGTGCGAGTCTACGACCGCATCCTGCGTCAGGTCAGCGAGCCCGTCATCATCCACTGGCTGGGCGAGATGTTCGATCCGGCGCTGGAAGGCTATTGGGGCCATCGCGACCATTGGAAGGCGATGGATGTCTGCCTCGACGTCATCAATTCGCATGCCGACAAGGTCGACGGCGTGAAGATATCGCTGCTCGACAAGGACAAGGAAATCGCCATGCGCCGCCGCCTGAAGGCTGGCGTGCGCATGTACACAGGTGACGATTTCAATTACGCCGAGCTGATCGCCGGCGACAACGAAGGCCATTCCGACGCGCTGCTTGGCATATTCGACGCCATCGCACCCGCCGCCTCGGCCGCGCTTGGCTCGCTGGCCAAGGGTGACGAGAAAACCTTCCACGACATACTCGGGCCCACCGTGCCGCTGTCGCGCCACATCTTCAAGGCGCCGACCCGCTTCTACAAGACGGGCGTCGTGTTCATGGCCTATCTCAACGGGCTGCAGGATCATTTCATCATGGTCAACGGCCAGCAGAGCACGCGCTCGCTGGTGCATCTGGCTGAGCTGTTCCGGCTCGCCGATGCCGCCGGCCTGCTGCGCGATCCCGACGACGCCACTGCCCGCATGCGGCGCGTTCTGGCGCTGCATGGGCTGGAAAACTGATGCGCGATCTGTCGCGCCGTCCGGAGCTGCTGTCGATCAACACAGCCACGGTGCGCCAGCAATGGAGCCTGCCGCAGATCATCGAAGGCTGCGCCAGGCAGGAGATCCGCGCGGTTGCGCCTTGGCGCGATCAGGTGGCGCAATGCGGGCTGAAGACGGCTGCCGAGCTGGTGAAGAAGCACGATCTGCGCATTTCTGGCTATTGCCGTGGCGGCATGTTCACGGCGCCCGACAAGGCAGGCCGGCAGGCTGCGCTGGACGACAATCGCCGTGCCGTGGATGAGGCGCTGGCGTTGAACGCCGAATGCCTGGTGCTGGTGGTCGGCGGGCTTGCTGCCGGCTCCAAGGACATCGCCGATGCGCGCCAGCAGGTGAGGGACGGCATCGCCTCGCTGCTCGACTATTCCCGTGCGCAAGGCATGAAACTCGCCATCGAGCCGCTGCATCCGATGTACGCCGCCGACCGCGCCTGCGTCAACACGCTGAAACAGGCCAACGATCTATGCCAGGCGCTAGGCGCCGGCATTGGCGTTGCGGTCGACGTCTATCACGTCTGGTGGGATCCGGAGCTCGCGGTCGAGATCGCCCGGGCCGGCAAGAACAACTGGCTCTACGCCTTCCACGTCTGCGACTGGCTGGTGCCGACGCGCGATCTGCTGCTCGATCGCGGCATGATGGGCGACGGCATCATCGACATTGCCGGCATCCGCCGCCAGGTCGAGGCGGCGGGCTACAACGGCACAGTCGAGGTCGAGATCTTCTCGGCCCAGGATTGGTGGCAGCGCGACCCTGACGAAGTGCTGCGGGTCTGCCGCGAACGCTACGCCAGCGTTTGCTGAGAGATGGCCGTTCCCTCATCCACGGCTACCGAAGCCGGACAATCGCCGTTTGCCGCCTACGGCATGCTGATCACGGTCATGCTGCTGTGGGGTTCCAACGTCGTTATCGGCCGCTACATCGCCGGCGACTGGTCGCCTTTCGCGCTCTCGGTCTGGCGCTGGGGCCTGGCGCTGCTCCTGCTGCTGCCGTTCACGTTGCTGCCGGCCTGGCGCCATCGCGCCGTGATCCGCCGGCACTGGAAGCTGCTGCTGATCCTGGGCATCCTCGGCGTCGGCTTGTTCAACACCATGCTGTATGTGGCGCTGAACTACACCACCGCCATCAACGTCGCCCTGATCAACTCGACCACGCCGATCTGCATCCTGCTGCTCTCCCGCCTGCTGATCGGCGCCAGGATGACGCCGAGAGTCGTCGCCGGCGTGACCTTGGGCCTGATCGGCGCAGCGCTGATCGTCACCCGCGGCGATCCGCTGGCGGTGCTGTCGCTGGGCTTCAACATCGGCGACGTCATCCAGGCCGCGGCCGTGCTCATCTGGGCGCTGTACTCCGTGCTGCTGCAGCGCCATCCCATGCAATTGCCGCCGCTGACCTTGCAACTGGCGCTGGTGGTCGTCGGCATGCCAATCGTCACGTTGATGTATCTTCTGATGCCGGCCATCGGCACCGCGATGCCGCGTCATGGCTGGGACTGGGCGATGCTCTTTTACCTGGCCGTTGCCGTCAGCCTGGGCTCGACCCTGCTGTGGTATCTCTCGGTCAAGTCGGTTGGCGCCAGAGTCGCGGGCTTCTTCAACTACCTGACGCCGCCCATCGTCGCCGTGCTGTCGATGGTCTTCCTTGACGAGCATCTGCGGCCGTTCCATGCCGTAGGCTTCGTGCTGATCCTGGGCGGCATCCTGCTGGCGACGTTGACGGCGCGGCGCGGCTAGGCCGAGCTTTCCATCGCCATGATCTGCCGATAGACGCGCGTCTTGTATTTCAGCCGGTCACGGAATTCCGCCCAACCGCGCCGGGCAGCGAATTCTGCGCTGTCGAGCGCCTGTGGTCCTTCGATGTCGTACACCGCAACATAATGCCGGCCTTCGGCGGTCTCGCTGACATAGCGCGCGGCGGAACGGAAGCCGGGACAGGCGACGATCTCGGGCACATGCACCTCGTTGTACCAGCGGTTCCAGGCGTCTTCGACCGCAGGCTCGACGTCGACTTCGACAACCAGCAAATGACGGGGCAGGGGCATGGGCGGCTCCGGGTTTGAGGATGTTGGATGCTAAGCCCATTGGCACCGAATTCCACGCTGGCCGTTATGGCCATGTGCCGAAGCCCAGCCTCAAATTCGCCCTGCCGCTCGATACGCCGCCCATGGAAGCGAAGCTTCTGGCCGAACTGCCAAAGGAGGGCGGGCCCTGGCAATACGAGCCGAAATGGGACGGCTTCCGCTGCCTTGCCTTCAAGCGCGGCGATGAGGTCGAGCTGCGCTCCAAATCCGGCAAGCCGCTCGGCCGCTATTTCCCCGAAATCGTCGCCATGCTGCGCGGCCTGAAGGCGCGGCAATTCGTGATCGACGGCGAGCTGGTGATCGAGCTGGAAGGCGCGCCATCCTTCGATGCGCTGCAGATGCGCCTGCACCCGGCGGAAAGCCGCATCAAGAAGCTCTCAGCCGAAACGCCAGCGCATTTGATCGCCTTCGACATGCTGGCTGACACTGGCGGCGTGGTGCTGCTCGACCGGCCGTTACGCGAGCGCCGCGCTGCCCTGGCGAAGTTCATGAAGACGGCTGCCATCCGCCGCAAACTCATTCTTTCGCCCGTGGCGCTCACCCGTGCCAAGGCGATGCGCTGGCTGGGCGAAAGCGGCGGCGCCACCGACGGCGTGGTGGCCAAGCGCCTCGACGATCCCTACCAGCCCGGCGAGCGGGCGATGGCGAAGGTCAAGCGCATCCGCACCGCCGATTGCGTGGTGGGCGGCTTTCGCTACGAGAGCGACGGCAAGCTGGTCGGCTCGCTGCTGCTGGGTCTCTACAATTCCCAAGGCAAGCTCGACCATGTCGGCTTCACCGCAACCATTTCCGACGCCGGGCGGCCGGCGCTGACGAAGAAATTGGAGAAATTGCGCGGCGGCCCCGGCTTCACCGGCAATGCGCCGGGTGGTCCCAGCCGCTGGAGCACCGAGCGCAGCAGCCAGTGGCAGCCGCTCAAGCCGAAGCTGGTGGTCGAGGTGAAGTTCGATCAGGTCACGGCCAGCCGCTTCCGCCACGGCACCAGGCTAATGCGCTGGCGGCCCGACAAGGCGCCGCATCAATGCACCTTCGCGCAGATCGCGCCGGTCAGGAAATCGCGTCAGGCCTGAGCCGGTTGCGGCCCGCGCGGCACGTCGCCATCGATCTGCACACGGCGCATGCGGCGCGGCTCGCGATAGTCGTTGGGCGCGTAATGCTGGGTGCAGCGGTTGTCCCAGATCGTGACGCTGCCGGGCTGCCACTGGAAACGGACCTGGAATTCCGGCAACTGCACATGCTCCAACAGCATCGCCAGGATGTGCTTGCTCTCGGTATCGGGCACGCCGACGATCGAGCGGGTGTAGCTGGAATTGACGTACAGCGCCTTGCGCCCGGTCACCGGATGCACCCGCACCACCGGATGCTTGGCCGGTGGCGGCACTTCGGCCGCTTCCTTGTTGAGATAGGCGGTGCCGGCGAAACGGCGCACCACGTCGGAATTGTCGTGCAGCGCATAGAGCCCGTCGAGATAGGCGCGCATGCCGGCCGACAGCGCGTCATAGGCGGCATACATGCTGGCGAACAGCGTATCGCCGCCGAAGCTCGGCACCTGCTCGGCATAAAGCACGGCGCCCATCGGCGGCGTGGTGAAATCGGTGTTGTCGCTGTGCCATTTGCCGCCGACATTGATGGTGCTGCCATCGGTCTGGATCAGCGACGTATAATCGTGGCCGTCGTATTTCGGCAGCTTCTTGGAGTAGGTCGGCGGGCCGAACCGGGTGGCCAGCGCCAGCTGCTGTTCCATGGTCATCTGCTGGTCGCGAAAAAAGATCACCTGGTATTCCATCAGCGCCGCATGGATCGCCTCGAACGTCGCATCGCTCATCGGCGCGCCGAGATCGACGCCGCTGATCTCCCCACCCAGCGCCAGAGCCAGCTTCCGCACCGTGATGGGGCTTTCAATTTCATTCGAGACTGCGCGCAGGCTCATGGCCATTCCTCTCCAAAACGCATAGGTGCAATTTGATCTGAATGTTACACAAATTCTTCCCAAGCGGCGGAAAATTGCTACGGTAATGTATCGATATCACGCAAGAGACGTATGCAGCGTCCGGCATGGAGGGATCATGGATTCGGAAAAAGACACGGTTGGCGACGTTCTGGCCGCCCATATCGCCCGCACCAGTTTGCAGGACATTCCCGAAACCGCGATCCGCGCCGCCAAGCAGGTGATGCTGGACACCATCGCCGTCGCCTGGGCCGCCACCGACCTGCCGGGCTCCAAACCGTTGCACGATCTGGCGGTGCGCGAAGGCGGCGCGCGCGATGCGACCCTGTTCGCCTATGGCGAACGCGTGCCGGCCGGCGCCGCCGCCCTGGTCAACGGCACCTATGCCGCGGCGCTGGATTACGACTGCCTGCACGAAGCCTCGGTAATGCATTGCGATGCGGTGATCCTGCCGGCGGCACTGGCGATGGCGGAACGGGAAAGCGTCACCGGCGAGGAATTTCTCTGCGCCGTGACCTTGGGCAACGATCTCGCCTGCCGTCTCGGCCTGTCGCATCGCGAAAATCCGGCGGGCTGGTTCGCCTCGTCGGTCTATGGCTGCATCGCCGCCGCTGCCGTTTGCGCCAAGCTGCTGAAGCTGGATGCGCGCGGCATCCGCAACGCCATGGGCATCGCTTTCTCCAATGCCGCCGGCACCCGCCAGCCGATCGCCGAGCGCAGCTTCACCAAGCGCATGCAGACCGCCTTCGCCGCCCAGACCGGCGTGCAGGCGGCATTGCTGGCGCAGGCCGGCATCAACGGCCCGGCCGCTTTCCTCGAAGGCGAGGCGGGCGTGTGGAAGCTTTACGGCAAGGGCGACGTCAACGCCGTGCTCGACGGGCTGGGCAAGACCTACGCCAATGCCGAGATCAGCCTGAAGAAATATCCCAGCTGCGCCGGCAATCATTGCGCCATCGAAGGCGCCAGCCGCATCGTGCACGGCAACGGGTTGAAGCCTGCCGACATCAAGCATGCCAGGCTGACCGTGACGCCCTTCATCGAGAAGATCACCGGCCAGCCTTTCGCGCCGGGCGACGATCCGCAGGTCGATGCCCAGTTCAATCTCTATTATTCGGTGGCGTCGGTGCTGCTGCGCGGGCACCTGAAAATCGAGGATATCCAGCCGCCGGCCGTGTTCGATCCCGCCGTCAGGCCGATGATCGAGCGCATCGAGATGGTGGTCGACCGCAGCCTCAACACCAAGCTGTCGCCGGTCACGGTCGAGATCGCCACCAATGACGGCCGCGTGTTCCGCGAGCACATCAGGCATCTGCCGGGTACGCCGGAGACGCCGCTGTCGGCGCAGGAGGTCGAGGAGAAATTCGACGCCTGCACCTCGCTGGGCGTCGATCCGCTGGAAGCCGACCGCGCCCGGCGCCTGGTCGATCGCGTCCTCGCCATCGAAGGCGTGCCCGACATGCGCCAGTTCTTTGCCGGCATTGCGCGCCAGGCTGCCTGAAAAAATCAACCGGAGGAAACAATCGTGAATTCAGTAACCAAGCCGCAGGCGCGGCGGGAAAATTTTATCGACCCGGTTGAGGCGCTGAACGCGCCCGAGATCAAGGAGCTGGCGCAGCTCGCTATCACCAAATTCCGCGCCCGCTCGCAGCACTACGAAACCAATTGCCTGATGCCCGAGGAAAACCTCAAGGAGCTGACGGCGCGCGGCTGGCTGACGGCATCGCTGTCCAAGGAACTGGGCGGCAAGGGCACCAATCTGGAGACCGACGATCCGGCCACCTATCTGCAGGCCATCCGGGTCACTGCGCGCGGCTGCGGTTCGACGGCGCATTGCCTGCAGCTCAACAACCACACCAACTGGATGATCGAGAGCATCGGCACCGAGGACCAGAAGGAACGCTTCCTCAAGCCGCAGTTCGACAAGACGCTGCTGGTGACCGGCGTCGGCAGCGAGCCCAACCGGCGCAACATGTACGTCATGACGACCAAAGCCAGGCCGCAGCCCGATGGCGGCTACGTCGTCGACGGCATCAAGAACTACGCCACCAACGCGCCGATGATGGTGGGCGGCGTCATCTTCACCTCGCTGGAAGGCGTCGAGCACTATACCGATAACCATCTCATGGTGCTGGTCGAGCCGGGCCAGGAGGGCATGGAGATCGACACCGATTGGTACCGGCCGGCCGGCATGCGCGCGGCGATGAGCCCGCTAATCACCTTGAAGAACGTGGAGATTCCAAAGAAGAACGTGTTGGGCAAGCCCGGCGACTATCCGCGCCAGCGCTGGCAAGGCAAATACCATCTGGGCTTCTCGGCCAATTATCTCGGCGTGGCCGAAGGCGTGTTCGACTGGTTCCGCGACTACATCGTGAAGAAGGGCAAGGCCAAGGATCCCATCGTGCTGCTGCGCGCGGGCGAGGCGAAGATTGCCCTGCAGAACGCGGCGTCAACCTTCCACGACGCCATCCGCTCGTGGAAGACCGCCTCGGTGGTGGAAGCGGAATTGCTGTCGATGGGCGCCAAGTACACGACCGCCAAGGTGGCAATGGAAGTCTGCCAGATGGTGACGCAGCACGCCGGCTCGACGGCGCTGTTCGAGGAGTTTCCGCTCGGCCGCGCCATCGCCAACGTGCAGACCCATATCCAGCACGCCGGCCACGACCGCACGGCGCAGATCATCGGCCAGGCGGCGCTGGGCGAAGAATTCGATTCGACCCTGCAGCGCTGATGCCGGCGCCAAACGCCTCCGGCCTAGTCGAATACGCCCTCGCGCACCAGGCCGAAGCGCTTGCTGAAGCTTTCGGTGGAGACGTTGCTGGCCGCCGCACCGAGGCCCTTAGCGCTCCGCTCGACGGCGAGGCTGTCGGGCATGCCCTTGTTCTGCCATTCGACCGCGGCGGCGAAATGCGGGTAGCTGGTCTTGAGCTCGGGATGCTCGCCGGTGCGCTCGAGCAGCCGCACGCTGCGGACCGGCGCGGCATCGGCGGCGCTGCGCCAAAGGGAATCGCGCAGCCATCCCTGCAGCTCGCCGCTGTTGCCGTTCCAATCGAAGCGCACGAAACTGATGGCTGGCCCAAACATCCCGGGCGCGCGATCGAGCCCGGCGCCTTTGGCGTCGAGGATGCGCTCCTGGGTGTAGATGGTGACGTTGAGGTTGGAAAAGCGCGAAATGTTCTTGTCGCGGAAAGTGTCGTTGGTCTTGATCGCCTTGTATTGCGGCGTGCTCAGGATATCGAGATCGGGGATCTCGTACATATTGCACCAGCGCGTGCCGACGCCGTCGAACATGCGCGCCGAGTAGAATCCGACGCCCATGAGCGTCGGCGCATGTCGCGACATGTACCAGTTGCGATGCTCGTCGATATGCTCAGGGCCCATATTGCCTTGCGGCGCGTAGATCAGCGGATTGGCCACGGTCGTTTCGCTCCTTGTTTCGTTATGAGGTGAGTTGATGTCAGCCGGACAGGTGCGCCTGTTGCGCGATCGCGAGATCGCCAAACGCGCCGAAATCGCGCGCGAGATCGAGGCGACGCTGGTCGCGCTCGCGCCCGGCACGAGCTACACGCGGTTCCTGCGCCAGGCAACCGCGGCTGTCGCCAGTCAGCCGGCCCTGTCCGACGGCGAGACGCGCCTGACCTACACCCAGCTTTTCGCCCATGTTGACAGCGCTGCCGCGACGTTGCAGCAGCTTGGCATCGGCCCGGCAACGCCGGTCGCCATGCTGATGGACAACTCGGTACGCTATGCCATCTGGTTCTTCGCGGCACTCCAGCTTGGCGCCATCGCCGTGCCGATCAACAACAAGCTGGTCGAGCGCGAAATCGTCTATATCCTGCGCGATTCCGGTGCGCAATTGATGATCTTCGACCAGCCCTATGCCCCTCTGGTTGACACCGTGCTGGTGGGAACGGCGATCCCGAAACTGCCGGCGACGCTGCCGTCTGGCGCAGCGCAGGGCAACAGCGTGCCGATCGCCGATGCGCCCGACAGCGCCGCTGCCGTCTATTACACGTCCGGCACCACCGGGGCGCCCAAGGGCGTGGTCCACACCCATCGCAGCCTGATCGCCGGCTGCCTGCAGGCCTCCCAGGCCTGGGGCTGGACCTTCGGCCCGCCGGTCGCCATGGCGGTGACGCCGATGTTCCACATCGCTTCGCACACGCTGTTCTTTCCGGTGCTCTATCGTGGCGGCACCTTGATCATCACCAGCTTCAAGGTCGACGAGGTGCTGCGCCAGCTGGACAGCGAAGCCATCACCTCGTTCTTCGGTGTGCCGTCCATCCTGCTGATCATGGCCAGGAGGGCCCGCGAACTTGGCGTCACCTTCCCCAACGTCAAGGTGGTGCAGTTCGGCGCCGCGCCCATGCCGATGGACAAGCTGGGCGAGGTGCAGGCGCTGTTCCCCAACGCCGCGCTCGTTCACGGCATGGGCCAGACCGAATCCTGCGGCACGCTGGTCACCCTGCCGGGCGAACTGGCGCTGCTGAAGATCGGGTCGGTCGGCATCGCCATTCCTGCCACCAAGGTGGCGATCGTCGATGGCAACGACGATCTGCTGCCGCCCCATGAAGTCGGCGAGCTGGTGGGGAACAGCCCCAGCGTCATGCGCGAATATCTCAACAATGCCAAGGCCAGCGCCGAGACGCTGAAGCACGGCTGGCTGCACACCGGCGATCTCGGCTACATGGACGAGGACGGCTTCGTGTTCCTGGTCGACCGCAAGAAGGACATGATCATTCGCGGCGGCGAGAACGTCTATTCCAACGAGGTCGAGCAGGTGTTGTCGAGCCATCCGGCTTTGAGCGAAGTCGCCGTGGTCGGCGGCCCCGATCCCATCATGGGCGAGAAAGTCTGCGCCTTCCTGGTGGTGAAGTCCGATGCCACGGCGCCCGATGCGGAGGAGATCAAGCTGCATTGCCGCCAGCAGCTGGCGCCCTACAAGATCCCGGTCGATATCCGCTTCATCGACGCTTTGCCGCGCAACGCCACCGGTAAGGTGCTGAAACCCAATCTGCGCCAGCTTTTGCAAGGGTAAGGGAGGCATCGGCCGACTTGTTGCCATTCATATCGATACAATTGACTTACTATGAACCGATTTATCGGTTAGCGTTAAAGAAAATGTATCGATAGGAGGTGGAAACATGAGCTCGCGTCTGCTGAATTCACTGTCCCGGTTGGCCGGCCTGGCGCTATGCGCCGCCTTGCTGAGCCCGTTGCCGGCCACGGCGGCGCCGGAGGGCGAGGTGCTGGTGGTGGCGCCGGTACTGCGCCAGCATTTCGATCCCACCCAGATCATCGCCACCACCGACTACCTGGTGAACGACCTGCTGTTCGACGGCCTGCTGAACAACGGCCCCGACGGCAAATATCCGGCGCTGGCCACCAGTTGGAAAGTGTCGCCGGACGGCAAGCAGATTGATTTCGAGCTGCGCCAGAACGTGAAGTTCCATAACGGCGATGCCTTCACCGCCGAGGACGTGAAATTCACCTACGACACGATGCTGAAGGAAGGCAACACGCATTCCTACCGCAAGGGCTTCGTCGATTCGATCGAGCGTATCGAAGTCACCGGCCAGCACCAGGTGCGCCTGGTGCTGAAGACGCCATGGCTGGGCTTCTTCACCGCCTCGCGCTACGGGCTGCAGCCGATCGTGCCCAAGGCCTATTACGAGAAGGTCGGCGCCAAGGGTTTCCATGAAAAGCCGGTCGGCACCGGCCCCTTCAAGCTGCACAGCCTGCAGGCCGGCGAATGGACCAAGTACGAATCGAATGCCGAGTACTGGAATAAGGCGCCCAAGGTCAAATACGTCAAACAGCAGCTGGTGAAGGAGCCGTTCACCCGCTACGCCATGCTGCAGAAAGGCGAGGCCGACATCATCGCCGGCCTGACCGGGCCGCTGCTCGACAAGATCCGCACCGACAAGAACGTGCGCATCTTCTCAGCCAAGTACAGCGGCACCAGCGCGCTGTACTTTAACGTGGCGAAGTTCCCCGAGGCCAAGGACATCAAGGTGCGCACGGCTATCGGCCATGCCATCGACCTCAAGACCATCGCGCAGACCGTGTTGAAGGGCGTGTGCGAACCGTCGCCCGGCATCTTCACGCCGGCCACATTCGGCTACCTGCCGGGGTTCAAGCCGATCCCCTACGATCCCGCCAAGGCCAAGGCGCTGCTGAAGGAAGCGGGCGTGGCGCCGGGCAAGGAGCTTACCTACTCGCTGCATACCGAATCGGCTTCGCTGCCCAACGCGCCGCAGGTGCTGGAAGCGATCGCGGGTTATCTCGAAGCCGTCGGCTTCAAGGTCACGCGCGAGCCTTACGACATGGCGGCGTGGATGCAGATGATGCGCGGCGGCAAGCAGCCGGCGGTGTTCTACGGCACCTCGGCGATGCCCGACGATGGCGGCGAGCTGCTGTCGGGCTGGTACAACAGCAAGGCGGTGTGGTCGAGCGGCAATATCGCCGATCCCGACTACGACAAGATCTTCCAGGACCAGCTTGCCGCCACCGACACGAAGTCGCGTCAACAGATCCTGCAGCGTTTCGCCAAGCTCGAGGACGAACGCAAGCGATCGGTGCCGCTGTTCTGGTGCGGCGAATCCTTTGCCGTTGGGCCGCGGCTGAAGGATCTCAAGCCGGCCGTTGGCAGCCCCTATCATCTGAAACTGGAATCGATCGAACTGGTGAAGAAGTAGGGCGCGCAAACGACAAGCGGCGGACCAACAGGTCCGCCGCAAAACTGCCGGCGCCGGGAATTCAGGTGGGCGGCGTTACTTGCCGGAGCGCGCCTGCTGCGAGCCGCGCATGTAATGGCGTTCCGGCCGGTAGGGATTACGCAACTGCGTCCAGGTTTTACGAAAATATGCCAACGCCTGTTTGAACATCGTCGTCACAACACGCCGCTCCTGTGAAATGTCGAAGACCAGTATCTGCCTGGGGATATTGATTGTCACCCTCTAAAGGAGTCAATAAATGTGACAATGTGTGTCAAAGGCAAGACAGTAACGGGCGGCGGAAAAGAGCGAAAAATATGAGTTTTCCGCGAGCCTTTCTGGTGGCTTCCAAGGTTGCGGCGTAAAATGCACCGGATCAAAAATTGATCCAATTTTTGAAAATTGTACTGGAAATCAGGCTCAATTCGCTCTCCAATGGCCAAAAGGTTGAACCTTTCAAGGTCAACATACGAAAGTAGGGTGGACGCTTCGTGATGCAGGCAAACGTGGAGAAGATTGCGCCCGCCATCGGCGCCGAGATTCACGGCATCGATCTCGGCCGGCAGGAAGGCGAGGACGCCTTCCGCATTCTCCACGATGCGTTGATGGCGCATCAGGTCATCTTCCTGCGCGACCAGACCATGGACCCCGACCAGCACATGCGGTTGGCGCAGCGTTTCGGCACGCCGCTTTATTCCAAGAAATTGAAGATGTACGGCGACAAGTACGATTCTATGTCGCTGCTGGAGAATGACGGCACCAAGGTGGCGGTGGGCTCCGTCTGGCACACCGATAACACCGATTACGAAGAGCCGCCGATGGGCTCGCTGCTCTATTGCGAAGTCGCGCCCAAAGTCGGCGGCGATACGATCTGGTGCTCCATGTATGCCGCCTACGAGGCGCTGGCCGACAGCACCAAGGCCTATATCGACGGGCTGACGGCGCTGCACGACAATTCCAACGTCCGCCGCCGCTATGGCGGCCAGGGCATCCTGCGCAATGAAGCGATGGAAGTGCCGCCGCCGGTCGAGCATCCGGTGGTGATCCGCCACCCGGTGACCGGGCGCAAGGCGCTGTTCGTCAATTCCAACTACACCGTGCGGCTGAAGGGCGTCAGCGACACCGAGAGCCAGAACGTGCTCAACATGCTGTACGATCACATCAAGAAGCCGGAATTCCAGGTGCGCTTCCGCTGGCGCGCCAATTCGCTGGCGATCTGGGACAATCGCTGTACCCAGCATTACGCGCTCGACGACTACAAGGAACTGCGCCGCATGCGGCGGGTGCAGATTGCCGGAGCCAAGCCGCAGCGTTGATCGACATCGCAAAATTGAAAGCCCGACGGGAGGAAGATTCATGATTTCGCATTTCAAGCGCGGCCTGATGGCAGGCTGCATGTCACTCGCTCTGGCAGTGCCGCTGGCGCTGCCGGCCACTGCCGCGCCGCAGGGCGAGGTGGTGGTCGCAGGCGCGCTCCTGCGCCAGCAATTCGACCCCACGATCATGGTCGCCGTCACCGATCATACCGCTTTCAACATGCTCTACGACGGTCTGCTCAACCTCACCGACAAGGGCAAGGTGCCGGCACTTGCCGAGAGCTGGACCATCAGCGCCGACGGTCTGCAGATGGACTTCGCTTTGCGCAAGAACGTGAAGTTCCATAACGGCGATCCGTTCACTGCCGAGGACGTGAAGTACAGCTACGACCTGCTGCTGAAGTTTTCCTCTTCGCGCTATGGCATCCAGCCCATCGTGCCGAAGAATTACTACGAGAGCGTTGGCTCCAGGGGTTTCCAGGAAAAGCCGATCGGCACCGGTCCATACAAGCTGGTCGAAACGAAAGCTGGCGAATGGAGCAGGTTCGAGGCCAATGCCGAGTATTGGGGCAAGGTGTCGAACGTCAAGTTCGTCACCCAGAAGCTGATCAAGGAGCCGTTCACTCTCTACGCCATGCTCGAGAAGGGCGAGGCCGACGTTGTATTCGGCTTGACTGGCGCGCTGCTTGACCGGGTGAAAACCAACAAAGAGCTGAAGATCTTCGAATCGAAGTATAGCGGCACCAGCGGCATCTACTTCAACACCACGAAGTTCCCCGAAGCCAAGGACAAGCGGGTGCGTATGGCGGTGGCCTATGCCATCAATCGCGAAGCGATCGCCAAGAACGTTCTGAGCGGCGTCTGTCAGCCGGCCACGAGCATCTTCACGCCCGGAACCTTTGGCCACAATCCCGACCTGAAACCCATCCCCTACGATCCGGCCAAGGCCAAGGCGCTGCTGGCGGAAGCCGGCATTAAGCCGGGCACCGAGATCACCTGGGCACTGCACACCGAATCCTTCGGCTCGCTGCCCAGCGCGCCGCAGGTGACGGAGGCGATCGCCGGCAATCTCGCGGCGGTCGGCTTTAAGGTCAACCGCGAGCAGCACGATACGGCTTCGTTCCTTGCCATGATGCGCGGCAAGAAGCAGACGGGGCTCTGGTACGGTCCGTCCTCGATGCCCGATGACGGCGGCGAAACCCTGGAAGGGTGGTACAGCTCAACTGCCGTGTGGTCCTCGGGCCACATCAACGAGCCGGAATACGACACCGTGTTCAAGGCGCAGCTGGGCACCACCGACCTGAAGAAGCGCGAGAAGATGCTGCAGGACTGGGCCAAGCTGGAAGACGAAAAACGCACGGCCGTGCCGCTGTTCTGGTGCAACACCACCTATGCCGCAGGCCCGCGCGTGAAGTCTTGGGCGCCGGCGGTGATCAGCGCCTATCATTACAACTTCAACACGATGGAACTGGCGAAATAGCAAAAACGCTCGTCAAACGGGCGCTTTTTCGAAGGCCCGGATGTCCCGCACACGACATCCGGGCCTTTTTCTTTCCCGCCGACCGCAAGGATCGGCAGGACAACAAACTTAAAAGCACGATCGGAGGAAACCATGATCTCGTATGCCAAGCGCGGCCTTGCCGCAGGATGCCTTTCATTCGCCCTGACATTGCCGCTGGCGCTACCGGCCAATGCCGCGCCGCAGGGCGAGGTCGTCATTGCCGGCGCCATCCTGCGCCAGCAATTCGATCCGTCGATCATGGTGGCCGTCACCGACCATACCGCCTTCACCATGCTCTATGACGGGCTGCTGAACCTCAACGACAAGGGCAAGGTTCCGGCTTTGGCCACGAGCTGGAAGGTCAGCGAAGACGGCAAGCAGATCGATTTCGAGCTGCGCAAGGGCGTGAAATTCCACAACGGCGATCCGTTCACCGCCGAGGACGTCAAGTTCTCCTACGAGCTGCTGTTGAAGGACGGCAACACCCATTCCTACCGCAAGGCCTTCGTGCAGCAGATCAAGAGCATCGAGGTGCTCGATCCGCACAAGGTGCGCTTCAACCTGACCCAGCCGTGGCCGAGCTTCTTCTCCTCTGCCCGCTACGGCATCCAGCCGATCGTGCCGAAGAACTATTACGAGAAGGTGGGCGCCAAGGGTTTCGTCGAGAAGCCGGTCGGCACCGGCCCGTTCAAGCTGGTCGACAGCAAGGCCGGCGAGTGGTCGAAGTTCGAGGCCAATACGGATTACTGGGGCCAGGTTTCGCAGGTGAAGTTCGTCACCCAGAGGCTGGTGAAGGAGCCGTTCACGCTCTACGCCATGCTGGAGAAGGGCGAAGCCGATGTCGTGTTCGGCCTGACCGGCGCGCTGTTGGAAAAGGTCAAGTCCAACAAGCAGATCAAGATCTTCGAATCCAAGTACAGCGGCACCAGCGGCATCTACTTCAACACGCCGAAATTCCCGGAAGCCAAGGACAAGCGCGTCCGTCTGGCCGTCGGCTATGCCATGAACCGCGAGGCCATCGCCAAGAACGTGCTGAGCGGCATCTGCCAGCCGGCGTCCAGCATCTTCACGCCGGGCACGTTCGGCCACAACCCGGACCTGAAGCCGATCCCGTACGATCCGGCCAAGGCGAAAGCGCTGCTGGCGGAAGCCGGCATCAAGCCGGGCAAGGAAATCACCTTCAGCCTGCACACCGAATCCTTCGGCTCGCTGCCTTCCGCGCCGCAGGTGCTGGAAGCCATCGCCGGCAATCTCGAGGCGGTCGGCTTCAAGGTCACGCGCGAGCCCTACGACTCGGCGGCCTATCTGGCGGCCTGGCGGGCAGGCAAGCAGCCGTCGGTGTTCTACGGCCCGTCCTCGATGCCGGATGACGGCGGCGAGACGCTGGAGGGCTGGTTCAGCTCCACCGCCGTGTGGTCGTCGGGCTACATCAACGAGCCCGAATACGACACCGTGTTCAAGGCCCAGCTCGGCATGACCGACATGAAGAAGCGCGAGAAGACGCTGCAGGATTGGGCCAAGCTGGAAGACGAGAAGCGCACCGCGCTGCCGCTGTTCTGGTGCAACACGACCTATGCGGTCAGTCCGCGCATCAAGTCGTGGCACCCGGCGGTGATCAGCGCCTACCACTACAACTTCAACACCATGGAACTGGCGAAATAGCGCAGCCAGTTCGCCGATAACGCGAAGGCCTGAACGCTCCACCGGCGTTCAGGCCACTTTGATAGATCGAGGTGAATAACAAAAAATCCGGGAGGCAAGGTCATGGCAATCTTTAAGCCCGCAACCGTCTCAGCCCCGCATCGTCGCTGCGCCTGGCCCAAGGCAGCCGCCGCTGTGCTGGGCGCAGCCCTGCTGTCGAGCGCGGCGCTGGCGCAACCCAAAAGCGAAATCGTGGTTGCCAGTCCGCTGCTCAACCAGCACAACGATCCCACCATTTTGGTCTCGACCGCCAACAATCTCACCGGCGATCTTGTCTTCGACGGACTGCTCAACCTCGGACCCGACGGCAAGTATGCGGCGCTGGCGACCAGCTGGAAGATCAGCCCGGACGGCAAGCAGATCGATTTCGAGCTGCGCCAGAACGTGAAGTTCCACAATGGCGATCCGTTCACCGCCGAGGACGTGAAATTTACCTACGAGAAGATTCTCGAACCGACCAACACCCATTCCTACCGCAAGGCCTTCGTCGATTCGCTGGACCGCGTCGAGATCGTCGATCCGCACAAGGTGCGGCTGGTGCTGAAACAGCCCTGGCCCGGTTTCTTCGCTTCGATCCGCTATGGCGTGCAGCCCATCGTGCCCAGGGCCTACTACGAGAAGGTCGGCGCCAGGGGGTTCCAGGAAAATCCGATCGGCACCGGGCCGTTCAGGCTGGTCGAGATGAAGGCCGGCGAATGGAACCGTTTTGAAGCCAATCCCGGCTACTGGGGCGGCGCTCCTGATGTGAAAAGCATCATGCAGCGGGTGGTGAAAGAGCCTTTCACCCTCTATGCCATGGTGGAGAAGGGCGAGGTCGATATCGCCACCGGGCTCAGCGGTGCGCTGCTCGACAAGGTCTCCGACAACAAGAAGCTGCGTGTTTTCCTGTCGCGCTACTCGGGCACCAGCGGCATGTACTTCAACAAGGTGAAATTTCGGAGATCGCCGGCAAGCTGCTGAAAGGCGTTTGCGAGCCGGCGACGTCCATTCTCACCCCCGGCACCTTCGGTTTCCTGCCGGGCCTGCCGCAATTGCCATACGATCCGGCCAAGGCCAGGAAACTGCTGGCGGAGGCGGGGATCAAGCCGGGCTACGAGATCACCTATACGCTGCAGACCGATTCGTTCCCCTCGCTGTCGAATGCGCCGCAGGTGCTGGAGGCCATTGCCGGCAATCTGGAGGCGGTCGGCTTCAAGGTGACCCGCGAATCCTACGACAGCAATGCCTGGCTGCAGATGATGCGCGGACGCAAGCAGCCGGCAGTGTTCTACGGCCCGTCTTCCATTCCCGATGACGGCGGCGAGACGCTCGGCACCTGGTACATCAGCAGCACCATGTGGTCGGGCGGGCATATCAACCAGCCCCGCTACGACGAGATCTTCAACGAACAGCTCAAATCGATCGATCTCAAGCAGCGCGAAAAACTGCTGCAGGAATTCGCCCGGCTGGAGGAAACCAACAGGGAAACCATTCCTCTGTTCTGGTGCCACACCGCGTTCGTCGCCGGCGCGCGCGTCAAGGAATGGAAGCCGGCGCTGGGCAGCGGCTACAATCTCAATTTGAAGTCGGTGAAGCTCGCGAACTGAAGCCGGACCGTTTCAGGCGGTCGCGCGCTGCGTCAGCGTGCGGCCCATCTCCTTGAGCTGGCGCGTCTGCACCTTGCCGGTGCCGGCGGTAATCGGCAGCTCGTCCAGCACCACGATGCGTTGCGGGCGCTTGTACTGCGCCAGGATCGGCTTGACGAACTCGGCCACGTCCTGCGTGTCGATGCTGTGCCCCTCGCGTGCGACGACAAACGCGATGCCGATCTCGCCCGCCGTCGGATCGGGAATGCCGACCACCGCGGCATGGGCGATCGCGCTATGGCGGCGCAAGGCGGCCTCGACTTCCAGGGTCGAGACGTTGAAGCCGTTGTACTTGTAGCCATCCTTCAGGCGCGAGATGAATTTCAGGTTGCCGTCCTCGCGCAGGAAGCCGGCATCGCCGGTCTTGAGCCAGCCATCTGGGGTGAAAGCGGCGGCGGTCTCGGCGGGCTTCTTGTAATAGCCTTTCATCACCGAATAGCCGCGCGCCTGGATCTCGCCCTGCTGGCCCGTTGGCAGCGGCTGGTTGGTGTCGGGATCGGCGACGCGCACCTCGATGTCGGGCATCGGCGTGCCATGGCTGTTGAGCTTCAGTTCCAGCGGATCGTCGGCCAGCCCGCGCACGATGACGGAGGAGGTCTCGCTCATGCCGTAAGTGGCATAGAGATCCGTCATGCCCAATTCTCTGATCGCGCGCGCCATCACCTCGGGATCGTTGGAGACGATGGTGCCGGTGCGCAGGCGCGAGAGATCGTAGGATTTGAAATCGGGCCGCGCCAGCATCTTCTCCATCATCACCGGCATCAGATAGGCGGTGGTGCAGCGCTCGTCCTGCAGCTTCTGCAGCGCGGTCTGCGCCTCGAAGCGCTGCTCCAGCACGATCGACGAGCCGCGCGTCCAGAAGGTCAGCACGCCATTGACGTTGGCCAGGATGCCGAACAGCGGCATGCACAGCCACAGTCGGTCATCGACCGTCTGTTTGAAGCGCGGCCCGTGATCCCAGGCCTTGCGCCAGACGCTGTGCGTCAGCACCACGCCCTTGGGCAGCGCCGTGGTGCCGGAGCTGTAGACGATCAGCGCCGCCGCATCGGGATCGGTTTCCTGAGCCGGGATCGGCAGCGCGGGCGCAGGCTGCGACCAGTCGAGCGCGCCTTCGATCGCGGCATCGGGCTTGTCGAAGCTCGCGACATGACGCAGTTCGGGGAAGGCGGCGTTGCGCCATTCGCCCGGCTTGCCCTGCGCCAGTTCGGGGCAGAGCGCGGCAATGTCCTTCAGATAATCGCGATAGCCGTCGAAGCCCTGCAGCAGCAGCACGCGGGCATCCGATTGCATCACCTGATAGGCGATCTCGTCCTGCGTCAGGCGGGTGTTGAGGAACACCGCCACGCAACCCATTTGCGCCGCGCCCATCCAGTACCAGATCGCCTCGGGACGGTTCGGCATCCAGATCGCGATCTTGTCCTCACGCTGCACGCCCAGCGAAGCCAGCCGCGCGGCGGCGCGGTCGATCTCGCTCTTGATCTGGCGGAAATCCCAATGCCGGGCGCCGAAGGTCAGCGCGTTGCGTTCGCCGTAAAGCTCGCCGAGCAGAACGATCGATTGGCCATAAGTCAGGCCCATGAACGGGTTCATGACAGCTACCGTCAGCGCAGGTGGCAGGCCACCCAGTGCTTGGGTGCGACCTCGCGGAATTCCGGCACCTCGACCTTGCAGCGGTCGATCGCCAGCGGACAGCGCGTGTTGAAGCGGCAACCCGGCGGCGGGTCGATCGGGCTCGGCACGTCGCCCTTCAGGATGATGCGCTTCTTGCGCGTCTTGCGCGGATTGGCGATCGGCACCGCCGACAGCAACGCTTCGGTATAGGGATGCAGGGGGTTGCGGAACAGCTCGCCGCATTCGGCCAGCTCGACGATCTTGCCCAGATACATCACCGCGATGCGGTGCGAGATGTGCTTCACCACCGACAGGTCATGGGCGATGAAGAGATAGGACAGGCCGAATTCCTGCTGCAGATCGGTCATCAGGTTGATGACCTGCGCCTGCACCGAGACGTCCAGCGCCGACACCGGCTCGTCGCCGATGATGAGCTTCGGCCCCAGCGCCAAGGCACGGGCGATGCCGATGCGCTGGCGCTGGCCGCCGGAGAATTCATGCGGGTAGCGCGGCATTTGATCGGGACGCAGTCCGACCTTGCGGAACAGCTCGACTACCCGCTTCTGGCGTTCGCCGTCGTCGGCGATGCCATGCACCAGCAGCGGCTCGCCCACGATGTCGCCCGCCGTCATGCGTGGATTGAGCGATGAGAACGGGTCTTGGAAGATGATCTGCATCTCGCGGCGATAGGGCTGCATCCCGCGCCGCGACAGCGGCGCGATGTCGCGGCCGTTGATGTAGATCGCCCCTGCGGTCGGCTCGATCAGCTTCATGATCATCCGGCCGATGGTGGATTTGCCGCAGCCCGATTCGCCCACCAGGCTCAGGGTCTCGCCGGGATCGATGTGGAAGGAGACGCCGTCGACCGCCTGCACGTACTGCGAATTGCGCGCCAGCAATCCCTTGCGCACACGGAAATATTTTTTCAAGCCCTCGACCTTCAGGATCGGCTGGGGCATGGCGGCCGGGACGGGGACGGCTTGCGCCGCTTGCGATGCGATCGACATGGGCAACTCTTACGCTTGGCCGGCGGCATAAGGCCGCGGGCTGTTCCAGCATGCCGCCCAATGGCGCGGCTTCTTCTCCACCAGCGGCGGCACTTTCTCGCGGCAGATCTCGGTGGCGAGCGGGCAGCGCGGCGCGAAGGCGCAGCCGGGCGGCAGATCGGCCAGCGCCGGCACCGTGCCTTCGATGGCGTAAAGCCTCCGCCGCTGGCCGCTGGGCTCGACCTCGCTATCCATGCCCGGAATGGCCTGCAGCAGGCCCTGCGTGTAGGGATGGATGGCGTCCTCGAACAGGTCTTCGACCTGCGCTTCCTCGACCTTGCGCCCGGCATACATCACGGCGACGCGGTGCGCGGTCTCGGCGATGACCCCCAGATCATGCGTGATCATGATGATCGAGGTGCCGAACTTGGCCTGCAGCTCCTGCATCAGCTCCAGGATCTGCGCCTGGATGGTGACGTCGAGCGCGGTGGTCGGCTCGTCGGCGATCAGGACCTTGGGATTGCACGACAGCGCCATGGCGATCATGGCGCGCTGGCGCATGCCGCCGGAGAGCTGGTGCGGGTAATTGTCGATCTGCCGTTCGGCTTCGGGGATATGCACCACCTTCAGCATCTCGATGGCGCGCTCGCGCGCCTGCTCGCGATTCATGTTTTCATGCAGCAGGATGGTTTCGATGATCTGCTGGCCGATGGTCAGCACCGGGTTGAGCGCCGTCATCGGCTCCTGGAACACCATGGCGATCTCGCCGCCGCGGATCCGGCGCATTTCCTCGTCGTCCAGCTGCATCAGATCGCGCCCGCCATAGAGCACGGAGCCTTCCTCGACCTTACCGGCGCGGGCGGGGATCAGGCGCAGGATGGAGAGCGAAGTGACGCTCTTGCCGCAGCCCGATTCGCCCACCAGGCCCAGCGTTTCGCCGCGGTGCAGATGGAAGGAGACGTCATTGACCGCCGGCACCGCACCGGAGCGCGTCTGGAACACCGTTGTCAGGTTCTTGACCTGGAGGATTGGGTCTTCGCTGGCGGTTGCGGCGATACCGCCGGAAGCAAGGTTTTGCTGCACGATTGTGTCCATCCCGTCTTTCCTGCCCGACATTATCCGCGACGATCGGAACGGCGCATACCGCCGTAATCCACCCGCTGTTCTTGGTTGACAGAGTGATACAATTGATAGCAGGGTTAGGATACAATTTTTTTTAATGTACCGAAAAATAACTGGTACATGATGTTAATCAAGGCCGGCAATGAATCGGCCTGCGTGGGAAGGGAACCGTCCAAAATGGTCAATCTCAAGGCCGCTTTTTGCCCATTGATGGGCGCTGTCGCAATGGCCGCAGGCCTGGTTGTCGCCATACCAGCGTATGCGCAGCCCAAGGGCAGCGCCGTCGTCGCGGTGCCGGCACTGAGCCAGAACACCGATCCGACCGCCACCGTCTCGACCGCCGACTACATGATTCACGAGGCGCTGTACGACGGGCTGCTGAACCTGACCGAAAAGGGCAAGGTTGCCGCTTTGGCTGAAAGCTGGGTGATCAGCCCCGACGGCAAGCAGATCGATTTCAAGCTGCGCAAGAACGTCAAATTCCACAACGGCGATCCGTTCACCGCCGAGGACGTGAAGTTCACTTTCGAGCGCATCATCGGCCCGGACAGCACCCATTCCTATCGCCGTGGCTTCATCGATCCGATCGACCGGATCGAAGTCGTCGAGCCGCACACCGTGCGCTTCGTGCTGAAGCAGCCGTGGCCGGCCTTCTTCACCACCGCGCGCTTTGCGCTGACCCACATCGTGCCGAAGAAATACTACGAGCAGGTTGGCGCCAAGGCGTTCAAGGAAAAGCCGGTCGGCACCGGCGCGCTGAAGCTCGCCGACATGAAGGCCGGCGAATGGACCAAGTTCGAGGCCAACACCGATTACTGGGGCGCCAAGGCCAAGACGCAATTCGTCACCCAGCGCCTCGTGGCCGAGCCGTTCACCCGCTACGCCATGTTGGAGAAGGGCGAGGCCGATATCGCCGCCGGCATCTCCGGCGCGCTGCTCGAGAAAGTGCGCAGCAATAAGGATCTCAAGGTGATCCTGTCGCCCTATAGCGGCACCTCGGGCCTGCTGTTCAACAAGACCGATTTGCCGCAGTTCGCCGACAAGCGCGTGCGGCTGGCGGTGGCGCATGCCATCAACCGCGAGGCCATCGCCAAGAACATCACCGGCGGGGTGTGCGAGCCGGCCAGCTCGATGCTGACGCCGGGCACGTTCGGCTTCCTGGAAGGCCTGCCGCAGGTTTCCTACGATCTCAACAAAGCCAAGGCGCTGTTGAAGGAAGCGGGCGTCCAGCCCGGCACCAAGGTGCCGTTCGTCTATCATACCCAGTCCTTCGCCGCGTTGCCCGGCGCGCCCCAGGTGCTGGAAGCCATCGCCGGCAATCTCGAAGCCGCCGGCCTCGTGGTCGAACGCAAGAGTTTCGATACCGATGCCTGGCTCTCGATGATGCGCACCAACAAGGCGCCCGGCATCTACTACACGCCGGTCGGCACGCCCGACGACGCCGGCGAATTGCTTAACTCCTATTTCACCGCCAATGCCGGCTGGACCACGCGCAGCATCGCCGTGCCGGAATACGATGCCATCTACAAGCAGCAGCAGGTCACCGCCGATCTCGAGGCGCGCAAGAAGCTGCTGCAGAAATTCGCCAAGCTGGAATCGGAGAATTTCGAGATGGTGCCGCTGTTCTGGTGCGCCACGCCTTACGCGGTCAACAGCAAGCGGGTGAAAGACTGGAAGCCGGCTCTGGGCAGCGGCAACTACCTCTCGCTCGCCACCATCGAACTCAATCAATAGACGGCCGCGTAACAAGGGCCACTGGAGGAACGATCATGAAATTCGAGCAGATGAACGCGCGCCCGCGTGCGGCGCTTCTCGCCCTTGCCGGGCTTGGCCTGGCGCTGGCCGCGACGACCTTGCCGGCGCAGGCGCAGCCCAAGGGCAGCGTTCTGGTGGCGACGTCGGTGCTGAGCCAGAACGGCGATCCGACTGCGACGATCTCGACCGCCGACTACATGATGGCCGAGCTGGTCTTCGACGGCCTGCTCAATCTCAACGAAAAGGGCAAGGTGCCGGGCCTGGCCGAAAGCTGGGTCATCAGCCCCGACGGCAAGCAGATCGACTTCAAGCTGCGCAAGAACGTGAAATTCCACAACGGCGACGATTTCAGCGCCGAGGACGTGAAGTTCACCTTCGAGCGCATCCTGGCGCCCGACAGCACGCACTCCTATCGCCGCGGCTTCCAGGATTCGATCGAACGGGTCGATGTGGTCGATCCCCATACCGCCCGCTTCATCCTCAAGAATCCCTGGCCCGCCTTCTTCACGACGGCCCGCTACGCGCTGGCCCATATCGTGCCGAAGAAATACTACGAGCAGGTCGGCGCCAAGGCGTTCAAGGAAAAGCCGGTCGGC
Source organism: Alphaproteobacteria bacterium (assembly GCA_029266575.1). Lineage (GTDB taxonomy): Bacteria > Pseudomonadota > Alphaproteobacteria > Reyranellales > JAQSWP01 > JAQSWP01. The sequence goes on along the minus strand of JAQSWP010000005.1, from coordinate 40,018 downwards.
ACCGGCCCGTTCAAGCTGGTCGACAAGAAGGCCGGCGAATGGAGCAAGTTCGAAGCCAACACCGGCTATTGGGGCCGCGTGCCGAAGGTCCAGTTCGTCACCGAGCGACTGGTCGCCGAGCCGTTCACCCGCTACGCCATGATCGAGAAGGGCGAAGCCGATATCGCCAGCGGCCTCACCGGCGCGCTGCTGGAGAAGGTGCGGACCAATAAGGATCTGCGGGTCATCATGTCGCCCTATACCGGCACTTCGGGCATTCTCTTCAACAAGAAGGAATTCCCGCAGGCCGAAGACCGCCGCGTGCGGCTGGCGGTGGCGCATGCCATCAACCGCAAGGCGATCTCGGAGAATATCCTGGGCGGCGTCTGCGAGCCCGCCACCAGCATCATCTCGCCGGGCACCTTCGGCTATCTCGAGGGCGTACCGCTGATCCCCTACGATCCCGCCAAGGCCAAGGCGCTGCTGAAGGAAGCGGGCGTCAAGCCGGACACCAAAGTGCCGTTCGTCTACCACACGCAGGCGTTCGCGGCCCTGCCGGGCGCGCCGCAGGTGCTGGAGGCCGTCGCCGGCAATCTCGAGGCGGTCGGCCTGACGATCGAGCGCAAGAGCGTCGATACCGACGCCTGGATGTCGATGATGCGCGGCCACAAGGCCTACGGCATCTTCTACGCGCCGTCGGGCACCCCCGACGACGGCGGCGAGCTGATCAACACCTGGTTCGCGCTGAACTCGGCCTGGACGCCGCACTCCGTGCAGCGGCCGGAATACGATGCCCTGTTCAAGCAACAGCAGCAGCTGGCCGATCCCGAAGGCCGCAAGAAGCTGCTGCAAAAGTTCGTGAAGATGGAACAGGAAAACCTCGAGATGGTGCCCTTCCTGTGGTGCTCGACGCCCTACGCCATCGGCAAGCGGGTGAAGTCGTGGCAGCCGGCGATGGGCAGCGGCTATTACCTGTCGCTGAGCAATCTGGAGCTCAACGACTAGACGGGTCGACCGGCGAGGACAGCGGGTCGCAAAGCCCGCTGTCCTTTTCCATTAACTGAAGGATTCCGCGGGGACGAAATGATGACCGACGCTCTTTCACGCCGCACGCGCCTGCCGATGCTGATCGCCGCTTCGGCGCTTGCCCTTTGCTTCGGACTGCCGGCGCAGGCCGAGCCCAAAGGCGAGGTGACCATGGCGTTGCCGCAGCTCAGCCAGCTGTTCGATCCGACGGCGATGGTCGGCGCCACGCCGCATATGGATTTCGACTTCCTGTTCGATGGGCTGATCAATCTCGGCAAGGACGGCAAGTATCCGGCCCTGGCCGAGAGCTGGGTCATCAGCCCCGACGGCAAGCAGATCGACTTCAAGCTGCGCAAGGGCGTGAAATTCCACAATGGCGATCCCTTCACCGCCGAGGACGTCAAGTTCACGTTCGAGCGGCTGATGCAGCCCGACAGCGGGCATGCCTATCGCGCCGGCTTCGTCGAATCGCTGGAGCGGGTGGACGTCGTCGACCCGCACACCGCGCGCTTCGTGCTGAAGCAGCCGTTCCCCGCGTTCTTCACCACGGCGCGCTACGCGCTGACGCCGATCGCGCCCAAGGCCTATTACGAGAAGGTCGGCAAGCAGGGCTTCCAGGACAAGCCGATCGGCACCGGCCCGTTCACCCTGGCCGGGATCAAGTCCGGCGAATGGACCAAATACGAAGCCAGTCCGAACTATTGGGGCGGCGCTCCCACCATCAAGACCGTGACCCAGATTCTGGTGAAGGAGCCGTTCACCCGCTACGCGATGCTCGAGCGCGGCGAGGCGGATATCGTCGCCGGCCTGACCGGGCCGCTGCTGGAGAAGAGCCGCGGCAATGCCGACGTGGGCATCGTCACCTCGCGCTACAGCGGCACGTCCGGCATCATGTTCAACAAGGACCTGTTTCCCCAGGCCGCCGACAAGCGGGTGCGGCTGGCGGTCGGCCATGCGATCAACCGCAAGGCCATTGCCGAGAAGATCCAGGGTGGCGTGTGCGAGCCGGCGACCAGCATGTTCACGCCCGGCACTTTCGGCTATCTCGATGGCCTGCCGCAGATCGCCTACGATCCTGCCAAGGCCAAGGCGCTGCTGAAGGAAGCCGGCGTCAAGCCGGGCACCAAGGTGACTTTCACCCTGCACACGCAGTCCTTCGCCGCCGTTCCCAACGCGCCCCAGGTGCTGGAAGCGGTCGCCGGCAATCTCGAAGCGGTGGGCTTCACCGTCGAGCGCGTCAGCGTCGACAACAGCGCCTGGCTCGCCATGATGCGGGGCAACAAGCCCACCGCCATCTTCTACACGCCGATCTCGATCCCGGACGACGGCGGCGAAGTGATAAATTCCTACTTCGTGTCGTGGTCGGGATGGACGGCGCGCAGCGTGCAGGTTCCCGAGTACGACCGCATCTTCAAGACCCAGATCCGGACCGCCAATCTCGACGAGCGGGAGAAGATATTGCAGGGCTTCGCCAAGCTTGAATCGGAGAACGTCGAGAACGTGCCGCTGCTGTGGTGCCACACCCCGTTTGCGATGACCAAGAAGCGAATCAAGGAGTGGCAGCCGGCGCTGGGTAGCGGCTATCATACGAGCATGTCCAAATTGCGTTTGAAATAGGCGGCGGAGAACAGTCCCTTGTCGACTCGTTTTGTCATCGGAAGGCTGATGCAGGCATTGCTGACGATGCTGCTGCTCAGCGTCATCGTCTTCGGCCTGTCACGCCTGTCGGGCGATCCCGTCAATTTGATGGCGCCAATGGAAGCCTCGGCCGAGGACATCGAGCGCATCCGCGCCTCGCTCGGCCTCGATAAGCCGCTGATCGTGCAGTACTGGTATTTCGTCACCAATGCGCTGCAGGGCGATTTCGGCCGCTCGATCAAATGGGACCGCTCGGCGGCCGAAATGCTGATCGAGCGTTTTCCCGCCACGCTGTGGCTGTCGCTGGCCTCGATGTTGCTCGGCCTGGCGCTGGCCCTGCCGGTCGGCATCTATTCGGCGGTGAAGCGCGATACCTGGTTCGATAGCGCCGGCAAGATCGTGGCGCTGCTGGGCCAGAGCATGCCGACATTCTGGTTCGGCATTTTGCTGATCCTGTTCTTCTCGCTGTGGTTCGGGCTGCTGCCGACCTCCGGCTACGGGCTCGACGAGCACATCATCCTGCCCACAGTCACGCTGGGGCTGTTCGTGGCTGCCGCCATCATGCGGGTGACGCGTTCGGCCATGCTCGATGCGCTGGAAGCCGATTACGTGCGCACCGCGCGCGCCAAGGGCGTGCCGGAATGGCGCGTCATCATGGTGCATGCGCTGAAGAACGGCGCCATTCCCATCCTCACCATCACCGCCCTGCAGGCCGCCACCATCCTGCGCGGCGCGGTGGTGACCGAGACGGTGTTCGCCTGGCCCGGCGTCGGCAAGATCGCCATCGACGCCGTCTACGGCCGCGACTTTCCGCTGGTGCAGGCCTCCGTGCTGTTCATGGGCGTGATCTTCCTCGTCGTCAATTTCGTGGTCGACATGCTCTACGTTCTGCTCGATCCACGCATTTCCTATATCAAACGATGACCATCCAAGCCCCCATCGCCGTCGCCCCGCCGCGCCGCTCGCTGCGCCAGCGCCTTTCTGGCCTGTCCTTCCTGCTGCGCTCGGTGCCGTTCCTGTTCCTGCTGCTGGTTACCTTCGCGGCGGTGTTCGCCGATTTCGTGGCGCCTTACGATCCCAACCGGCAGGATCTCGCCAACATGATCAGCGGCCCGAGCTGGGAGCATCTCATGGGCACCGACCAGCTCGGCCGCGACGTGCTGAGCCGCATGCTCTATGGCGGGCGCATTTCGCTCTTGGTCGGCGTGGTGTCGGTCGTGGTCGCCATGTTCATCGGCGTGCTGCTGGGCATCATCTCCGCCATGGTCGGCGGCAAGGTCGACGACGTCATCATGCGCCTGACCGACCTGTCGCTGACCTTGCCCGGCGTGCTGATCGCCCTGGCGGTGGCGGCGACCGTGGGGCCCAGCCTGATCAACGTCATCCTCATCATCTCGCTGCTCTACTGGGCGCAATTCGCGCGCATGGCGCGCGGCGAGGCGCTGTCGATCCGCGAGCGCGACTACGTGCAGGCGGCCTACGCCATCGGCTGCAGCCCGCTGCGCATCCTGCGCCTGCACATCTTCCCCAATCTGGTGAACACCATGATCGTGCTGGCGACGCTCGAAGTCGCCGCCGCCATCCTGCTGGAATCGACCTTGTCGTTCCTGGGCGTGGGCGTGCCGCCGCCGACCCCGACCTGGGGCATCATGGTCGCCGACGGAAGGCAATACGTCGAACTGGCGTGGTGGACGGTGACCTTCCCGGGGCTGGCCATCATGCTCACCGTGCTCGCCGTCAATCTCTTAGGCGACACGTTGCGCGACAAGCTCGATCCCAAATTCACCAAGCGCGCTTAAGCAGCGCCGCACCCGATCGTTTGAGTATGCCGGCGTCCTGCGCCGGCAAGCGGAGGAGGACTACGTGTCTGAGAAGCTTCTTGACGGCAAAGTCGTATTGGTCACCGGCGCCGGCCGCGGCATCGGCCGCGACATCGCCATCGCCATGGCCAAAAGCGGCGCGAAAGTCGTGATCAACGACCTCGGCGCCACTGATCGCGGCGAAGGCGCCGATGCCAGCCCGGCAGCCGAAGCGGTGAACGCGATCAAGGAGGCCGGCGGCGAGGCGGTGTCCAACGGCGATTCGGTGGCGAGCTGGGACGGCGCGCACCGCATGGTGAAGGCCGCCATCGACAATTTCGGCCGCATCGATTGCGTGGTCAACAATGCCGGCATCCTGCGCGACGCCATTTTCCACAAGATGGAAGAGGCGGACTGGGATGCGGTCGTCGGCGTGCATCTAAAAGGCTCGTTCAACGTCGCGCGCGCCGCGGCCCCGCATTTCCGCGAGCAGAATGGCGGCAGCTTCATCCACATGACGTCGAATTCGGCGCTGATCGGCCAGAACGGCCAGGCCAATTACATCGCGGCCAAGCTCGGCATCGTCGGCCTGTCCAAGGGCATCGCGCTCGACATGCAGCGCTTCGGCATCCGCTCCAACTGCATCTCGCCCTCGGCCTGGAGCCGGCTGACCGGCACCGTGCCGGTCGAGACCGAACAGCAGAAGGCGCGGCGGGCCAAGATCATGGCGATGACGCCGGACAAGATCGCGCCGGTGGCGGTGTATCTGGCCAGCGACGCCTCGAAGGAGGTGTCGGGCCAGATCTTCGCCGTGCGCCAGAACGAGATTTTCGTTTTCAACCACAACCGGCCGATCCGCTCGGTCCATCGCAGCGAAGGCTGGACGGCTTCCAGCATCGCCGATCACGCCATGCCGGCGCTGCGCTCCTGGTTCACGCCCTTGCAGCGCTCGGGCGAAGTCTTCAGGTGGGATCCGGTCTGAGACGGGGGATTGGTCCCCCGTTTAGATCACGGTCTGGCGCAGGCGCGGGCCACCGGCCAGGAGCCGGTTCAGCACGTCGAGGCCTTTCAGCAATACGTCCGGATTGAAGGACGGGTTCAGCGACACGCGCACCGCATGCACCGGCATTTCCCGATTGGCCAGGAAATTGTCGGCCGGCACGACGGAGACGCCTTCGCTGCGGGCGGCGGCGGCGAATTCCTCCGCGCTCCACTGCCTGGGTAGCTTCAGCCACAGATAGAAGCAGGCCGGGTGCGACTGCACGTCGTGCCCATTCAGGATGCGCTGGGCCACACGGTTCAGGCGGCCGCTTTCCTCGATGTTGCGGCGGCAGATATCCTGCGCCGCCCCGCTCGAGATCATCTGCGACACCAGTTCGGCCATCAACGGCGAGGCGCCCAGCACGTTGGCGTGAAACACGTTCTGCAGATGCGACATGATCTCCGGTGCGGCCGCCACGAAGCCGACGCGCAGCGCCGGGCTCAGGGCTTTGGACACACCGGTGATGTAGCAGCTGCGATCGGGGATCAGCGCCGAAATCGGCAGCGGCCGCTCGGCCAGCGCGCTGCAGGCGGCATCGTCCTCGATCAAGGTGAGGTCGTGCTTGGCGATGAGATCGGCGATCTTGCGCCGTCGCTCTTCCGGCATCACCGCCGTGGTCGGGTTATGCACCGTCGGCTGCATGTAAACCACGCGCGCTTCGGTGTCGCTGGCGGCGCGATCCAAAGCATCGGGGATCATGCCGTGCTCGTCCATCGCCACACCGTGCAGCTCGATGCCGTTGATCGAGGCCAGCGCCTTGACGCCGGAATAGGTCACGGTTTCGGTCAGCAGCCGGTCGCCCGGCCCGAGCAAGGTGTTGAGCGCCAGCGACAGGCCCTGCTGCGCGCCATTGCAGATCAGGATGTGGTCGGGCGACACCTCCATGCCGGTGCGCGCGATCCAGGCTGCGCCCGCGGCGCGATGGCTGACGAAGCCGGCCGCCGGCGGATAGCGATGCAGTGGCAGCAGATCGGAACGATCGGCCAGATCGGACAGACCTTTGGCAATCATGTCGGAAAGATCGGCCACTGGCGTCGCATAGCAGGCGAGATCGACGGTGCGGCTGTCCATCTGCGGAATGACATTGGCCGCATTGGTCTCGTCGCGCGAGCCGCTGACGAAAGTGCCGCGGCCAACCTCGCCGCTCACCAGCTTGCGCTTCTTGGCGACGGTGTAGGCGCGGCTGATGGTGCCGACGGTGACGCCAAGCTTGATCGCCAGATCGCGCTGCGGCGGCAATTGCGCCCCCGGCGGCAGCTCGCCGCCATCGATCGCTTTCGCGATGGCGGTCGCCACGGCCAGATAGCGCGGGCCGTCGAGCTTGGTGATATCAGGAATCCACATTTGCGCCCCTGTTCCTCATAACATTCCTGGGAATTGGAACATTCTCCAACTAGGACATTGACAGTGTATTGTATCGATCTCTAGGATCATTGCACCGGAAACCATTGGAACAATTTTAGCCCAGGTTTCCCAAAGATTCCATAGGGCTTAGGCCCCCACCGCCAGTATTGCGTGTGGAAGAACGGTTGCAACGGCGCAGGGACAATGCGCCAGCAAGGAGGGAAACGGGCATGAAAACTGGGAAATTGTCACTTTTCGTGGCGGCAACAATGGCCGTTGCGGTTCTGTGGGCCGGGCTGGCACCGGCGCAGGAACGTAACGTCAAGGTTGCGATCGGCAGCACCAGCTTCGCCTGGTTCCCGCTTTACGTCGCCATTGGCGGCGGTTTCTTCAAGGAAGAAGGCTTGAACGTCGAGGTCGTCAACGTGCCGGCCAATTCGACCCCGGCCGCCGCCATGCTCAACGGCTCGGTCGATCTGGGCGGGCTGGGTGTGCAGACCGCCTTCAACGCCATCGACAAAGGCCAGCCGATCAAGATCCTGACGCCGATGGTAACCGAGTACACCTCGACCATCTTCGTGCGCAAAGGGCTGATGAAGGAAGCCGGCATCACCCGCGCCTCGCCGCTTAAGGACAAGGTCAAGTTCCTGGTCGGCAAGAAGCTGGCCACGACCGCGATCGGCGCCGGGCCGCATCTGATGTACCGCTTCCTGTTCAAGCAATATCTCGACGGCGCCGATGTCGACAAGCTGTCGGAAGTGGTGCCGATCGGCGACAGCGCTCCCACGCTGGCCGGCATGAAGCGAGGCATCATCGACGTCTCGGCGTTCTCGCCGCCGGTGCCGGAAAAAGCGGAAGCCGACGATATCGGCGAAGTCCTGATCGATTTCATCGGTGGCGACGTGCCCGCCATCAAGGGCTCGATCTATGTCGTGCTGGTGGTGAGCGAGGAGAAGCTGAAGAAAGACGGTCCGATGGTGGCCGCTTTCCTGCGCGCCATCGAGAAGGCCAACAAGCTTGCGGACAAGGACCTGGTCGCCGCCGGCAAGGCCGCCAAGGTGATGATGGGCGCCATGGAATCGGAACTCTATTCGCGCGGCGTCAAGGCGATGGCGCCGGCGCTGCCCAAAACCGCCACCACTTCGGTCAAAGGCCTGCAGACCTTCAAGGACCTGCTGATCAGTGCCGGCTACAAGTTCGACACGCTCGATGTCAGCAAGATCACGGTCAACGACTTCGTCGAACAGGCACTGGCGAAAAAGCAATAACTCGAACGGCGAACGGGCCGCGGCAAACAGCGGCCATCACGCGGAGGGAATCCATGGGCAATAGGAAAATCATGGCGGGCGCTGCAATCGCCATCGCTTTGCTGGCATCCGGTGTCGCGCAAGCCGCCGACAAGCTGAAAGTGGTGCTGAGCAGCACTTCCTTCGCCTGGCTGCCGCTGTACGTCGCCGATGGCGCCGGACTGTTCGCCAAGGAAAATCTCGAGGTCGAGATCGTCAACGTCAAGGACGGCACGGTCGTCGTGACCGCCATCCTCAATGGCGATGCCGATGTCGCCGGCGTCGGCGGCAATGCGGTGTTCGCCGCGCGCGCCGCCAACCAGCCGGTCAAGTTCCTGGTGCCGATGAACACCGAGTACACCTCGACCATCTTCGTGCGCAAGGAGTTGATGCAGCAGGCCGGCCTCACCGATAAGTCCACCGTCGAGCAGAAGATGGCGCTGCTGAAGGGCAAGAAGATCGGCGTCATCTCCTTCAATGGCGGCCAGCACACCATGATGCGCTTCCTGTTCGCCAAATATGTCGGCGGCGTCGATGTCGACAAGGCCGCCGAAATCGTGCCGATCGGCGATTCGGCCAACACGCTGGCCGCCATGCGCCGCGGCTCGATCGACGCCAGCGCCTTCTCACCGCCGGTGCCGGAGAAGGCGGTGGCGGACGGCTATGGCGCCATCCTGCTCGACATGATCGGCGGCGAAGTCCCCGAGACGCGCGGCATGGTGTTCACCGCCATGGCGGTGACGGAAAAAGCGCTGACGGAGAAAAGCAAGCAACTGGCTGCCTTCGCCCGCGCCATCGATGCCGCCGACAAGCTGATTCAGGCCGACATCCTGGCCGCCGGCAAGGCCGCCCGCAAACACCTGGCGGCGATGGATTCCGAACTCTACGAGCTTGGCATCAAGGCGATGAAATCCGCCTCGCCGGCTGGCGCGGAAACGCCGATCGAAGGCCTGAAGAAATACCGCGAGCTGCTGGCGTTCGGCGGCACGGCCTACGCCAAGGGCGAGTTCGACTTCGAAGCATCGGTCTCCAACCAGTTCGTCCGCGATGCGCTTGCCGGCAAGAAATAGCGCGCTACGCTGGGATATGGCGGTCAATCCGTATACCGGCAAGACCTACGTCGAGGCGATCGACCATCTGGCCGAACGCTTCGGCGCGCGCGAGGCGCTGCTGTTCGAGGGCAGGCGCTACAGCTTCGCCGACATCAGGCGCGAATCTGACCGGGCGGCGGCGCGGCTGAAGGCGCTGGGGCTGAAACCCGGCGACAAGGTGGCGCTGTGGATGCCGAACCGGCCGGAATTCATGTGGTACTGGTTCGGCGCCGCCAAGTCGGGGCTGGTGGCGGTGTTCCTCAACACCCGCCTGCGGCGCGACGAATTCATCTACCAGATCGCCCAGTCGGATGCCGCTGTGGTGGTCGTGCCCGGCCGCCCGGCGTTCCGCGATTTCCTCGGCGAGCTGGTCGAAGCCTGTCCGGAACTGGCAACCCGTTCCGTCGGCCGCTTGAACAGCGCGACGTTTCCCAAGCTGCAGGCTGTGGTCTGTTGCGACAAGCCGCCGAAGCAATTGCCGGGCGTGCTCGACTGGTCGATGCAGGCGGCTCTGCCGGTGCCGCCGCCGGCCGCCGACGCCGATGCGCCGGCGCTGATCTGCTATTCGTCGGGCACCACGGCGCTGCCCAAGGGCGCCATGCTGACGTCGTGCATCTGGCGCAAGGCCTATGACGGCGGCGCGCTGATCGGGCTGACGCCGGCTGATTGCCTTTATCTCTGCGTGCCGCTGTTTGGCGTGCTGGGCTCGCTCAATGGCGTGCTGTCGTTCTGGAGCCATGGCGCGCGCATCGTGCTCGACGAGCGCTTCGACGTCGATGCCTGCATGAAGGCGCTGCAAGAGGAACGCTGCACGGCGATCCATCTGCTGCCGGCGATGATCGACGCGCTGATCGCCCATCCGCAATTCCCGCAAGCCAAGCTGAAGCTGCGCACCGGCGTGGTGTTGAGCTCCGATCCCGTCATCCTGCGCCGTGCCGCCGGGGAACTTGGCGTGGCGGGCGTGGTGACGGGTTATGGGTTGACGGAGTCGACCGGGCTGGTGACGCGCTGCCGTTGGGACGATCCGCTGGAGACCCGCTTCGCCTCGCAAGGCCAGCCGCTGCCCGATTGTCCCATCCGGGTCGTCGATCCCGACACCGGCCAGGATCTGCCGCGCGGCGCCGAAGGCGAGATCTGGATCGGCGGCTATTCGATCATGCCCGGCTACTACAACAAGCCGGAAGAGACACGGAAGAGCATTACCGACGACGGCTGGCTGCGTTCGGGCGATCTGGGCATCCTCAATGTCGACGGGTCGGTGAAATTCCTGCGGCGGGTCAAGGACGGCTACAAGCACAAGGGCTTCAACGTCTCGACGCCGGAAGTGGAGCGCGTCGCGGCCGACCATCCCGATATCGCGCAGATCGCCGTGGTCGGCGTGCCCGACCGGCGTCATGGCGAGATCGGCGTTGCCTTCGTCATCCCCAAGCCCAACGCGAAGCTCGATCCGGACTCGGTGAGCGCTTTCCTGGCGCCGCGTCTGGCCTCGTTCAAGCTGCCGGCGCATGTCTTCATCGTCGATGCCTTCCCGGTCACCGGCGGCACCGAAAAAATCCAGAAATTCAAATTGCGCGATATGGCGCTGCAACGCCTGGCCGAGAGCGGCCTGGCGCAATCGGCTTAAGGGAGTAGGCGATATGCAGATCGATCTCGGACCGCGGCTCGACGCCATCAAAGGCAAGGCGCGCGAAGTCGCCACCGGCGTCACCGCCAAGCACGCTGCGCAGCACGATCGCGACTATTCCATGCCGGTGGAGACGCTGTCGGCGCTGAAGGATATCGGGCTGCTGACCATCTCCGCGCCTAAGCGGCTGGGCGGCGACGAGACCGGCATGGTCAACCTCGAGGAGCCGCTGGGTTTCCTGCTGGTGGTGGAAGAGCTGGCGCGCGCCGACATGTCGGCGGCGCACTGCTTCCAGGTGCATGCCCATACCAGCCAGCTGCTGAGCGCGCATGCCAGCAAGGAGCAGCAGGACCGCTGGTTCGCGCCGCTGTTCGACCATGGCGGCATCCTGTCCTGGACCGGCGGCGAGCCCGGCCGCACCGCGCGCGGCCAGTACAACATGGTTTCCGAAGCGACGCCGCGCAACAACGGCTTCGTGCTCAACGGCATCAAGCAATACGGCACCAATGCCTCCGAAGGCGCGTGGAACGTCGTTACCGTCAGCCTGCCTGACATGGCGCCGGCCGAAGGCTTCCTGATGGTGCTGATTCCGAAGGACGCCAAGGGCTTTACCGTCGACGCCGAATGGTGGCGGCCGACCGGCATGCGCGCCTGCGTCAGCCCCAAGCTGATTCTGCAGGATCTGTTCGTGCCGCACGAGGATATCCTGCAGGGACCGGGCTTCTATCCCAAGAGCAAGCTCGGCGCGCGCTGGCATCTGGGCTTTTCCGCCAGCCACCTCGGCGCCGCGCAAGGCCTGCTCGATTTCGCCATCGACTATCTGCCCAAGCGCGGCACGGCGGGCAATCCGCACAGCCAGCGCGCCATCGGCGAGATGAAGATGCGGGTCGCCGCCGCGCGCAACATGGTCTATCACGCCGCCGCCTTGTGGCAGGCCAAGCGCATCAAGGAAGCGGAAGAATATTCGCTGATGGCCAAGCTCTATTCGATTTCGACCGCCGAATGGATGATCAACGAGACCATCCGCATCGTTGGCTCGACGGCTTTGCTGGAGACGTTCCCGCTCAACCGCATGATGCGCGACATCCACGTGCATTCGACGCATGCCAATCTGCACAATACGGCGCAGTCGATCGGCAAGTCGGCGCTGGGCATGAATTTCGATTCGACGGAGCAGCAATAGCGCCGACAGGGAGGGCTCAAATGCTCGAATACCGGGGCGTCACCAAGAAATTCTACAAGCGCGACGCCGAAGTCGTGGCGCTGCGCAATGTCAGCTTCAAGATCGACGAGGGCCGGTTCGTCTCCGTCGTCGGGCCCAGCGGCTGCGGCAAGTCCACGCTTTTGAACCTGTCGGCCGGCCTCAGCATGCCGACCGCGGGCGAGGTGCTCTACAAGGGCAAGCAAGTCACCGACATCAATACCCAGCTGGGCTACATCACCCAGCGCGACAACTTGCTGGAATGGTCGACGGTGTACGACAACATCGTCATCGCGCTGCGCATCCGCCGCATGCCGCGGCAAAAGCAGAAAGAGCTGGCGGACTACTACCTCAATCTGATGGGGCTGACGGATTTCGCCAAGCACTACCCGATGGAGCTGTCGGGCGGCATGCGCAAGCGTGCGTCGCTGGCGCGCACGCTGATCTATTCGCCGGAACTGGTAATGATGGACGAGCCGTTCAGCGCGCTCGACGCGCACGTCAAGGGCATGATGCACGAGGAGCTGTTGCGCGTCTGGGAGCTGGAGAAGAAGACCATTCTCTTCATCACCCACGATCTGACCGAGGCCATCACCCTGTCGGACCAGGTGGTGGTGCTGTCGGCGCGGCCGGGAACGGTGAAGGCCATCATCGACATCGACCTGCCGCGCCCGCGCGATCCCTTCCTGCTGCAGACCACCCCGGAATTCATCGAGATCTACCATCGCGTCTGGGAATTGCTGCGCGACGACATCCGCAAGAGCGAAGCGGCCTAGGAGACCAAGCATGTCCGACCGCTCCATCCCGCTGAGCACCGTCAAGAAGGACGATGTGCTGCTCGAGCACAAGATCAATCCGGTTGCCGTCCGCATCAGGCTGATCGCCATCCGGCTGGCGCTGTTCGCCGTGCTGCTGGCGCTGTGGGAAGCCGGCGTGCGCTACAAGCTGATCGATTCCTTCTTCACCAGCCAGCCGTCGATGATCTTCCAGCGCCTGTACGAATGGGCGGTGGGCGGCCAGCTGGTGCAACATGTGCCGATCACCATTCTCGAAGCCTTCCTGGGCTTCGTCATCGGCACCGCGGTGGGCGGCATCGTCGGCTTCATCTTCGGCTGGTTCGAGAAAGTGGCCGACCTGCTCGACCCGTTCATCATCGCCATCTACAGCCTGCCCAAGGTGGCGCTGGCGCCGCTCTTCATCCTGTGGTTCGGCATCGGCATCGAGACCAAGATCATCCTGACCGCGACCATCGTGTTCTTCCTGGTGTTCTACAACACCTACGCCGGCGTGCGCGACGTCAGCCGCGAGCTGGTCGACATCGTCCGCCTGATGGGGGCGGGAACTCTGCAGGTGCTGTGGCGCGTGGTGCTGCCATCGGCAATGACGGTGATCTTCGTCGGCCTGCGCGTGTCGGTGCCCTATGCGCTGATCGGAGCGGTGGTGGGCGAAATGATGGCGTCCAACCGCGGCATCGGCTTCCTGCTGACCAATTCGACCGGACAGTTCGACACGGCGGGAGCCTTCGCGGCTCTGGTGCTGCTGGTCATCATCTCCACGTTCCTCAACGGCATGATCGTGGCGCTGGAGAAATATCTGCTGCGCTGGAAGAAGACGCAGCGATAGGGAGTGTGAACTCTCGAAACTGGAACGGCGGCCCCCCGGCCGCCGTTTTCTTTTGTCGGGAAATTCCGCCGCTCAGCCGATGACGGCGACGACCTGGCCTTCCTTGACGTCTTCGCCCTCGGCGACCCTGATCTCGCGCACCACGCCGTTGGCCGGCGCCAGCACGGGAATTTCCATTTTCATCGATTCGATCACCACCAGCTGATCGTCCTGGCTCACCGACTGCCCCACCGTGGCCTCGACCTTCCAGATCTTGCCGGTGATCTCCGACTTCACCATCACTGACACGCCATACCTCCAAGCTTGCTGTTGGCTTATTGTATCAATTCATACCGATACAATATAGAATTATTGTTGTGGTTACTTTTATAAACTTTGAGCCTGTCCCCGGGGCTGACAAACCGCCTGTCAATCGTCGGTCCCACGAAAAACTGCATTTCTCCGCTTCAAAAAAGGCGTGGGCTCAATGGTTGAACCATTACAGCTGGTGCTTTAGTCTCTCCGAGAATTGCACCCAGTGAGGCCAAGCGCCCCGCAACGATCAAGGGTTGGGAATACGCTGATGACCAAAAAATTTGAAGGCCGGGTCGCCGTGGTTACGGGAGCCGCGCGCGGCATCGGCGCTGATGTGGCGGCCCTGTTCGCCGAAGGCGGCGCCAAGGTGGTGCTGTTGGATCTCGACAAGGCGGTGGCCGACACCGCCAAGGAGATCGCGGCCAGGAACGGTATCGAGGCCTGGGGTGCGGTGGTCGATATCACCGATGGTCCAGCGACCGAAGCGGCGATGAACGAAGCCGCGCAGCGCTTCGGCGGCATCCACATGCTGGTCAACAATGCCGGCATTACCCGCGACAACCTCTTGCACAAGATGACCGAGGAAGACTGGGACCAGGTCATGGCGGTGCATCTGAAGGGCAATTTCCTCTGCACCAAATACGCCCAGAAATTCATGGTGCAGCAGCGCTTCGGCAAGATCGTCAGCCTGTCCTCGACCGCGGCGCTGGGCAATCGCGGCCAGTTCAACTACTCCGCCGCCAAGGCCGCCATCCAGGGCATGACGCGTACGCTGTCGATCGAGCTGGGGCCCTTCAACATCAACGTCAATTGCGTGGCGCCAGGCTTCGTCGACACCGAGATGACGCGCAAGACCGCGCGCCGGCTGGGCCAGGACCCCGAGGAATACAAGGCCGCCCGCGCCAAGGCCATTCCGATCGGTCGCGTCGGCGTGCCGCGCGATATCTCCAACGTCATCTGCTTTTTGTGCAGCGAGGAAGCCTCCTACGTTTCGGGCCAGATCATCTATGTCCGCGGCGGGCCGGAGACGAGACGCTAGGCATGGTCCAGCGCGAGCCCATTTGGAGCCAGCAGACCTTCGCCGACGCGATCGAGTGGGCGGCGAAGACGCACAGCGTGCGCGAAGCGCTGGTGCATGGCACGGCGCGGCTGAACTATGCGCAGATGGCGCAACGCGTGCGCGACTTCGCCCGCGGGCTGGTGGCGCTGGGCGTGCAGCCGGGGGATCACGTTTGCCTGTGGATGCCCGACTGCATCGACTGGGTCATCGCGCGCTGGGCAATTCCCTATCTCGGCGCCGTGCTGGTGCCGATCAACACCCGCTTCCGCGACAACGACGTCGGCTACATCCTGAAGCAGTCCGATAGCAAGTTCCTGATCGTCGACGAGGGTGCTGCCGGCGTCAGCTACTTCGACATTCTCGGCCGCATTGCACCGGCCTTCCGCGAGCAGAAGCAGGGCCACTGGGCCGTGCCCGAATTGCCCAAGCTGCGCGGCGTGATCGGTCGCGGCGCCGATGTTCCGGACTCGATGTTGCGCTTCACCGATATCGAAGAACTCGGCCGGAATTCTTCCGACGCGCAGCACCAGCTCGAGGCCTTCCGCGCCGGCGTCAAACCCAACGACGTGGCGCAAATCCTCTATACCTCGGGCACCACCTCGTTCCCCAAGGGCGCCATGGTGCGCCACGGCGCGCTGTTGCAGAACAACCGCAACACCATCGAGCGCTTCGACATGACGCCGGCCGACCGCTATCTGGCCGCCGTACCGCTGTTTTCCGCCACCGGCACGTCTTACACGCTGTCGACCCTGATCTGCGGCTGCGCCATGGTGCTGGCCGACCGTTTCGATCCGCAGACTTTCTGCCGCCTGGTCGAGCAGGAGAAGATCACCTTTACCTTCTTCGTCGACGCCATCGTGCACGATCTGCGCGAGTACAAGGACCGTGCCTCGCACGATCTGTCGACCTTGCGCACCGGCACCGGCGGTCCGCTCTCCAGCGATTCCTTCCGCTTCATCGTCGAACAGCTTGGCGCCAGGCATTTCACCAATGTCTACGGCATGTCCGAGACCTCGAACTCGATCAGCCGCTCCTTCTGGCACGAGCCGCTGGAATTGAAGCTGCGCACCAACGGCAAGCCGATGCCCGGCGTCGGCGTGCATATCGTCGACGTCGACAGCGGCGAGGAATTGCCGGCGGGCCGCACCGGCGAGATGCGCATCTCGGGCTACACCGTGATGCAGGGCTACTACAACCGGCCGGAGGAGAACGCCAAAGCATTCGACGCCAAGGGCCGGCTGTGCACCGGCGATCTCGGCGAGCTGACG
This sequence comes from Alphaproteobacteria bacterium, assembly GCA_029266575.1. GTDB lineage: Bacteria > Pseudomonadota > Alphaproteobacteria > Reyranellales > JAQSWP01 > JAQSWP01. The sequence goes on along the minus strand of JAQSWP010000005.1, from coordinate 23,743 downwards.
GCGGACGGCTATGTCGTGTTCCGCGGCCGGGTGAAGGAGATGATCAAGCCGGGCGGCTTCAACGTCGCCACCCAGGAGATCGAGGAATTCCTGCTCACCTGCGAAGGCGTCAAGCAGGCGGTGGTGGTGGGCGTGCCCGATGCGCGGCTGGGCGAGGTGGCCTACGCCTTTGTCCAGCCCAAGGACGGCGAGAAACCCAATGGCGAGGCGATCATCGCCCGCTGCAAGCAGCATATTGCCGGCTACAAGGTGCCGCGCTTCATCGAGCTGGTCGACGAATTCCCGTTCACCAGCACCGGCAAGATCAAGAAGCTCGAATTGAAGGAACAGGCGAAACGCAAGCTTTCGCAAGACCAGGACACGCGGCCCGTGGCCGCCACCGTTTAACAGAAAAGAGGAAGCCCATGTTTATCGATCCGGAAGTCTCGCTGCGCAGCGACAAGGTCCAGGCGCTGGCCGAACAGGCCGTCACCACGTTTCGCGCGCGCGCGCCGGAATACGATCCCACCTGCGACATGCCGACCAAGAACATCGACGATCTGTTCGCCGGCGGCTGGCTGACCTGCGCCGTGACCAAGCAGACCGGCGGCATGGGTTCCAATCTCGATAGCGACGATCCCGCCACCTATCTGCAGGCCATTCGCGTCACCGCGCGCGGCTGCTCCTCGACCGCCCATTGCCTGCAGGTCAACAACCACACCGCCTGGATCATCGATGCCATCGGCAGCGACTACCAGAAGGAGAAGTTCGTCAAGCCGGGCCTGAAGCGGCCGTTCCTGGCGTCCTTCGTTGGCTCCGAGCCCTCGCGCAAGCACATGTACATCATGAGCACGACGGCCAAGCCGGACGGCAAGGGCGGCTACATCGTCAATGGCGTGAAGAACTACGCCACCAACGGCCCGACCATGGATTTCGCCATCATCTTCGCCTCGGTCGAAGGCGTGAACGATTATCAGAACAACCATCTGATGACGATCATCGAAACCAAGCAGCAGGGCGTGCGGATCGACAACGACTGGTACCGGCCGCTCGGCATGCGCGGCGCGGCAAGCCCGGTGGTCCATCTCGACAACGTGCACGTGCCGAAAGAGCATGTGCTGGGCGAGCCCGGCGCCTATCCGCGCCAGCGCTGGCAAGGCAAGTACCATCTTGGCTTCACCGCCAACTATCTCGGCACCGCCGAAGGCATGTTCGAGTGGTTCCGCGACTACGCCGTCAAGAAAGGCAAGGGCAAGGATCCCATCATCCTGCTGCGCACCGGCGAGATGAAGATCCAGCTCAACGCCGCCCAGTCGCTGTTCCACGACGCCATCCGCGCCTGGAAGACCAAGTCGGTGGTCGAGGCCGAGCTGCTGTCGATGAGCGCCAAATACACCGCCGCCCACACCGCGCTCAACCTGGCGCGCGCCATCACCGAGGGCGCCGGCTCGACGGCTCTGTTCGAGGAATTCCCGCTCGGCCGCATGATCCGCGACCTGCAGACCCATATCCTGCATGCCGGCCACGACAAGACGGCGCAGATCGTCGGCCAGTCGCAGATGGGCGGCGAATTCGATTCGACGCTGCAACGCTAAAGCAACGGCGCGGATCGGGGTATAAGATCAGACCATGAGTTTCACCCCGATCCGCACCCGTCGCGTCTTCGAAGAGGTCATCGACCAGTTTCGCGAGCAGATGCGCAACGGGCAGCTCAAGCCCGGCGACAAGCTGCCGTCCGAACGCGAGTTGGCCAAGCAGTTCCAGGCCAGCCGCAACGCCATTCGCGAGGCGCTGCGCACCCTGGAAGTGGCGGGCTTCATCGAGTTGCAGACCGGCGCCAAGGGCGGTGCCTTCGTGCGCGAGGTCGACGCCCGCCTGATCGCCGATTCCATGCGCGACATGCTGCATCTGGGCCAGATCACCATCGAGCATCTAACCCAGGCGCGGCTGTGGATCGAGACCATCGTCACCAAGGTCGCCTGCCAGCGGGCGACGGGGGAGGATTTCGCCGAACTCGAAACCAACATCGATCTTGGCGTCGAATTGCTGCGCCAGGGACGGCTGGCCGAGAAGGTCGCGGTCAATATCGAGTTCCACAACATCCTGGCGCGGGCGACCAAGAACCCGGTGCTGATCCTGAACATGCGCCTGCTGATGGATCTCACCATGCAGTTCGCCAAGCACGCCGCACCTGATGTCGATCCCTACCACATCGAATGGCGGCGCAAGATGGTGGCGCTGCTGCGGGCGCGCGACGAAGAGGGGGCCGTCATCGCAATGCACGAGCGGCTGCAGCGTCTGCAGGAGCGCTATCACAAACTGGCCGAACAGCAGGCGCAGAACGGCGAGACGGCCTTTGGCCGCCTGCTCGCCGCACGCTAATCAACGGGAGTGGACATGCAGAACGAATTGAAAGGCCGCACGGCTTGGGTCGTTGGCGCGGGCGGCACCTTGGGAAAGCAGATCAGCGCCGATCTGGCGGCTTCGGGCGCCACGGTGTTCGTTTCCTCGCGCGATGAGAAGAAGCTCAAGGACATGGCCGCCGGCACGGCGCTAAAACCGTTGCCGGTCGACATCACCGAGCGTAAATCGGTCGATGCTGCCGCTGCCGCCATCGTGGCGCAGACCGGGCGCATCGACATTCTGGTCAACACCACCTCGCTGTCGCTGTTCGGCGATTTCCTGAACCTGGACGACGATGTCTGGCTCAAGGTGCTGCAGACCAAGCAGATCGGCTACATGCGCACTACGCGCGCCGCCCTGCCGCACATGATCAAGCAGGAGAAGGGCGTGGTGGTGAACGTCACCGGCAAGGGCGGGCGGGCGCCGCGCGACGTGCATCTGCCCGGCTGCAGCGCCAATGCCGCGCTCAACCTGCTGACCAAGGGCCTGGCCATGACCTATGGCAAGGACGGCGTGCGTTTCGTGGCGGTCTCGCCCGGCGTCATCGATTCGCCGCGGCTCGCCGCCATCCGCCAGTCGACCAACGAGCGCAACAAGCTCGACCCGGCGGGCTCGGACAAGGCGATCGCCGGCTCGAACTATCTTGGACGGCTGGGCAGCGCGCAGGAAGTGTCGGATGCGGTGCTGTTCGCGGTCTCCGACCGCGCCGGCTTCACGACCGGCACGGTGATCGAAGTCGACGGCGGTTGAACCTCGCGTATAAACACTTCGCCCCGCTAAAGCGGGGCGAGGTGTAGGAGACACACCGTGATTTGTACTAGCTCGCGTCCTTGATGATGGGTGTCAGTTTCTCGTAGCGCTCCGAGATGGTGTGGAGCAGCGATTCCATTTCCGCCACCGCAGCATCGGCATTGCGCGCCCGCATGTGGCGCAGCAGGCGGCGGCGCGAGTCCAGGATCACCTCGCCATAGCCGATCGGCACGCGGCTGGCGAAATAGCGCATGATGTCCATCAGCATGGCGATGTTGAGGATCAGCACCGGATTGCGGGTGGCCCGCGCCAGCACGTTGTGGAATTCGATATTGGCCTCGACCCGCTCGCGGTCGCGGCCCTCGGCCATCAGCCGCTCGACCAGATCGACATTGGCCTCGAGGGCGGCGAAATCCTCTTCGGTGCCAGTCTCGCACACGATGCGCGTAATCATGGTCTCGATCCAGATGCGCGATTCGGTGAGCTGGGCGGCGGTGATGCGGCCCAGATGCAGCATGTCCTGCAGCGAGTCGGCGATGACGCTGGGATCGGCTATGGCGACGAAGGCGCCGCCGCGCACGCCCTTGCGCAGCTGGATGGTGCCGGCGATCTCCAGCACCCGCAGCGCCTCGCGCACCGCGGTGCGGGAAACGTCGAACTGCTCGGCCAGGTCGCGCTCGGGCGGCAGCTTGTCGCCCGGCTTGAGCTGGCCCGTGACGATCTGTTCGCGGATCTGGCCGACCACCTCTTCGAAGATGCGTCGGGCCTTGACGGGAGCAAACACGGCAATACCTGTCATCGGACTCGGAGCAAGCTTACCCCGGCCGCCGCCAGGCTCCAATCAGGCATCCAGCGGCTTGAGCGCGGCGGCATGGCGCGCGGCGGTCCAGCCGCCGACGAAGCATTCGGCGAGATTGCCGCCCCCCATGTAGAGATGGCCGAATTTGCTGCCCAGCTCGCCCGCCGCGTAGAGCCGGGGAATGGCCTCGCCGAACGGCGTCAGCACCTGCTGGTGGATGTTATGCACCGGGCCACCCTGGGTGTTGATGACCACCGGATAGATATGGCCGTAGTAGAACGGCGCGGTTTTGATCGGCGCCATGCTGTCGGGCTGGCGGCCGAACTCGGGATCGCTGCCGGCAGCGCAATTGGCGTTCCAGGAATCGATGGTCTTCTGCAGCGCCGCGGCCGGAATGCCCATCGCCCTGGCGAGATCGGCGATCGAATCGGCGCGATGCAGGATGCCGAGCTCGACCTCCTTGAGATTGTCCGGGCTCCACTGGTAATGGAAGTCACGGCTGTTGGAGATGGCGCGGCCGATCGGATACATCTTGCGGCCCTCCTCGTCGAACACGATGAAGGCGGGGATGCGCGGAAACCCTTGCGTCTTGGAATCGTAAGCGTCGAAGGGGCGGATGCCGGTATCGCCGGGATAGGGCGGGTATTCGTCCATGAAACGCCGGCCGGTCTTGTCGAGCAGGATCCAGGCCATGCGCGCCAGCGATTTTTGCGACACCGGCTTGCCATGCGCGTCGGTGACGCCGAGATCGGACACCTGATCCATGCGGCCCGGCGTCCACATCGGCACCGCCTTCATGTAGAAGGCCAGCGGATAGTCCGGATCGCTGTGCTTCATGCCGTAAGGCCCGTGGTAGTGCCACATGTGCCAGAGATCAGCGCCGACCGCCTGCGCCATGCGGATGCCGTCGCCGGTGTTGCCGACGAAGGAGCCGGTCAGCACCGGCTGCGCCTGGAAATACTGGCGCTTCATTTCCTCGCTGTGCTCGTAGCCGCCACAGGCCAGGATCACCGCCTTGCGCGCCTGGATGCGCTGGCTCTTGCCATCGATCGTCGCGGTGATACCGACGATCTCGCCCTTGTCATCCCGGATGAGCCGATCGGCGGTGGCGTTGTAGAGCACCGGCACGTTGCGCGCGGCGACATTGTCTTCCAGCACCTTGAACAGCTTGGTGCCCTCCTTGATGCCGCGGATGGCGCGATAGGAGGTGAGGCCTTCGAGCGCCGGCACCGAATCGATCTGGCAATAGGCCAGCGATTCATAGCCGGGGAAGGGATAGTTGCCCAAGGCCGGCGTGACTTTCATTTTGGCGCCGACGGCATCGGCCAGTTTCTGCAGATAGGCCGGAATCTGGAACATGCCTTCGGCCAGGCCGCGCATGATGCTGTCCGGCGTGCGCCCGCCCGAAGTGGCAAGCAGGTATTTGTAGCATTCCTCGACGTCGTTGCAGACGCGGGCGCCACCGGCCGAAACAGCGGAGAGCCCGCCCGGATCGGGCATTTTCTCCAGCACCAGAACTTGCGCGCCGCAATCGGCGGCCTCGATGGCGGCCACGGCGCCGGCGGCGCCAAAGCCGACCACGATGATGTCGGTGCTGCGATCCCAAATCGGCATGCTTCCTCCGCTAAAACGAAATCGACGCGGAAAAGCGATCAGGGATCGATGCGATGCTTGAAGCCCGGCTGGCGTGGCTGGGGATGGCGCTCCAGCACGCTGATGATGAGATTGCGCGTCTCGCACGGGCTGATGATGTCGTCGAGCAAGGCGCGTTCGGCGGCGAGATAGCCGTTGCCCTCCTCCAGCACCTTCTGCATCAGCTCCGCGCGCAGCGCTTCGGGATCGGCCGCTTCCTTGATCTTGCGCCCATGCACCAGCTCGACGCCGGCCGCCGGGCCCATGGCGTCGAAGAACGAGGTCGGCCAGCCGACGATGACGTCGGGGTTCATGGTCTTGCCGCCCATGGCGATATAGGCCAGGCCGATCGCCTTGCGGATGACGACCGTGACTTTCGGCACGGTGGTGGCGATCACCGAATTCAGCATGCGCGAGGCCAGGCTCACCATGCGGTTCTTTTCCATGTCGGGCCCGACCAGGAAGCCCGGGCAGTCGCACAGGAAAACCATCGGGATGTGGTAGGCGTCGCACAGATCGATGAATTTGCGCGCCTTGATCGCCGCCTCGTGGTTGAGCGCGCCGGCCAGGTGCATCGGGTTGTTGGCGACGATGCCGACCGAGCGGCCGTTGATGCGGCACAACGTGGTCAAAAGGTTGCGGCCATAGAGCGGACGATAGACGAACAGCTCGCCGCCATCGACCAGCATGCGGACCAGCTGCTCCATGTTGTAGCCGCGGCGGTGGTTCTCCGACACCAGCGCGTTGATCTTCTCCTTGCCTTCCGGCGTATCGCACGGCGCCGGCCTGGGCTCGTGCACTGGCGGCAGATCGAAGCAGCTCGACGGGAAATAGGACAGGAAGGTGCGGATCGCCAGCAGCGATTCCTTCTCGTTGCTGCCCAGATGGTCGGCCTGGCCGGTGACGGCGGCGCTCAGCTGGCCCGAGCCGATTTCCTCGCGCGTCACGTCGATGCCGATGCCGACCTTGACCACCGGCGGGCCCGACATGCCCATGAAGCCGGTGCCGTCGACGATGGTGATGAAATCGGATTGCTGGCCGGTGAAGGAGGGGCCGCCGAAACAGGCGCCCATGAAGGCGGCGACCATTGGCACGCGGCCCGAGAGGCGGAAATGCTCGCGGAAGCGGTTGCCGACGCCGGCGGCAGTGGCGCCGTTGATTTCCTGGAAGCGGCCGGCGCCGGCTTCCATCAGCGCGATGTAAGGCTTGTTGTGCTTCTCCGCCATCTCGCGCAGGCGCTGGGTCTTGAGCTCGCCGACCCGCCCGCGCGTGCCGGCCAGAACCGTCGAATCGTCGGAACTAACATAGACGACGCGGCCGTCGATCTTGCCGCAGCCCGCGATCAGCCCGTCGGCCGGCGAGCGGTCGTAGAGGTCCTTGTTCTGGCTGCGCGCCAGTACGCCGAGTTCCTCGAACGAGCCGGGATCGAGCAGCAGATTGATGCGCTCGCGCGCCGACAGCTTGTCGGGATGCAGCGACTGGGCGTTTTTCTTGGTGTTGACGTGACCGGGAGCGCGTCCCTTTTTGCGCTTCTCGTCCAGTTCTTGCAGCAGTGCCTTGTCCATCGTCGCTCTCAAACCCCGTTTCGCCGTCTGCCGCAGTCTCGCACTGCAGCCGGCCGTTTCATCCCTGTCGCAGCGCATTAAAGCGCAAAGCCGTATCGTCACGCAATGTTATAGATACAATCTACCAAAATTGATGCAATTTCAGTATGCGGCTTGTTCGCGGCCTGACTTGTTGCCAGCCTTATTAAAAAAAATCAAATTTAATCAACACACAAGCCGCAGAAGCTTTGCTCAGGCGGAAGCTTCGAACCAGTCGACGAGCCGAAACGCTGTTTCTGTCGCGACAAGCGGGTGCGATCGCTAAAAGCTGCATAAGCGTCCAGTTCTGCATCGTTTTTCTGCCTTGGGGCCATGCGGTTAGGGAAGGGCGAATGAACTTGATTGTTTCCTTTTCGGCGGCAACAATTGTCTTAATTTGTATCAAGAAGCTAGCGGAACGGGCTGTTGTCGGCCCCAAATCCATGGCTGAAAAGGGGTAGGGACGATGGATTTCGCCATCAATGAACGCCAGCAGCAACTGATCGAGTCAGCCAGGGAAGTCTATGCGCGCAAGCTGAAGCCGTTCATCGACAACAACGACGTGCATTCGGCCGATGGCACCAGGAAGCTGCGCAAGGAAATGGCGCATTACGGGCTGCTGGGCGTCAACATGCCGGTCGAGCTGGGCGGCTCGGGCCTGCCGCTGCTCGACACCTTGCTGCTGACCCAGACCCTGCAGGCCTGCGATTCGGCGATCGGCAGCATCGCGCATCGCTCCTCGACCGGCGCGGTCGGCGCCATCGCCAAGCTGGGCAACGAGAAGCAGAAGGAGCTGGTCAAGCGCTCCACCGCCGGCGAGATCGGCATTTCCATCGGCATCACCGAGCCGGAAGCAGGTTCCGCCGCCACCGAGATGAAGACCAAGGGGCGCATCGTCGGCGACCACGTCGTCATCAAGGGCCACAAGCAGTTCGTCAGCGCCGTCAACGCCAACGACTACACCGTGCTCTATTGCCGGCTGGCCGACACCGGCTCGGCCAAGGATATCGGCGCCGTCATCGTGCCGCACGATGCGCCGGGCTTCACCCGCTCCAACGGCACCATCAACATGGCCGACGAATTGCTGTTCGAACTCTATTTCGACGAGTGCAAGGTGCCGGTCGAGAACATCCTGATCCGCGAGAACGCCTTCGGCAAACTGATCAGCATCTATAACGGCGAGCGGCTGGGCAGCATCTCGCGCATGCTGGGCTCGGCGCAGGCGGCTTACGAATATGCGCTTGCCTATGCCAAGGAGCGCAAACAGTTCGGCCGCGAGATCGCCGATTTCCAGGGCCTGCAATGGATGCTGGCCGACATGCGCATCAAGCTCGATGCCGCCAAGCTCCTGACCTATCGCGCGGCCGCCGGGGCGGGCGACACCGGCCTGCCGGACCGGCTCGAGACCTCGATCGCCAAGGTCTACACGGCCAATGCGGCCAAGGAGATCTGCGACGATGCGCTGCAGATCCTGGGCGCCAACGGCTACACCAAGGATTACCCGATGGTGCAGCGCTACACCGAAGTGCGCGGCGGCTCGATCTATGGCGGCACGGTGCAGATCCACAAGAACATGATCGCGGCCGAAATCCTCGGCCGGAAGAACGATCAGCGGAAGAAGAACTAGGCGCTGGCCATCGGCGCGTTCTTCTCCCTTTCCGACATTTTCCGCGAGGCAGTCATGAGCACTATCAGCGCCAAGGATTTCAAGAAACTCTATGACGCGAAAGCGCGCGACTGGGCGCTGTTCGACGTGCGCGAGAAGGGCGAGACGGTCGACGGCCATATCTTCGGCGCCTCGACCCTGCCGCGCCGGCTGATCGAATTCCGCATGGCCGAACTGGTGCCGGACAAGCAGACGCGCGTCTTCATCTATGGCGGCGGCCAGGACAATCGCGCCGAGCTGGCGCTGAAGACCCTGCATGCCATCGGTTACGCCAACGCCCAGGAGATCAAGGGCGGCCTGCCGGCGTGGGAGAAGGAAGCGGGCGGCGAGATCATGACCGGCACCAACGTGCCGTCGAAGGATTTCGGCGAGATGATCCATGTCGTCGAGCATGTGCCCTCGATCACCGTCACCGAATACGCCAAGATGGCCAAGGATCCCAAGGTCGTCACCTGCGACGTGCGTACGCCGGAGGAATTCCTCGGCGGCCATCTGCCGGGAGCGGTGAGCTGCCCGAGCTTCGACATCGCACTGAAGGCGGCCGATCTGGCGAAGGACTACTCGACCATCGTGGTCAATTGCGCCGGCCGCACCCGCAGCATCATCGGCACCTCCAGCCTGCACCGGCTGGGCTTCAAGAACGTTTTCGCGCTGGAGAACGGCACGTCCGGCTGGCTGCTGGAAGATGGCAAGCTGGAAAAGGGCGAGGCCAGGCCGGTCGGCGAGCCAAGCAAGGACAGCATCGCCAAGGCCGAGGCCGAAGCGGCCAGGCTGGGCAAGGAATTCGGCGTCCGCCATATCGACCAGGCCGAACTCAAGAAGCTGATCCCGGCCAGCAAGACACAGAACATCTATGTCTTCGACGTCCGCCCGTTGAAATCCTACCAGGCCGGCCATATCGACGGCACGATCTCGCTGCCGGGCGGCCAGGCGGTGCAGCGCACCGACGATTTCGTGCTGGTGCGCGACGCCACCGTGGTGCTGATCGACCAGAACGAAGCCCGCGCCATGATGACCGGCTACTGGTATCGTCGCATGGGCATGGAGAAGGTATTCGTGCTCAAAGGCGGCGTCGATGCCTGGACGGCAGCCGGCGAGAAGCTGGTGGCGGGCCGCAAGCATCCCAAGCCGCTGGGCATCGACGAGGCGGCGAAGAAAGTCACCAAGCTGAAGCCGGCCGAGATCGACCAGCTCGTGAAGGCAGGCAAGCATCTGGTGCTCGACGTCGGCGCCAGCCTGCAATATGCCGCCGGCCATTTGCCCGGCGCCAAGTGGCGCCCGCGCGGCTGGCTGGAGAACATCATCAAGGACGTGGCCTCGCCCGCCGATCCGATCATCGTCACGGCGTCGGAAGAGGGGCAGTCGGTGTTCGCCGCCGCCACCTTGCACGATCTGGGCTACAAGAACGTCAAGGTGCTGGAAGGCGGCACCAAGGCCTGGCGCGATGCCGGTTTGGCGCTGGAGAAGGGCAAGCCGACGGAAACTTTCGGTGGTCCCGATTTCTGGCTGCCGCCTTACGAGCAGGGCCGCGAGGGCATGCTGCGCTATCTCGACTGGGAGATTAAGCTCGGCCACAAATACGAGAAGCACGCGGATCATGCTCGCTGAGCAGCAACAGGCTGCGCCGCAGATCCACGCGCTGGAAGACCGGCTCGAGCGCACCGCGCGGCTACACCGCACACCGTGCGGCGAGAACTACATCGCCTGGCGGCAATGGGGCGCGCAAGGGTCCGCGATCTTCCTGCTGCATGGCGGCTTCGGCTCCTGGAAGCACTGGCTGCGCAACATCGACGGGCTTGCCGCGAACCACCGCGTCTTCGCCGCCGACCTGCCGGGCCTGGGCGATTCGCCCGCTGCGCCGCAGCCGCACACGGCGCCGGCGCTGGCGCATTATTTCGCGCAAGCGGTGAAGCAGCTCGATTCCGGTCCGCAGGAAGTCCTGCTGGCGGCATTCTCGCTGGGTTCCTCCATCGCCGCTCATGCTACCGCGCTGCTCGGCAATAAAGCCGGCGCGGTGGTGGTGCTGGGCGCGTCCGGCATGGGCGAGATGTGGGCGAACAAGACGCATGAGCTGCAGAAGCTCAGCCGCAGCATGAGCCTGGATCAGGTGCGCGCCATCGTGCGCGAGAATTTGGCGCTGTCGATGATCCATGACCGCGGCAAGATCGACGACCAGGCGATCGACGTGCAGCGCAAGCTTCTGGCGCAGAAGCGGTCCCTGCTGGGCATGCCGATCTCGACCTCGACCACCATGTTCGATGCGCTGGACCAGATCGCGCACAAGGCGATCATGCTGTTCGGCGAACACGATTGCTACATGAACCCCGATGTCAGGACCTGCCTGCAGCGGATGAAAGAACGTTTTCCCAGGCTGGAAACCTGCCTGATCGAAGGCGCCGGCCACTGGGTGATGTATGAGGAGCCGGAAGCGGTGAACGCGGCCCTCCTGCAGGCGCTCGAGGGCCGCGCATGAATCCGTTCAAGGGTCTGACCACCGGCCAATCGATCGCGCTGCTGGCCAGACAGCACGGCGAGCGCCTCGCGCTGTCGTTCAAGGGCCGCGACTGGAGCTTCATCGACGTCAGGACCGAGATCGAACGCGCCGCGGCGCGGCTCTACAGCATCGGCATTCGCGAAGGCGACAAGGTGGCGGTGTGGCTGCCCAACCGGCCGGAGTTTCTCTGGTACTGGCTGGGGGCGGGACAGATCGGCGCGGTGGCGGTGACGCTGAACACCCGCCTGCAGCCGGAAGAATTCACCTACCAGATCGACCAGTCCGACAGCACAGCGGTGATCGTGCCGGGCGGCACCGACTACCGAGACTTCCTCGGTGATCTCGCCGGTGTGTGTCCGGAGCTGCTCAACGGCAAGCCGGGCGCGCTCGATTGCGCGGCGTTGCCCAAGCTGCGCTCTGTCGTGGCGCTGGATGCGTTTGATCCCAAATACAAAGGCGTTACCGACTGGTCGAAGCCGATGGGCGATCTGCCGCCGGCGCCTCTGGCGACCGATCCGCTGGCGGCATCGCTGATCGCCTATTCGTCCGGCACCACGGCGCTGCCCAAGGGCGCCATGCTCAATCACAGCGTCTTCCGCAAGGCCTGGGATCACGGCGAGCGCTTCAATCAGACGGCGCAGGACCGGCTTTATCTCTGCGTGCCGATGTTCGGCATCCTGAGCAGCATCAATGGCGTGCTGACCTTCTGGTCGCGCGGCTCCAGCGTTATCCTCGACGATCGTTTCGATGCCACGGAAACGCTGCAGATCCTGCAGGATCGCCAGTGCACGGCCGTGTATGTGCTGCCGCTGATGATCGACAAGATGCTGGAGCATGCGGATTTCAAGTCCTACGATCTGTCGCGCCTGCGCACCGGCATCGTGCTGACCATCGACCCGGTGGTGTTTCGCAAGGCGGCCAACGAGCTGGGCATGAAAGAGGTTTTCACCTCCTATGGCATGACCGAGACGTCGTCGGCGGCGACGCGCAGCTACTGGCACGAGCCGCTGGAAGATCGCATCAACGCCCACGGCAAGGTGCTGCCGGATATTGAAGTGCGGGTGGCCGATCCCGATAGCAATGCCGTGCTGCAGCGTGGCGAGGAAGGCGAGATCCAGGTACGCGGCTATAACGTCATGCTGGGCTATTACAACAAGCCGGAAGAGACCAGGCGCGCTTTCGCCGACGGTGACTGGTTCAAGACCGGCGATCTCGGCATCCATCGCGCCGACGGCACCATCAAGTTCCTGCGCCGGGTCAAGGATGGCTACAAGCATAACGGCTTCAATGTCGCGACGGCGGAGGTCGAGGCCAGCCTGGCCAGGCATCCGGCGATCGCGGCGGTGAGCGTCACCGACCTGCCGCATGCCCGCTTCGGCGCCGTTGGCGCTGCGTTCGTCATTCGCAAACAGGGCATCAAGGCCAGCGAGCAGGAGATCATCGAATTCGCCAAGGCGAAACTCGCCTCCTTCAAGGTGCCGGCGCACGTGTTCTTCGTCGAGGAATTCCCGGTGACGGCGGGCACCGGCAAGATTCAGAAATTCAAGCTGCGGGAACTGGCGCTGCAGGTTCTGGCGCGGGAGAAGGTCGCGTCGTGAATCAGTTCGCCGGCAAGACCTATGCCCAGGCTATCGACTACATGGCCAGGACGTTCCCGACCAACGAGGCGCTGGTCTATCGCGACCAGCGCTGGAATTTTTCCGACGTCAAGAAGCTGGTCGACCGCGCTTCCGGGCGGCTGGCGACTTTAGGTCTGGAACCGGGGAGCACGATCTCGATCTGGCTGCCGAACCGGCCGGAATATCTCTGGTATTTGCTGGGCGCGGCGCAGATGGGGCTGGTGCCGGTGATCCTCAACACCCGCCTGCGGCTGGAGGAGTTCGCCTATCAATTGCGCCAGTCCGACAGCCGCGTCGTCATCGTGCCGGGCGATGCCGCCTTCCGCGATTTCCTGGGCGACCTGGCGGAATTGTGCCCCGAGTTGATGCAGCCGGGCAAATTGCAGATTGCGGCGCTGCCGATGATGCAGCACGTCATCGCCATCGATTCTTACGACCGCGCCAAACTGCCGGGCGTCACCGACTGGTCGGACGGGCTGACGCGGGATCTGCCGGTGCCGCCTTACGCCACCGATCCCGACCAGCCGGCGCTGATTTCCTACAGCTCCGGCACCACCGCGCTGCCCAAAGGCGCCATGATCACCCATTGCGTCTGGCGCAAGGCGTGGGATATCGGCACGCCGGTCGACATGACGGAAAGGGACAAGTTCTATCTCGCCATCCCGATGTTCGGTTCGATGGCCAGCATGAACGGCGTCTATCCGGTATGGATCAGGGGCGGCGGCGTGGTGATCGCCGACCGCTTCGATGCCGAGCAGGCAATGAAGGACTGGCAGAACGAACGCTGCTCCGTGACGCATTTGCTGCCGCCAATGATCACCGCATTGCTGGAGCATCCCAAACGCAAGGATTACGACCTGTCCTCCATGCGCATCGCCATGGTGTTGAGCGCCGATCACGACGTGCTGATGAAAGTGGCGAGGGATTTGGCAATCCCCGGCATGATGACCGGCTATGGCCTGACGGAAAGCACCACGGTGCTGACCCGCAACCGCTGGGACGAGCCGCTGGAGGAGCGCATCGACAACCAGGGCAAGCCGTTGCCCGACGTCGAAATCAGGATCATCGACCAGCAGACCGGCGAAGACGTGCCGGTGGGCGAGAGCGGCGAGATCTGGGCGCGCTCCTACTGCATCATGAAGGGCTACTACAACAAGCCGGTCGAAACGGCCAAGGCCGTCGATGGCGAGGGCTGGTTCCATACCGGCGACCAGGGCTATCTGCGCCCCGACGGGCGGCTGGTGTTCGAGGGCCGGCTTGGTGACGGCTACAAAACCAAAGGCTTCAACGTCTCGCCCGCCGAGATCGAGACCTTGCTGCGTAAGCATCCGATGGTGGCCAACGCTTCGCTGGTCGGGCTGCCGCATCCGGAACTGGGCGACATGGGCGTGGCCTTCGTCATCCCCAAGCCCGGCGCGCGGCCGATGCAATCGGAGCTGATCGAGTTTGCGCGTCAGAATCTGGCCTCGTTCAAAGTGCCGAGCCACGTCATTTTCGTCGAAAGTTTCCCGCTGACCTCGGGCACCGACAAGGTGCAGAAGTTCAAGTTGCGCGAGCTGGCCTCCGAAACTTTGGGCGTGGCACTGAAGCGGACGGGGTCGCGTTGATGTTCCAGCCGCGGCAGGAGAGGCCCAATCCCTATCTCGGCCTGACTTATGGCCAGGCGGTCGGGCATCTCGCCGCATCCTATGGCGATCGCACGGCGCTGGTATTCGAAGATCGACGCTACAGCTTCGCCGACGTGAAGGGCGAGGTCGATGCCGCCGCCCGCCGGCTGGCGGGGTTGGAGCTGCGGCCGGGCGATACGGTGGCGCTGTGGCTGCCCAACCGGCCGGAGTTCATCTGGTACTGGATGGCGGCGGCGCAGAGCGGCTTCATCGCGGTGTTCCTCAACACGCGCCTGAAGCGCGACGAATTCCTCTACCAGATCGCCCAGTCGCGCAGCCGCGTGCTGATCATCGCCGGCGATGGCGCGTTTCGCGATTTTCCCGGTGAACTGGCGCAGGCTTGTCCCGAACTGAAACAACAGCAGGCGGGCCAGCTGCAACTCGCGGCGTTGCCCGATCTGCGGCATCTGATCGCTCTCGACCCGCAAGCCAGGCCGATTGCCGGCGTTTCCGACTGGTCGAATCCCGCGCGTATCGCGCAGGCCGACGCGATGCTGGAAGCCAATCCTGATCGGCCCGCATTGATCGTCTACTCGTCGGGCACCACGGCGTTGCCCAAGGGCGCGATGCTGACGCATTGCATCTGGCGCAAGGCATTCGATGGCGGCGTGCGTTATTATCTGAGCGAACAGGACCGGCTGTTTCTCTGCGTGCCGCTGTTTGGCGTGCTGGGCTGTCTCAGCGGCATATTGATGTTCTGGACCCATGGCTGCGGCGTGGTACTGGAAGAGCGCTTCGATGCCGGGCGTTGCATCGCGCTGGTCAAGCGCGAAGCCTGCACCGCCATGCACATGCTGCCGGTGATGATCGACGGCATCATTGCCCATCCCGATTTCTCCAAGCCCGATTTCGCCCGCCTGCGGCTGGGCAGCATTCTCAGCAACGATGCGGCCGTCATGCGCAAGGCGGCGGACCGGCTGGGTCTGGAAGGCGCCGGATCGGGTTACGGCATGACCGAAACCACTGGCGTCGTGACGCGGGGCTGGCTGGACGAGCCGATGGAAGAGCGATTGAAGTCGCATGGTAAGCCGTTGCCCGGCTGCACCGTGCGCGTGGTCGATCCAGAGACCCTGCTGGACATGCCGGTGGGCGAGATCGGCGAGATCTGGATCGGCGGCTATGGCGTCATGGCGGGCTATTTCGACAAGCCGCTGGAGACGGCGGAGACCATTACGTCGGGTGGCTGGCTGCGCTCGGGCGATGCCGGCATCCTCAACGCCGATGGTTCGCTGAAATTCCTGCATCGGCTGAAGGACGGCTACAAGCATAACGGCTTCAACGTTTCGACACCGGAAGTCGAGAGCGTGATGCTGCAGCACCCAGCGGTCAGCGGAGCGGCAGTGGTGCCGATCCCGCATGACCGGCACGGCGAGATCGGCGTCGGCTTTGTCACGGTGAAGCCGGGCGCGTCGCTCCTGGGCCCCGAGCTACTGGCATTCCTGCGCGAGAAACTGTCGTCCTACAAGCTGCCGGCCGATATCGTGCTGATCGACGAATTCCCGCGCACCGCCGGCACCGACAAAATCCAGAAATTCAAACTCAAGGAGCAGGCGCTGTCCCTGTTCGGCGCGCCATCAGCTTCCGCCAGAAGCGCCTGATCGTGAGCCAGGCGGTGCAGACGGCAACGGAGGACATCGGGACAGCGAAATCCCGCCGGCTGGCCGCGCGTGTCGGCGCCCTGGCCTGCCTGGCATGCTGCGTGCTGGCGGTGGGCGAGGGACTGTTTCCCGGCATCGGGCTGGATCGCTTTGCCGTCGGTTTTCTCCTGCTCTATATCGTGTCCGAGCCGCGCAAGGTGCTGCGCTCGCAATGGATCATGGGGCTGGCGCTGATCGCAGCCGGCATCGCGCTCGCGGCGATGAGAGACAAGGTGGCAAGCGCGCTGTGGCAAGGCGGCCGCGGCACGTTGATGTTCATCCTGCTGTTCGCCTCGGTGACCCTGCTGCAATATCCCGCGATCCGCAGCCCGTCGATGCAGGTGGTGCGCATCATCGTCACCAATCTGCCGCCCGGCCGGCGCTATCTCTGGCTCAGCCTGGCCAGCCATTTCCTTTCCGCCATCACCAATTTCGCCGGCTTCGCGCTGCTGGCGAGTTTCGTTGCCTCAAGCGCCGCGGGCGAATTGCGCAAGCGGATGGCGCTGGCGCTGTCGCGCGGTTTCGTTGCCGCTTCCACCTGGTCGCCGTTCTTCCTCGCCATGGCCGTGGTGGTGTCGCTGATGCCGACCTTGCGCTGGGTCGACATCGCCGCCCCGGGCATTGTGCTCGGCATGTTGCTGATCGTCTTCGGCGCCGTCTGCGACCGCTTCGGCAAGCGCGGCGATACGGTCGAAGAGGCGCGCGTGCCGGTGGTGATCGAGGGCAAGCAGGCGGCGATGCTCAAGCTTGCCGCGCTGTCGCTGATCCTGGTCGGCGCGGTCGCAGCTTTCGACGCCATTGCGCATCTGTCGATGTCGGCCACCATCGCCATTGTCGTGACGGTGTTTTCGCTCGGCTGGTTCCTGATTCTGGCGGCGACCAGAACGCCGGGCGTGCCGCGCGTGAGCTGGAGCGAGTACGGTTCCAGCCTGGTCGACAATGTCGGCGGCTTGCGCGGGCTGTCGGTGCTGTTCATCGCCGCCAATATTTTCGGCCAGGGCGTGTCCAGCGCCGTCGACGGCCAGCTGCTGGTGGCGGCGGCGTCGAAGATCGGCGTCTCCGGCGTGCTGTGGATTCCCTTCCTGATGTTCGTGATCGCCGCCACCTCGATTCTCGGCCTGCATTCGGTGATCATGATCGTCATCATCGGCCATACCTTGCCGCCGGCCGCCATCGGCTTGTCGCAGCAAACCATGGCGCTCCTGATGCTGGCGAGCTGGGGCATCGGCGGCGTGCTGTCGCCGCTCTCCAACCTGACGCTTTATGCCGCCAACATGCTGGGTCAGTCGAACTGGAGCATGGCGTGGCGCGACAACGGCTTCTATGCCTTCGGCTGCATCGTGATCTCGACCGTTGTCATCGTCGGCTTCCACATGATGCAGGGCGGCGCGCTGTGACCGCTCGCGGGCTGTCGCTTCATCGTCGTGCGATGGCTGTCCTGCTGACGGTGATCGTGCTGACGACCTTGATGATGCTGTTCAGCGACTGGATCGGCTTTCGCTTACTGATCGGCGCCGCCTACCTGCTGTTCGTCGCCGTCGCCATGCTGGTCGCCAACCGGCGCGATTTCTATTTCACCGGCGCGGCGCTGGTGCTGAGCCTGCTGGTGCTGGTGGTGAAGCCGGAGCCGTGGCCGATCGTCGCCAAAGCAATTCTGCTGGCGGCTTATTTCTCCACCTTCCTGCTGGCGCTCAACATGCTGCGCGATGCGGCGCGCACGTCTGCCGCCGTCAGGCGTTGCGGCAACTACGTCATCGCCCAGCCGCCGGGCCGGCGCTATGCGGCGCTGACCGCAGCAGCGCATCTCTTCGCCATCATCCTGAACTACGGCGTGGTCAACCTGCTCGGCACCATGGTCAAGCGCTCCAACACCCTGGCCAGCGCCGGCGGCGACATGCGCCGGTACAAGATCCGCGAGCAGCGTATGATGCTGGCGGTGATGCGCGGGCAATGCACCATGGTGGGATGGTCGCCGCTATCCATCCTCATTGCGCTGACCCTGGCGCTGATCCCGGGCCTGACCTGGGGTGCGCTGGCGCCGGCGGGAGCGACGTTCTCGCTGCTGTTCCTGGCGCTGGGATGGGTGATGGACCGAGCGCAGTGGCGCACCCCGCAGGGCGTCTCCGTGCAGATGCCCGTGGCGCGGCATGGCTTTGCGGAGTCGGTGCTGCCGATGCTGGCCGTGCTACTGGGCATCATGGTGCTGGTGGTGGGCGCCAGCAAAGCGCTGAACCTGACGACGGTCGATTCCATCATGCTGATGATGCCGGTCTTCGCCATGCTGTGGATCGGCGTGCAGTTCCGCCATCTGGGGCCGCGGCTGATGCCGGCGATGGTAAGCCGGCGGGTCGCGCGCTGGCCGATGGGCGAGTTCGCGTCGTCACGCTCCGAAACGCTGATCCTCAGCAACGCCGCCTATATCGGCTCGGTGCTGGCCGCACTGGTGCCGGAGGATGCGATCGAGAACCTGATCGTGCGTTTCGATCTGCCCTGGCTGGGGCTGGCCATCGCGCTCGCCTTCATTATCGCTGCCGTCGGGCAGCTTGGCGTCAATTCGCTGGTGATGCTGACTTTGATCGGCAGTTCGCTGCATCACATGCCGGCCGACGGGCTGCCCTCGGTGCTGCTGGCGACGGCGCTGCTCGGCGGATCGGCCTTGTCGATCGCTTCCTCGCCTTACGGCACGCCGGTGGTGCTGGTCGGCGGCTTGACCGGCGAGACGCCTGAGAAGATTGGCCGCGTCTGGAACGGGCCATTTACCGTTGCCGCCTTTGGAGTGCTGTGCCTCTATCTGGCGGCGCTCGACTGGTGGCGACCATGAGTGGGAAATCGGTGTTAGGATCGGGGAAACAGGAATCATGAAACTACAGGCCCCGATCGAAAATCTCTCGCCGCCGGTCTCCGACGAGGTCAAGACCACGACCTGCTACATGTGCGCCTGCCGCTGCGGCATCAAAGTGCATCTGAAGGACGGGGCGATCCGCTACATCGAGGGCAACAGGGCCCATCCGGTAAACAAGGGCGTGCTGTGCGGCAAGGGCTCGGCCGGCATCATGAACCACTATTCGCCGGCGCGGCTCAGCAAGCCGCTGCTGCGGGTAGGCGAGCGCGGCGCGGGCGAATTCAAGGAAATCGAGTGGGACGAGGCGATGGGCCTGGCCACGCAGTGGCTAGACAAGACCCGCAACGAGGATCCGCGCAAGCTGGCCTTCTTCACTGGCCGCGACCAGAGCCAGGCGCTGACCGGCTGGTGGGCGCAGCAATTTGGCACGCCCAACTATGCCGCCCATGGCGGCTTCTGTTCGGTCAACATGGCGTCGGCCGGGCTCTACTCGATCGGCGGCAGTTTCTGGGAATTCGGCGAGCCCGATTGGGACCAGACGCGCTATTTCATGATGTTCGGCGTCGCCGAGGATCACGACAGCAATCCGATCAAGGCTGGGCTGGCCAAACTCAAGGAGCGCGGCGCCAAGTACGTCGCGGTCAATCCGGTGAAGACGGCCTATGCCGCCATCGCCGACGAATGGCTGGGCGTGCGGCCCGGCACCGACGGCGCGCTGATCCTGGCGATCATCCATGAATTGCTGAAGGCGCAGAAAATCGATCTGGATTTCCTGGTGCGCTACACCAACGCGCCGTGGCTGACCATCCATGCGCCGGGCAGCGCCGATCACGGGCTGTTCGCGCGCGATGCCGACGGGCAGGTGCAGTGCTTCGACCAAATGAGCAAGTCGGTGACGTCCGCCTTGCGCGCCGACATCGCGCCGGCCCTGACTGGCGAATTCACGCTGGCGGATGGGCGCATGGCACGGCCGGTGCTGCGGCTGCTGGTCGAGCGCTATCTCGATCCGTCGCATTCGCCGGAGAAGGCGGCTGAAATTACCGGCATCTCGGCCGAGACGATCAGGCGCATCGCTTCGGAACTGGCGCATGCCGCGTTCGAGCAGCAGATCGAATTGCCAATCGCCTGGACCGACTGGGCCGGGCGGCAGCACGAGAGCATCATCGGCCGGCCGGTGGCGATCCATGCCATGCGCGGCATCTCCGCCCACAGCAACGGTTTCCAGACCTGCCGCGCGCTGCATGTGCTGCAGATGCTGTTGGGCGCCATCGATACGCCGGGCGCTTTCCGTTACAAATCGCCCTATCCGCGGCCGGCGCCGATCGGGGTGCGTCCCGGCGGCAAGATCGGCGAAGTCGCGCCGGGCAAGCCATTGCCGCGCCCGCCGCTGGGTTTCCCAATCGGTCCGGAAGATCTGCTGGTCGAGCAGGATGGCAGCGGCCGGCGCATCGACGGCGCCTATTCGTGGCAGGCGCCGATGGCCAACCATGGGCTGATGCACATGGTGATCCGCAACGCCTGGGCTGGCGAGCCGTACGAGATCGACACGCTGTTTATGTTCATGTCGAACATGGCGTGGAATTCGTCGATGAACAGCGCCGGCACGGCCGAGATGCTGACGGCGAAGAAGGCGGACGGCAGCTACCGCATCCCGCACATCATCTATTCGGACGCCTTTTTCTCCGAGACCGTGGCCTATGCCGATCTGATCCTGCCCGATACGACGTATCTCGAGCGGTGGGATTGCATCTCGCTGCTCGACCGTCCGATCGGCAACGCGCACCCCGGCGGCTATGCCGATTATCTGGCCAACCACCAGCGCGCGCCGGGCATCGGCATGCTGGCGGGCTGGCGTGGCACGGATGGCAGCAAGGCGGGGACGGGCGAGCCCAACCCCAACCAGCTTGAGCGCTATATAGAGAATGGCTGCTTCTGGAAATACGAGCTGCCGCATAACGCGCAGTACTACAAGCACGCCAACAAGGCCTATCTCGATCACGCCGTGCAGATGGGCTTCATCGCCAAGCCGGACCAGATCGTTCTGCAGCTCTATGTCGAGCCGCTACAGAAATTCCGCCTCGCCGCCGAAGGCCATGGCGCCATCCAGCCGCCGGAAGCGCTGCGCGCGCGGGTGCGCGATCATTTCGATCCGCTGCCGATCTGGTACCGCCCGTTCGAGCAACAGCGCATCGAGGAGAGCGAGTTTCCGTTCTACGCTATCACGCAGCGGCCGGCGGCGATGTATCACGCCTGGGGCTCGCAGAATGCCTGGCTGCGCCAGATCCACGGCGCCAATCGCCTGCACATGAACCGCGCCACGGCGACGGCGATGGGGCTGGTCGACGAGGACTGGGTCAACGTCACCTCGCATCACGGGCAGATCACCTGCCAGGTGAAGCTGATGGAAGGCGTCAACGATCGGACCGTGTGGACGTGGAACGCGATCGGCAAACGCTCGGGCGCCTGGAACCTCGATCCCGATGCGCCTGAAGCGCGACTGGGCTTCCTGCTCAATCACCTGATTTCCGAAACCCTGCCGGAGCAGGACGGCAATCGCGGCGATCTCAACAGCGATCCGGTCACCGGCCAGGCCGCCTGGTACGATCTGCGGGTGCGCATCGAGAAGACGCAGGCGCCGGCCGGCCAGACTTTGCCGGCATTGCCGACTTTGCATCTCCCGCCCAACATGAAACGGCCCGAGAAAGTGCTGCGCTATGGCAAGGCCATGGCCGAGCCGTATCTCAAGGAAGACGTCAAATGACCAGCCTGCCGCCGCTTGCCCAGAAGCAACTGGGACTGGTGATCGATCTCGACACCTGCGTCGGCTGCCATGCCTGCGCGGTGAACTGCAAGGAATGGAACACCGGCGGCACGTCGGGCCCGCTGACCGATCTCGATCCCTACGGCGCCGATGCCGCTGGCGTGTGGTTCAACCGCATCCACAGCTTCGAGGCGGGCGAGGGCGATGCCAGCCGCACCGTGCATTTCCCCAAATCGTGCCTGCACTGCGCCGAGCCGGCCTGCGTCACCGTCTGCCCGACCGGCGCCAGCTACAAGCGGGCCGAAGACGGCATCGTGCTGATCAACCCGGAAACCTGCATCGGCTGCAAGCTCTGCTCCTGGGCCTGCCCCTATGGTGCGCGCGAATACGACTACGACGGCGGCACGATGAAGAAGTGCACGCTGTGCATCGACCGCATCTACAACGAAAACCTGGAGGAGATCGATCGCGTGCCGGCCTGCGTCTCGACCTGTCCCGCCTCGGCGCGGCATTTCGGCGATCTGGGCGATCCGGAGAGCAAAGTGTCGAAGCTGGTGGCCGAGCGCGGCGGTTTCGACCTGATGCCGGAGATGGGCTACAAGCCGACCAACAAATATCTGCCGCCGCGCCAGCGCCAGAACAGTTCCGGCTGCACCGGCGCCTCGGCTCTGCCGGTCGTCGAGCAATCGGCCGACGGCTTGCTGGGCTGGCTCGACCGCATCCTGTCGCGCTAGGACCCAGACGATGCATCCGGCGTTTTCCGTCATCATCTTCACCGTCGCTTCGGGCGCGGGCTACGGGCTGCTGTTCGTGCTGGCGTTGCTGGTTGCGTTCGGCGCGCTGACGCCATCCTTTTGGACCGGCTTCATTGGCTTCGGCATCGCCTTTGCTCTGTTCACCTTGGGATTGCTGTCGTCCTTCCTGCATCTGGGACGGCCCGAACGGGCGTGGCGCGCCTTCAGCCAGTGGCGCAGCTCATGGCTCAGCCGCGAAGGCGTGTTGGCGGTGGTCACCTATCTGCCGGCAGGATTGCTGGCGCTGCTGTTCACCTTCTTCGACGCCGCGCGGGGCGTTCTGGTCGTGCTGGGACTGCTGTCGGCGATCTGCGCGGTGGTGACGGTGATCGCCACCGGCATGATCTATCGTTCGCTGAAGCCGATCCGCGCCTGGTACAATTCCTATGTCGTACCGGCCTATTTGGTCCTTGGATTGGCAACCGGCCTACTGCTGGCCAATGCGCTGGCGCTGGTCTTCGCGCCTGCCGTCGCGACGACCCTGCAATTCGCGTCTTGCCTGGCATTGCTGGTCGCGGCGCTGACCAAGTTCCTGTACTGGCGTTACATCGACACGATGCCGGCGTTCAGCACGGCGGAAAGCGCCACCGGCCTGGGGCATCTGGGCAAGGTGCGGCTGTTCGAGGCGCCGCATACGCAGGAGAACTATCTCAACAAGGAGATGGGCTTTCGCATCGCGCGCAAGCATGCCGCTAAATTGAGGCTGATCGCGCTGGTGGGCGGCTGGCTGGCGCCGGCCGTGCTGGTGCTGTTCAGCCTGCTGCTGCCGGCGTCGCCGGCCCTCGTGCTGGCGACAATTGCCATCGTCCTTGGCCTGACGGGAACGCTGGTCGAGCGCTGGCTGTTCTTCGCCGAAGCAAAGCACGCGGTCACGCTCTATTACGGCGGCTCCAGCGTTTAGGCAGTCTTGGCCTTGCGCTGCCGCTCCTGCGCCGGCGCGGTCCAGGTCTGCTCGCGGATGCCGTGCTTGCGCAGTTCCGCCTTCTGCACCTTGTTGGTCGGCGTCTTGGGCAGCTCGGCATAGAGCTCGACGAAGCGCGGCACCGCGTAGCGCGGCACCAGCGGCGCGCAGAACTCGTAGATATCCTGGGCGCTTACCGCCTGGCCCTGTTCCAGC
>JAQSWP010000092.1 GCA_029266575.1 Alphaproteobacteria bacterium | reverse complement strand
CAGCCCAGCCACTTGGCCAGGTTGGCGGTGCTTTCGACATTGGCGATCGCCTTGACCGGATCCGGAGGCAAGGTCGCCTCCTCCGCCGTCATGTGCGGCGGGTTGGTCATCACATGATGGAACGTGCCGGCGGCCAGCCGCGGCGGCGGGCGCTGCGCCACGTCGGCCACGATCATCTCGACCCTGTCCTGCAAGCCGTTGAGCTGGATGTTGCGCTGCGCCAGCGACACAAGTTCGCGCTGCACCTCGATGCCGACCACGCGCACGCCGGGCACGCGCACGGCCAGGCATAAAGCGGCGGCACCGACGCCGGCGCCGACATCGAGCACCGCCTCGCCCGGCTCCGTCTCGATGGCGGCGGCCAGCACCAGAGTGTCCATGGCGACGCGATAGCCGGTGGCCGGCTGCAGCAGGCGAACGCGTCCGTCGAGCAGCCGGTCTTCCGTGATCGTGTGATTATCCATATGTGCCGGCAAAACCGATGGGATTATGCGGCCCAACGCCGCATACAAGGGTAAAACATGCGACGCTGCGCTGCTTGACCCTTCGCCTCGGGCCCTTATGCTGAAAGCCTGATCGGCAGGGAAGATAGATCGCATGGCCGTCGTTGTCAGCCTCGAAGAAAAGCGCAAGGGCCGCCCGTCCGGCCTCGATGCGCTGCTGCAGCTGTGCGGCGGCGATCTCGAAAGAGTCAACCACGCCATCGTCGAGCGCATGCATTCGCCGGTCGAGCTGATCCCGCAACTGGCCGGGCATCTGGTCGAAGCCGGCGGCAAGCGGTTGCGGCCGCTGCTGACCCTGGCCGCCGCCCGGCTGTGCAGCTATCGCGGCGACAAGCACATATTGCTGTCGGCCTGCGTCGAATTCATCCATACCGCCACCTTGCTGCACGACGACGTGGTCGATGGCTCCGACCTGCGCCGCGGCAAGCCGTCGGCCAACGCGGTGTGGGGCAACAAGGCGCCGGTGCTGGTCGGCGATTTCATGTTCACCCGCGCCTTCGAACTGATGGTCGAAGTCGGCTCGCTGGACGTGCTGCGCATCCTGTCGCAAGCCTCCTCGGTGATCGCCGAGGGCGAGGTGCTGCAGTTGCAGACCGCCAACAACATGGCGACCAGCGAGAGCGCCTATCTGCAGGTCATCACCGCCAAGACCGCCAAGCTGTTCGCCGCCGCCTGCCAGATCGGCGCCGTCATCGCCGAGCGGCCGTCGGCCGAATGCGAAGCGCTGGAAAGCTACGGCACCAATATCGGCATCGCCTTCCAGCTGGTCGACGACGTGCTCGACTACACCGCCCGCCAGGCGACCTTGGGCAAGGCGGTAGGCGACGATTTCCGCGAGGGCAAGATCACCTTGCCGGTGATCCTCGCTTTCCGCCGCGGCGACGAGGAAGAGCGCGAATTCTGGCGCCGCACCATGGAGCGGCTGGAGCAGCAGGACGGCGATCTGGAACGGGCGCTGGAGCTGATGCAAAAGCACAAGGCGCTGGCCGATACGCTCGACCGTGCCCAGCATTATGGCAAGATGGCGCGCGATGCGCTTGCGCTGTTCCCCGATTCAGCGGTGCAGCGCGCCTTCCTCGACGTGGTCGATTTCTCCATCGAACGCGCTTTCTAGGCGGTTTTTCGGCCCAGGCAAGGCCCCTTGCGGCAGGGGCGAGCGGGCTTTATAACCAGCCCCGCAATCGGCCTTCGGGCCGGATGCTCAAGCGGAACGGAGTGTAGCTCAGCCTGGTAGAGCACTACGTTCGGGACGTAGGGGCCGGAGGTTCGATTCCTCTCACTCCGACCATTCCGCCTCTTCCTATCTGATCAGCCCGGCCTCGCGGAAGTACCGCACCGCTCCCTCATGCATGGGCGCGGTCAGGCCGTATTCGGCGATCTCTTCTTTCTTCAGCCCCGACAGGCCGGGATGCTGGGCTATGAACTCGGGAAAATTCTCGCTCACCGCCCGCACCAGCGCATAGACCAGTTCGCTCGGCACCTTGTCGGTGGTGACCAGGGTGGCGCGCACGCCCAAGGTGGCGACCTCGGGCTGCGCCGCGCCATAGAGGCCGGCCGGGATCGTGGCCGGCGCGTAATAGCGGCGATCGGACAGCGTCTTGGTGATGGCGGGACCGGCAATGGCGACCAGTTTCCCTTTGCATGCGTTCAGCAGCCTTTGCGTCAGCGCGTTGGGATGATTGCCCATCAGAAAAATAGCGTCGAACTCGCCGGCGCAGAAGGATTGCGCCGCCTCGTCCGGCGCTGCGGCATTCAGCGTCCCCAGCTCCTGCGCCCGCCAGCCATAGGCCGCGGTCAATATGTCGAACAGGATGCGCTGGCCGGAATCGGGCGGGCCGGCGGCAATGCGCTTGCCCTTGATCTGCTCGAAATTCTCGATGCCGGCGTTCTCGTGCACGATCAAGGTGAGCGGCTCGGCATGCAGCGCCATGACCGAGCGCAGCGCCTTGACGGCGCCGCCATCGCGGAACGTCGCGGTGCCCTGGACGGCGTGATATTGCCAGTCCGACTGCACGATGCCGAAATCGAGATCGCCCGCCAGCAGACCCTTGATGTTGGCGGTGGAGCCGTTGGTGCTCTCGACCAGGCAGCGCATCTCGCCCGATTTGGCGACCGCGCGGCACAGCGCACCGCCCGCGGGATAATAGAGGCCGGCAACCAGGTTGGTGCCGATGCGCAGCATCGGCCGCTCGCCATTGACCGGCGGGCGGATGTCCTGCGCCGGCGCGGCGGATGCGCCGCACAACAGCAGGAGCAGCGCCAGGACAATCGGCCGTCCGCGCTCAGTCAAAATCGGTCTCCATCACCGGCGTATTGTGGTCAGTGTGGCGGGCCGGGGCAACAAGCGAAGAAAATCGGCCGCGGCGATTGCGGTGCAGCACCAAGCCTGTAACATGCGGCTCATCCGCAGCGACGGCCCGGCCCTCATGGATTTGCGCCCTCACATTCGAACCATTCCCGATTTTCCCAAGCCTGGCATTCTCTTCTACGACATCTCCACCTTGCTGGCGCATCCCAAGGCGTGGCAGGAGGCGATCGCGCAGATGGGCAGGGCGATCGCGCCTTACAAACCGGACGTGCTGGCCGGCATCGAATCGCGCGGCTTTCTGGTGGCCGCGCCGCTTGCCCTGCATCTGGGCTGCGGCTTTGTCATGCTGCGCAAGCGCGGCAAGCTGCCGGGCAAAACCGTTGCCCACAGCTACCAACTCGAATACGGGCAGGATACGATTGAGATCCAGGCCGATGCGATCGAACGCGGCCAGCGCGTGGTGGTGGTGGACGATCTTCTGGCCACCGGCGGCACCATGGCGGCGGCGATCGCATTGCTGCGCAAGGTCGGGGGGGAAGTGACGGGTGCGGGCTGCATGCTGGAGCTGTCTTTCCTCAATGGCCGCACTCATGTCGATGTCCCTGTTACCACGCTGATCCAGTACGACAGCTAGAACCGAATCGAGGCAATCCTATGTCAGTGGCCGGAAATTTCTCCAAGACCTACGCCGAGGCGCGCGAGAAATTCTGCGCCGCGGCCGCTGCCGCCGGCGCGTCGCTGCGCTCCAAGCGCAACCCGACCAAGGGGCCGGCCGGCGAAACGCTCTATACCGACACGGCGCGGCTGGGACCGGATGACGCACCCAACATGCTGGTGCTAACCTCGGCCACACACGGCATCGAAGGCTATTGCGGCTCGGGCGCACAGATCAACTGGCTGCGCCAGCGCGGCGCGGCGTCGCTGCCCAAGGACACCGGCGTGCTGCTGATACATGCCGTCAATCCGCACGGCTTCGCCTGGACCCGCCGGGTCAACGAGGACAACGTCGATCTCAACCGCAACTTCGTCGATCACGGCAAGCCGTATCCAAAGAACGACGGCTATGTCGAGCTGGCCGATGCCATCAAGCCGGCGCAATGGAACGATGCCAGTCTGGCAAAAGCGCAGCAGGCCATGGATGCCTTCATCCAGAAAAACGGCATGTTCGGCTTCCAAGGCGCGGTGACCGGCGGGCAATATACGCACAAGGACGGCGTGTTCCATGGCGGCAACCGGGCGACCTGGTCGAATATCACCATGCGCCAGATCATTCGCGAGGAATTGTCCAAGGCCAAGCGCATCGGCGTGATCGATTTCCACACCGGCCTGGGTCCGTTCGGCCATGGCGAGATCATCGCTACCGCTGCGCCCAATTCGCTGGCCATGCAACGCACCAAGAACTGGTACGGCGACGAAGTGACGTCGCCCGAATCGGGCACGTCGACCTCGGCAGTGGTGGTGGGCGTGATGGTCGATGCGTTTCCCCAGGAAGCGCCGTTCGCCGAGGTCACCGCCATGGCGCTGGAATACGGCACCTACCCGGTGCTGGAAGTGCTGCAGGCGGTGCGGCAGGACAATTGGCTGCATGCCCATGGCGATCTCGATTCGGCGCAGGGCAAGGAGATGAAAGCCTATATGCGCGAGCGCTTCTATCCGGCCGAAGACCGCTGGAAGGAGATGGTGTGGAGCCGCGCCGACGAGGTGATCGGCAAGGCGCTGAAAGGGCTTTCCGCCTAAAGATCGGTGCGCGCGGCGGGATCGCGCGCCAGCACGCCGTGCGGGCGTTCGGCGCGCTCCTTCTCGATCACCTCGAGCGCGTGGCGGTAGCCGATCTCGATCGCCCGATCCATCGACTGCCAGTCGAGCAGGTCGATGCCTGAGGCCGGCGGGCGGAACACCAGGTCGGCGACTTCACGCTGGCGGGCGGTGGCCGATTCGGAATTCACCAGCGCCGAGCGCAGCAGGATCTTCACGATCGAGGGCAGCGGCAGCGTCTCCTTGCGCCGCCATACCATGCGGCGCAGGAATTGCCAGGCCGACCACGGCGTTTCGACGCCCTCGCCGGCTGCGATGGCGCCGGCGGTTTCGATGTCGATGCCAACCACGATGCCGCCGCCCTCCTGGCGCATCACTTCCACCGGCAGATTGTCCATCACCCCGCCATCGACCTGTACCTGGCCGCCATGCAGCATGGGCGGCAGGATGCCCGGCAGCGACACGCTGGCGCGCAGCCGACGCCACAATTTGCCGCTACGCATGACGTCGGTATGGCCGGTGGTGAGGTTGGCCGCTGTGCAGAAGAAGGGCCGCGCCAGATCCTCGATATCGACCTCGCCATAAGCCTCGCGCAGCAGCCGCTCGACCTTGCGGCCGGAGAACAGCGAAACGAACGGCAACGTCCAGTCGCTGAGCGGATTGGTGCTGACGAAGGCGGTGCGGAACATCTCGCGCAATTGCTGCCAGTCGAAGCCGGCCGCCACGCCGGCGCCGATCAGCGCCCCCATGCTGGCGCCGCCGACCCGGTCGATCGGCAGGCCAGCCTCAGTCAGCGCGCGATAGACGCCGATATGGGCGAAGCCGCGGGCGCCGCCGCCGGCGAACACCACGCCGATGCCCTGCTCCGTCATCAGCCGCGCCAGCCGGTCGTAATCGGAACCCTCGCCATAGCGAACGTGATGGTGGTTGATTTCGCTCTTGCCCGCCATCCAGGCGGCCGTGGTGCCGGGCTCGAGCTGGTGCTTCTGCCTGAGCAGCACCAGATCGCGGCGCGGCGTGAAGATCTTGCCGGGATCGGGCGGCATCGGCCATGCGTCCGGCGGTGCTGCCTCGATGTCTCCCACCAGGATAACGCGGTCGGCCTGGCGCAGGCACAACCGGGACCAGTTGCTGGGCTGCGCGTCGGCGAGGTAGAGCACGTGCGAGGACGATGCTTCGACGCCGTGGAACCATTCGGTGGTCTGCAGCTCGGTCTCGCCGGTCAGGATCTGCGGCGTGCCCGGCGCCAGCCGGTCGAGCGCGGCGCTGAATTCGCGGGCGAAATCGGCGAGCGGCACGTTGGCATCGACCGGCAGCAGGGCGAAAGTTCGCGGCGGATGCTGGACGCCTTCGTTGCGGATGATGCGGTCGAGCCGCCGCACGATGAATTGCAGCAGATGCGCCATGGCATGCGGATGCTGGCGCGCCAACCGATCGAACGCCTCGCGCGTCAGCATGCCAAGCTCGCTGTCGCGCAGCGCCGCCACCGTGGCGGAGCGTTTGCGGCCGGCGATCAGCGACAGCTCACCGACGGTTTCGCCGGCCGCCACTTCGCCGCTCAGCTTGACCTGGCCCGCCGCATCGCGGGCGAACACGCCGAGACAGCCGCGATAGACGAAATAAAGCGTGTCGCCCGGCTCGCCGGCATCGAACAATATCGCCCCGCCCGGCAGGGCGACCGGCGTCAGCTCGTTGGCGATGGCATCGACGGTCGACAGCTCGAGCCCGGTCATCAGCCGGGCGGCGCGCCACAGACGGCCACGCCAGTTCATGTCGTGCTTCGGCGGATCGGGGATCGGCAGGTTCAACCGGGTTTCCTCCGGCGAAAGACTGTCACTCCGCTATGGGCCACGCAAGCGTCACGCGGGCAGACGCAGCAGGCCATCCGCGTTCAGCGCCTCGCAACGGAAGACCGAGCGGCGAATGCCGGCCAGGGTGCTCAGCATTAGCTCGCGCGACGGCGGAAAGCGGCAGGCGGTGCCGAACGCCAGATCGCGCAGGCTGCCGAGTGCGATGAAATCGGATTGATAGAACGGCGTCAGAAAGCGGCTCGCCAGACGGTAGAACGCCGTCTGGCCGCGGCGGGCGGCGGCAAAGCCATCCAACGCCTGATCGACATCGCCGGTCGCCAACGATCGTGAAAGGTGGAAGGCATCGAGCAGCGCCAGATTGGCGCCCTGCCCCAGTTGCGGGCTGGTGCCGTGCGCGGCATCGCCGATGAACAGCACCCGCCTTTGCCGCCAGCGCGGCATGAAGACGTCGCGATAGGTGGCGGCGGCCATGGCCGGCATGGCGTCGGCTGCCGGCAGCAGATCGCCCAGCGCCGGCCAGGTGCGCAGCAAGGTTTCACGCAACGCTGCACGAGATGGCGCGGCGGCGATCTCCCGCTGCCGCAGGCTCCAGAACAAGGTCACCCAGTCGCCGCTGCCGTCGGCGGGATTGATACCGACCGGCAGCACGCCGATCATCACCTGCGTCGAAGCGAAGCGCTGCGACAGCACG
This sequence comes from Alphaproteobacteria bacterium, assembly GCA_029266575.1. Classification (GTDB taxonomy): domain Bacteria; phylum Pseudomonadota; class Alphaproteobacteria; order Reyranellales; family JAQSWP01; genus JAQSWP01. The sequence goes on along the minus strand of JAQSWP010000092.1, from coordinate 4,517 downwards.
CCGGCGAAGCGCCGTTGCGGATCGTGGAACACGCCCCACAGGCAGGCCCAGGGATAGACCGGCGCGCGATGGCGCAGAGTGCTGTTTTGGCGCAAGGCGGAATGAGCGCCGTCGCAGACGATGGCGAGATCGAAAGCGCCATAGGAAATTCCGTCAGCGCCTTTGGGCGTGACGGCATTGCCGTCCTGCTCCAGCGCGGCAACCGGGGCATTGCAGATCAGCTCGATCGGCGCTGCCTGCACGGGCCGGTGCAGCAGATCGAACAGGCTGGCGCGATGGATGCCGAGGCCGCCGCAGGTGGGATGCAGATCGCGATAGACCAGATCTAGCACGCGCCGGCCGCCGACGGTGCGCCCGTCAATGCCGCCGACCGGAGCGCCGGCCTTGATCGCATCTTCGTACAACCCCAGCCGCTTCAGCACCGCAAGGCCGCTGGGCTGCAGCAGCAGACCGGCGCCGACCGGCGCCGGTTGGGCAAAGCGTTCCAGGATCGTAACCTTGTGGCCCAGACGCGACAGGAACAGCGCCGAAGCCTGTCCGGCGACGCCGCAGCCGATCACGGCAATGCGCAGTTCCCCCATGACGGCAGCAGAAGCCGAAGCCGGGTGGCGGTCAACAACCCGCACAAAGAAAAAGGGGCGGCACGATGCCGCCCCTGCTGGCAATTACAAGGTCAGCGCTCCCAGCGCGACCAACAACAGCACAATTACAATTGCGAGGATCCCTGCCGTTGTCTGCCACAGCGGCGCGCGCGACGAAGAGAGGCGGCTGCTTTTCACGTCCTGCTGGATACGCTTCCAGACCTGTGCCGGAGGCGGTTCCTTCTCAGGCAAAAATTCCGTCAGCAAGGCAAGCTTGGCTTCCCAGACATCGGCGGCACGGCAATAACGCGCATCTCGTTCGCGCCGCCGTTCGAAGCCGCATCGCGCTGCGCCTTGCAGGCTGCCGACAGCATACTCGGCGGCTACCATCTCCCTCCAGTCTTTGGACGCCGAGCCTGTGAGACATCGGGTCATTTCGCTCAGGCCGCGCCTTACCCAGCTTTTCGCGGTCCCTAGCTGGACATCCAGCCGGCGCGCCAATTCCTTGTGGGTCAAGCCTTCGAAATAGACCAGCGCTACGGACTTGCGATGGTTAGCTGGAAGATTGCCGAGGCACGTCCTGACGCGGCGCGCCTCTTCGCTGCGCATCGCCTGAGCCGCGGGATCGGGGCCATTGAAGACCAGCTTCTCGAAATCGAGATCGTCGCGCCCGCTCTCATGCCTGCGCAGCTGCGCTTTCGCCGACAACGCGCGATTGCGCACGATGGTGACCAGCCACGCATGGCCCGAACCTTTGTCGGGATTGTATTGGTGGGCCGAGCGCCAGATGCGCAGAAAGGATTCTTGCAGCACGTCCTCGGCCAGATCGGTGCGCCAGACAATGCCGCGCGCCACCGACAGCAGCTGGCTGCCGCTGAGTTCGAAGAGCCGGGCGAACGCTCTTTCATTTCCCGTTGCGATTTCGGCCAGCAACATCGCCAGCGGATCGAAACGCGCTTTGCCGGCGCTGACAGGCGACAGGGGGACGGTAATTGTTGGACCGACAACCACGCTGCTTTTCATCGGCGTGAGAACTTCGACCATGCCAAATCTCCTTATTGATTCCTACCTCGCCCTTGCGGATTTGGATGCAAAAAAGAGAGGGTGCGAACGCATGACTGACAGCCCTCAAACGGCTGCATCCGTCGTTCAACAATCGAGGTTCTTCAAAATGAGGCGCGACGCTTCGTCATACCTCGTTCAAGGAGAACATCATGTCTGACGTCAATCTACAAACCGAGTCGGCCGCCGATCGCAGAAGCTTCCTTTCAGGCCTGGGAAAGATAACCTTGTCTGCAACAGCTATTGCCCTGCTCGCCGGTCAGGACCGTGTTGGCCTTATCGGCTCGGCGAAAGCCCAGACGGCGAACAACGATGTCGCCATTCTGAATGCGGCGCTGGGAGCCGAACAAGAGGCGATAGCCGCCTATCAGCTCGGCGCCGCCAGCGGCCTTCTCCAGAAACCTGTCCTCGACCTCGCCGTTCAATTCCAGGGCCATCACAAGGAGCATGCCAGCGCCTTGGCGACGACGGTGAAGAAGCTTGGCGGAACGCCCGTCGAAGCCAAGAAAACCTACTCGTTTCCAACCCAAAAGCTCAAGTCGCAGGAGGACGTTTTGGCTTTTGCCGCAGAGCTCGAGAAGGGCGCCGTCAGCGCCTATCTTGGGGCCGTTCCCATCCTGACCGACCGCGAACTGGCTCGGGTTGCCGCCTCCATTCTGGGCGATGAGGCGATGCACTGGGCCGTGCTGCGCCAGGCGTTGGGTCAGAACCCCGTACCAACTGCCTTCCTGGCCTGAAGCATGCATCGTTGCGGCGCGTTCCAACCGGTGCGCGTCGCAATTCCTGTAGGAAATCAAAACGATGAGATTGTTGGTACTGCTGGTCGGCTCGTTGGCTATGATTGGCCCGTCCTGCTTTGCCGCTGACGGCGACGCTGGCCACGGCGCTGGAATCTATCAGCGTTGCCTTGCCTGCCATTCGCTGCAGCATAGCCGCAGTGGTCCCCGCCACTGCGGCGTGTTCGGCCGCAAGGCTGGGACCTTGCCCGGCTACGCCTATTCGCAAGCGATGAAAAAATCGGGAATCATCTGGGATGAAACAAATCTCAACCGCTTTCTCGAGAACCCGCTGAAAACCCTGCCGGGGACCAAGATGGCTTACGCCGGCGTGAAGGACGCTAAAGATCGCGCCGATTTGATCGCCTATCTGAAGCAGGCAACACGCGACCCTGCCATTTGCGATTAGTGGAACTAGTCACGCGTGAAAGGAAGAGGCGGCACGATGCCGCCCCTCGATCTTGATTATCGGATTGAATTCAGAGCCCGCCGTTGACCACCAGGCACTGGCCTGAGACATAGTCGCTGTCGGGCGAGCAGAAGAGATAGACCGAGCCGGCCGCCTCTTCCGGCAGACCGCCGCGGCCCAGCGGGATCATCTGGTTCATGGCTGCGATGCGCCCGCCCTGCACGCCGATCTTCACCTGGCGGCCCTGCACCTCGATGGTGCCGCTTTCGCCTTCGCTCAGCGGCTTGGTCAGGCGGGTCTGGATGTAGCCGAAGGCCACGGCGTTGACCGTCACGTCGTAGCGGCCGAACTCCTTGGCCAAGGTTTTGGTCAGGCCGACGATGCCCGCCTTGCCGGCCGAATAGTTGGATTGTCCGGCATTGCCGTTGACACCAGAGGTCGAGGAGATGTTGACGATCTTGCGCACGATGCGCTTGCCCTCGGAACGTTCTTTCTCGACCGCTTCCTTGAAGTGGATCTGGAAGGCGCGGAGGATGCGGAACGGGGCGGTCAGATGCACGTCGAGGATGGCGTACCATTGCTCGTCGGTCATCTTCTGGATGACGCTGTCCCACGTGTAGCCGGCATTGTTGACCACCACATGGCAGCCGCCGAAGGCATCGACGGCGGTCTTGACGATGCGATCGCCGAAATCGGCCGCCGCCACGTCGCCGACGCAGGCCACAGCCTTGCCGCCCATCTTCTCGATGGCGGCGATGGTTTCCTTGGCCGGACCCTCGTCGATGTCGTTGATCACCACCTTGGCGCCGTCGCGCACCAGGCGGAAGGCGATCTCCTGACCGATGCCGCGACCGGAGCCGGTGACGATCGCCACCTTGCCGTCCATTTGACCCATCTGCGTTCTCCCGATTTTCTGATTTAAGCCGCGGCGATCGTGGCGTTGCCCTGCAAGGTCGGCTTGCCGTGCTGGTTGATGCAGTTGACTTCGAGGTCGATCAGCTTTTCGCCATTCTCCTCGCGCTTGCCCGTCACCTTGCCGGTGACGGTGATCTCGTCGCCGACCCAGGTGATGGTGGTGAAACGCGTGCCGAGCTTGCGGATCTGCGCTTGCGGCGCAAACGCCGTGACCTGACGGCCGAGAAAAGCCATGGACAGCATGCCGTGCGCGAACACGTCCTTCATGCCGAACTTCTTGGCGAAGTCGATATCGACATGGATCGGGTTGTGATCGCCCGAACCTCCACAATAGAGCGCCAGCTGGTGACGGCTGATCGGCGGCAGCTTGAGTGGCTGCATCTCATCGCCCACTTTCACATCGACGAATTTCGGAGTCTTGACCATGTCCCGCCTCCCTATTGCATTTCAGGATTGCGCACGACGGTGATCGAGCGCGCCTGAGCGACTTTCTTGCCGCCCTCGCCCGTAACGTCGATGTCGCTGACCACGAACCACAACGCGCCGCCCTTCTTGTCGTAGACGTCGGTGACTTTCTGCTGGCAGGTCAATTTGTCGCCGACATGGATCGGCGCGAAATATTCGTAATGCTGCTCGCCATGCAGGATCCAGCCGATATCGACGTCGATCAGCTTCAGCAAGCCGCCCTTGTTGGGATCGTCGTTGGTGACGGCGGTGATGAAGGTCGGTGGCGCCACGATGGTGCGATAGCCGGCGGCCTTGGCAGCCGCCTCG
>JAQSWP010000091.1 GCA_029266575.1 Alphaproteobacteria bacterium | reverse complement strand
GATCATGGCCTCGCTTAATGGCACGCACAGCGTCTCGGTCACCGGCGGCACGCTCAACAACAAGAGCCTGGCCTTCGTCAACGCCGACGTGATGAAGCTTCTGGGCGGCGCCGGCAGCGGTACCGAAATCCGCTGCATCGTCTCCCGCTTCAACATCGCCAACGGCATCGCCACCAGCCAAGCGCTGCAGTTCGACCTCACCAACATCTATGGTTCGGGCAAAGGCACGATCAACCTCGGCACCGAGGCCTTGAACCTGGAGATCGACCCGCAGACGCGCCAGGCCGCGATCGCCAGCCTGGCCGTGCCCATTGATGTGAAGGGTACCCTAGCCAACCCCAGCGTCACGCCCGATCTGGCCAAAGGCGGAGCCAAGCTGCTCAAAGGCAGCATCGACAACAAGCTGACCGGCGGCGGAGGCGGCGGCGGTTTGGGCGGCGTGGTCGGCGGGGTTCTGGGCGGTGGCAGTGGTGGCCAGCAGCAACAGCAAAGCGGCGGCGGTGGCGGCTGTGGTGCGGTCGCAGCGGCGCAGCCCGCGCCGGCGACGCAGCAAAACCAGCAACCGGCGCAAAAGCCCGCGCAGCAACAGCCGCAGCAGAAGCAGACCGATCCCATCAAGCGGCTGTTCCGCTGACCAAAATTCTCTGCTATCGCCTCTTGGCGATAGCGAGGTGGATTTGCGCCGGTTCTATAAAAGCGTCGATATCAGCGGCAGCGCAGCGGGTTTTGCCGTCACGCTCGACGGCAAGCCCATGCGCAGCCCGGCCGGGCGGCCGTTTGCCGTGCCAAACCCAGCCTTGGCGCGCGCCATTGCCGAGGAATGGGATGCCATGCCGGAGCAGAGCGAGATCCAGCCCGATCGCATGCCTCTGACGCGGCTCGCCATGACCGGCATCGATCGCGCCGCCGACCAGCGACCGAAGGTGATTGCCGATATCGCCGCTTATGGCGCTTCGGACCTGCTGTGCTACCGCGCCACCGAACCGGCCGTGCTGGTGGCGCGCCAGAGCGCAGGGTGGGATCCGGTGCTGGACTGGGCCCGACAATCCCTGAACGCGCCTCTGAAAGCTGTCCAAGGCGTCATGCCTGTCAAGCAACCGGAAGCCTCGCTCGCCGCTCTGCGCCAGCAGGTGGAACCGTGTAGCGAGCTTGAGCTTTCGGCCCTGTTCCAACTGACTGCCGGCTTCGGCTCGCTGGTGCTGGCCCTGGCCGTATTGCAGGGCCGGATCACCGCCGAGCAGGGCAGCGATCTGGCCGAAATCGACGCGCACTGGCAGATCGAGCGCTGGGGCGAGGACCGGGAGGCTGAGATACGCCGGGCGCGGCTGCGGGCCGATATGCTCGCGGCGGGTCGCTTCCTCACGCTTTTGCATGCAAGCGCCTGAAATGGCATGATTTTCCGCTCAGCGGACCCTGCTTTGCGGGCTGGCATCGGCGATATGTAAATGCTAGGTCATAAACGCTGCGGTGCAACGCGCCGCGGGTCGGTTTCGGGGTTCTCATGCAGCATATTCTCGACGAACTGGAAAAGCGGCGGCACCAGGCCCGCATGGGCGGCGGCGAAAAGCGCATCGAGGCGCAGCACGCCAAGGGCAAGCTGACCGCCCGCGAGCGGCTGGAAGTGCTGCTCGATCCCGGCTCGTTCGAGGAATACGACATGTTCGTCGAACATCGCACAATCGATTTCGGCATGGACAAGCAGAAGATCCCGGGCGACGGCGTCGTCACCGGCCACGGCACGGTCAATGGCCGGCTGATCTTCGTCTTCAGCCAGGATTTCACCGTCTTCGGCGGCGCGCTTTCCGAAGCGCATGCCGAGAAGATCTGCAAGATCATGGACCGCGCAATGACCGTCGGCGCGCCGGTGATCGGCATCAACGATTCCGGCGGCGCGCGCATCCAGGAAGGCGTCAACTCGCTGGCCGGCTATGCCGACGTCTTCCTGCGCAACGTCATGGCGTCGGGCGTCGTGCCGCAGATTTCCATGGTGATGGGGCCTTGCGCCGGCGGCGCGGTCTATTCGCCGGCCATGACCGACTACATCTTCATGGTCAAGGACAGCTCCTACATGTTCGTGACCGGCCCCGACGTAGTGAAGACCGTCACGCACGAGACGGTGACGCAGGAAGAGTTGGGGGGCGCCGTTACGCATACGTCGCGCTCGGGCGTTGCCGACATGGCGTTCGAGAACGACGTCGAGGCGCTGCTGCAGCTGCGCCGCTTCATCGACTTCCTGCCGCTGAACAACAAGGAGAAGCCGCCGACCCGGCCAACCGCCGACCGGTTCGATCGCGATGAGATGTCGCTCGATTCTCTGGTGCCGTCCAATCCCAACAAGCCCTACGACATCAAGGAGCTCATCACCAAGATCGTCGACGAGGGCGATTTCTTTGAACTGCAGCCTGAATATGCCGGCAACATCGTCATCGGCCTGGGCCGCATGATGGGCGAGACGGTGGGCATCGTCGCCAACCAGCCGATGGTGCTGGCCGGCTGCCTCGACATCGATTCTTCGCGCAAGGCGGCGCGCTTCGTGCGCTTCTGTGACGCGTTCAACATCCCGATCCTGACCTTCGTCGACGTGCCGGGCTTCCTGCCGGGCACCGCGCAGGAATACGGCGCCATCATCAAGCATGGCGCCAAGCTGCTCTACGCCTATGCCGAGGCGACGGTGCCGAAAGTCACCGTCATCACCCGCAAGGCCTATGGCGGCGCTTACGACGTGATGAGCTCCAAGCATCTGCGCGGCGATGTGAACTACGCCTGGCCCGGCGCGGAGATCGCGGTGATGGGCGCCAAGGGCGCGGTGGAGATCATTTTCCGTTCCGATATCGGCGATGCCGACAAGATTGCCAAGCGAACCGAGGAGTATCGCGAGAAATTCGCCAATCCTTTCGTGGCGGCCAATCGCGGCTTTATCGACGACGTGATCAAGCCGCACGGCACGCGCCGGCGCATCTGCCAGTCGCTTGCGATGCTGCGCAACAAGAAGCAAGAAAACCCGTGGCGCAAGCACGGCAACATCCCGCTGTAACGGTCATCCCATGTTCAAGAAAATCCTGATTGCCAACCGCGGCGAGATCGCCTGCCGCGTCATCCGCACCGCCAAGCGCATGGGCATCAAGACCGTGGCGGTCTACTCCGAAGCGGATGCCGATGCGCTGCATGTGCGCGAGGCCGACGAGGCGGTGCTGATCGGGCCGGCGCCGTCGGCCCAGTCCTATCTGCAGATTCCGAAAATCCTCGCCGCCATCAAGCAAACCGGCGCCGAAGCCGTCCATCCGGGCTACGGCTTCCTGTCGGAGAACCAGGCTTTCGCCAAGGCGCTGAAAGAGGCGGGCGTGGCCTTCATCGGCCCCGAGCCGCATGCCATCCATGCCATGGGCGACAAGATCGAATCCAAGAAGCTGGCGCAGGCCGCCGGCGTCAGCACAGTGCCGGGCCATCTCGAAGCCATTCCCAATGGCAAGGAGGCAGTGAAGATCGCCCAAAAGATCGGCTATCCGGTGATGGTGAAGGCCTCCGCTGGTGGTGGCGGCAAAGGCATGCGGATTGCCTGGAATGATAAAGAGGCGGATGAGGGCTTTGCCTCGGCCACCAACGAGGCGCGCTCCAGCTTTGGCGACGATCGCGTCTTCATCGAGAAATACATCGAAGAGCCGCGCCATATCGAGATCCAGGTGCTGGCCGACGGGCAGGGCACGACGCTGTACTTGAATGAGCGCGAATGCTCGATTCAGCGCCGGCACCAGAAGGTGATCGAAGAGGCGCCCAGTCCCTTCCTCGACGAGAAGACCCGCAAGGCGATGGGCGAGCAGGCCGTGGCCCTGGCCGATGCCGTGCAGTACAAGAGCGCCGGCACGGTCGAGTTCATCGTCGACAAGAACCGCAATTTCTATTTTCTCGAGATGAATACCCGCCTGCAGGTCGAGCATCCGGTGACGGAGATGGTCACCGGGCTGGACCTGGTCGAGCAGATGATCCGCGTCGCCTATGGCGAGAAGCTGAAGATCAAGCAGTCGGACGTGAAGATCAACGGCTGGGCCATGGAGGCCCGCGTCTATGCCGAGGATCCGTTCCGCAACTTCCTGCCCTCGACCGGCCGGCTGGTGCAGTACCGCCAGCCGCCGGCGCACCGCGACCATGTGCGCGTCGATACCGGCGTCTACGAAGGCGGCGAGATCAGCATGTTCTACGACCCCATGATCGCCAAGCTGGTGACCTGGGGCAAGAACCGCAACGAAGCCATCGTCGCCATGCGCCATGCGCTGGACGAGTTCTACGTCCGCGGCGTGTCGCACAATATTCCGTTCCTGGCGGCGCTGATGGCGCATCCGCGCTTCGTCGAAGGGCGGCTGACGACCAACTTCATCGCCGAGGAATACAAGAACGGCTTCACTACCGCCGACCTGCCGCCGTCGGAGCCCGAGATGCTGGCCGCGCTGGCGGCGGCGATCCATCGCGCCTACGCCGAGCGCGATGCGCAGGTCAGCGGCCAGGTGCATCCCTATCGCAAGTCGCTGGGCGAGGACTGGACCGTGCTGCTCGATCGCAAGCCCTACGAGGCGGCGGTGACGGCGGGCAGGGACAGCGTGACGGTCGAGATCGGCAAGAAGAAATTCGAGATCGAGACCTTGTGGGAGCTGGGCGATCCGCTGTTCCGCGGCTCGGTCAATGGCCGCGACGTCTGTGTGCAGATCGACCGCACCGGCGTCGGCTATCGCCTCTATTACAATGCCGGCCAGGCGAATGTGCTGGTGCTGCAGCCTTCACAGGCCAAGCTTGCGGCGCTGATGCCGGTCAAGCTGCCGCCCGATACGTCCAAGTTCCTGCTGTCGCCGATGCCGGGCCTGCTGGTCTCGCTGGCGGTCAAGGAAGGCCAGGAAGTGAAGGCCGGCGAGGCGCTGGCGGTGGTCGAGGCGATGAAGATGGAGAACGTGCTGAAGGCCGGTCGAGACGGCACCATCGGCGCCATCCATGCCAAGGCCGGTGAGAGCCTGCGCGTCGACCAGAAAATCCTCGAATTCGCCTGATGCCCGAGGTCGCGCTGCGCCTGACCATCACCGGCCGAGTGCAGGGCGTCGGCTATCGCGACTGGGCAATACATGAGGCGCGCGGGCTTGGCTTGAAGGGCTGGGTGCGCAATCGCCGCGATGGCTCGGTCGAGGCGCTGGCAGTCGGCCCCGATGAAGCGGTGCAGCTTTTCGTCCAGGCCTGCCATCGCGGTCCGTCGATGGCGCGCGTCGACACTGTGAAGGTCGAGCCGGCGCAGGGGATCGTGGGCGAAAGCGGCTTCAGCCAGAAGCCGACGGTCTAGCCGAACACTTCCGCGAACGTTTCGCGCAGGTTCATGTCGACTTCGGCCATCGACACGAGGATTCCCAGTTTCGCCAGAGACGTCACGCCATGCTGGCTAATGCCGCAGGGCACGATGCCGCCGTAATTCCCGAGGTCGGGATCGACGTTCAGCGACACGCCGTGCAAGCTGACCCAGTGCTTCACCCGCACGCCCAGGGCGGCGATCTTCTCCTCGCGCATCCCATCGGCCACCCAGACGCCGACCCGACCGCCGCGCCGCTCGCCCTTGACGTTGAAGCGGGCCAGGGTGCGGATCAGCCATTCCTCGAGATTGTGGACATAAGAGCGGATATCGCTGCCACGCCGGCGCAGATCGAGCATGACGTAGCCGATGCGCTGGCCGGGCCCGTGATAGGTGAACTGCCCGCCGCGCCCGGTCTGGAATACCGGCAGCAGGGCGGGATCGACCAGGTCGGCCGATTTGGCGCTGGTGCCGGCGGTATAGAGGGGCGGATGCTCCAGCAGCCAGACCTGCTCGGGCTTGGCTCGGGCCCGGATCGCTGCCACGCGTTCCTCCATGGCGGCGACGGCCTCGAGATAGGGCACCAGCCCGTCCGAGACCCGCCAATCGGGCTGCAGGGCGGGGGGCGGGGCGAGGCTTTCCCGGTGGTCCATGCGGTTCTATTTGGGCCTAAAAGGGGGCTCCGGCAAGCGGCCAAAAGCAAAGACGGGGGAAAGGCTTAGCCGTCACCGGCCCAAGCTTGCGCCGGTCCCGCCGATTTGCTATCTCCGGCCCCACCTCAAGGGAAATCCGCCGGTTGCGGTCCTGTCTCGTTCGGGGATGGGCCGAAATCGGCGCTATGGGCGGCCGTGGCGGAATTGGTAGACGCGCAACGTTGAGGTCGTTGTGGGGTAACCCGTGGAAGTTCGAGTCTTCTCGGCCGCACCATTCTTTCCCTTCGTGATCTAATCGCGCCGCTGGCAATGCTTGCGGCTGGAAACTGGCGAGGCTGTCATGGCTGATGATCTCACCGACAGCGCGCTGCGTTATCACCGCCTGCCCAAGCCCGGGAAGCTCGAGATCGTCGCCACCAAGCCGATGGCGACCCAGCGCGACTTGGCGCTGGCCTATTCGCCCGGCGTCGCCGCCGCCAGCCTGGCCGTTGCCGCCGATCCTACCGAAGCCGCCAACCTCACCGCCCGCGCCAATCTGGTCGGCGTCATCACCAACGGCACCGCCGTGCTCGGCCTGGGTTCGATCGGGCCGCTGGCCGCCAAGCCGTTGATGGAAGGCAAGGCGGTGCTGTTCAAGAAATTCGCCGGCATCGACGTCTTCGACATCGAACTGGCCGAGAACGATCCCGACCGGCTGGTCGAGGTCATCGCGGCCCTGGAGCCGACTTTTGGCGGCATCAATCTGGAAGACATCAAGGCGCCCGAGTGCTTCATCGTCGAGAAGGCGTTGCGGGCGCGGCTGAAGATACCGGTGTTCCACGACGACCAGCATGGCACGGCGATTATCGTCGGCGCTGCTGTCCTCAACGGGTTGAAAGTCGTCGGCAAGAAGATCGGGGAGGCCAGGCTGGTCTGCTCCGGTGCCGGCGCGGCGGCGCTGTCGTGCCTCGATCTGCTGATCAAGCTGGGGCTGAAGCGCGAGAACGTCATGGTCGGCGACATTGCCGGCGTGGTCTATGAGGGCCGCACCGAGCAGATGGATCCGTGGAAGGCGCAATACGCGCGTGCGACCAAGGCGCGGACCTTGGGCGAGATCATCGATGGCGCCGACATCTTCCTCGGGCTCTCCGCCGGCAAAGTGCTGAAGCCGGACATGGTGGCGCGCATGGCCGCCAATCCGCTGATCCTGGCGCTAGCCAACCCGACGCCGGAAATCCTGCCCGAGGAAGTGCTGGCGGTACGCCAGGACGCCGTCATCGCCACCGGGCGGTCGGACTATCCCAACCAGGTCAACAACGTCCTGTGCTTTCCCTTCATCTTCCGCGGCGCGCTCGATGTCGGCGCCACCGTCATCAACGACGAGATGAAGATTGCCTGCGTCGAGGCGCTGGCGACGTTGGCGCAGGCCGAATCCTCCGACATAGCTGCACTGGCTTACGGTACCGGCCCGACTACGTTCGGCCGCGACTACATCATCCCACGTCCGTTCGATCCGCGCCTGCTGGTGCAACTGGCGCCGGCGGTGGCGAAGGCGGCGATGGCAAGCGGCGTGGCAACGCGCCCGATCGAGGATTTTGCGGCCTATCGTCAGCGTCTGAACCAGTTCGTTTTCCGCTCCGGCCTGGTCATGAAGCCGGTGTTTGAGCGCGCCCGCCAGGCGCCCAAGCGCGTCATCTATGCCGAAGGCGAAGACGAGCGCGTACTGCGGGCGGCGCAGGTGCTGGTCGATGAGGGGATCGTGCCGCCGATCCTGATCGGCCGGCCCGACATCATCGCCAGGCGCATCGGGCAGCTGGGCCTTCGCCTGGTGCCGGACAAGGACATCGAGATCATCAATCCGGCCAGCGATCCGCGCTATCCCGATTACGTTGCCTTGTACCATCGGTTGATGGAGCGCAAAGGCGTGTCGCCCGATCTGGCGCGTACGCTGGTGCGCACCAACAGCACCACCATTGCAGCTCTAGCCGTTCACAGAGGCGATGCCGACGCCATGATCTGCGGCGCGATCGGCCGCTTCCCCGTCCATCTCCAGGTGATCGACGACATTATCGGGCGCCGGGCCGGCATACGGAATCTTTACGCCCTGTCGTTGCTCGTCGTACCGCACGGCACCTTGTTCATGTGCGACACCTATGTGAACGAAAATCCGACGGCGGCGGATATTTGCGAAATGACGCTATTGGCGGCGGAAGAGGTGCGGCGTTTCGGTATCGAGCCAAAAGTGGCGCTGCTGTCGCATTCCAGCTTCGGCAGCAGCCGCGGCGACTCCGCCGGCAAAATGCAGGAAGCCCTGCGGCTTCTCGCCGAACAGGCGCCGGTCCTCGAGGTCGAAGGCGAAATGCATGCCGATGCGGCGCTGTCGCCTGAAATTCGCGCCCGGCTGTTTCCCAATTCCAAACTCAAGGGCGCCGCCAATCTGCTGGTCATGCCGACCCTGGACGCCGCCAACATCGCCTTCAACCTGTTGAAGGAAGCGGGCAACGGGCTGGCGGTCGGCCCCATTCTCCTCGGGGCGGCCAAGGCCTGCCATATCGTGACGCCGTCTGTCACCGCGCGCGGCATCGTCAATGTCAGCGCCATCGCCGTGGTGGACGCCAGCACCGACAAGCCCGCCGCATGAGCGAGCCGCACGCCCAGATCACGGAAACGCCGACGACGTTCAATTCCGTCACGCCGGAACTGGTCGGGGCGGTGATGGCGGCCGTGCATGCACAACGGCCCGATATCGTGCGCAGCCTGGTCAGCGACCTCACGCCGTCCGACATGGCGTGGGTTCTGGAACAGCTCTCGGAAGAAGAGCGCCAGCCGCTACTCGATCTGCTGCAGACCGATCTCGATCCAAAGGTGCTGGTCGAGCTCGACGATTCGGTGCGCGACCAGGTCATCGGGCAGATGGGGCCGGCGAACGTCGCCGCCGCCGCCGCCGAGCTGGATTCCGACGACGCCGTCGACCTGATCGGCGATCTCGGTGCGGAAGAGCGCGAGCAGGTGCTGGCGGCGATGGCGGCCGAAGACCGTGCCGAAATCGAGCAGGCGCTCGCCTACGACGAGGACACCGCCGGCCGCCTGATGCAGCGCGAGCTGGTGGCGGTGCCGCAGAACTGGTCGGTCGGCGAGGTGATCGACTATCTGCGCGAATCGACCGACGAGCTGCCAGAGGATTTCTACGACGTGATCGTCATCGACGGCGGGCGCAAGCCGGTCGGCACCGTGGCGCTGGGCACTTTGGTGCGCACCAAGCGGCCGGTGCTGGTCGCCGACATCATGGAGGACGATCCTTACACGCTGCCGGTCGGCACGTCGCAGGAAGATGTCGCGCATTTGTTCCGCGACGAGAACCTGGTGTCGGCGCCAGTGGTCGATGCTGACGGGAAACTGGTCGGCGTCATCACCGTCGACGACGTGGTCGATATCATCGACGAAGAGGCCGAGAAAGACATCATGGGCCTGGCCGGCGCCGGTCAGGCCGACATCTATTCCGACGTCAAGGAAACCGTGCGCGCGCGCCTGCCGTGGCTGGCGGTCAACCTCATCACCGCGCTGATCGCCTCCTCGGTGATCGCCCTGTTCCAGGACGAGATCAAGCTGGTGGTGGCGCTGGCGGTGCTGGCGCCGATCGTGGCCTCGATGGGCGGCAATGCCGGCACCCAGACCCTGGCGGTGGCCGTGCGGGCGCTGGCGACGCAGGAATTGACGGCGCGCAATGCCGCCCGGTTCATCGGCAAGGAAGTAGTGGTCGGCAGTCTCAACGGCGTGGCTCTGGCTCTTGTGGTCGGCGGTATCGCGTGGATCTGGTTCGGCGAATGGCGCATCGGCGCCATCATCGGCGCCGCCATCGTCGCCAACCTGATCGCCGCCTGTTTCTCCGGCACGATCATTCCGCTCAGCCTCAACCGGATGAAAATCGATCCTGCCGTGTCGTCGGGCGTGTTCCTGACCACGGTGACGGATGTGCTGGGCTTCTTCGTCTTTCTCGGTTTGGCCGCGATCTTCCTGATCTAGTGTGCAAATCCTAGCCCACGTTGCGGCCGCGCTTGCCAGCGCAAGGATTGCGCCGCCTCCAACCCCAGTTCGGCAAGTTCCGCCGGCAAATCCCGGCGCGCGGCAAAGCCCAGCCGCCGCGTCAGCGGCAATTCATCGATCGCCAGCAATGCCATGCCGGGCTGCGCCAGCGACTCGGGCAGGAATGAGGCGCCATGATCGGCGATCACCAGCGCCGCGATGCGATCCTCGCTCGGGGTGCGCAACAGCACGCGCGGGCGCACGCCATGCTCGTTGAAGGTGGCGCGCGCCTGCTCGCTGACCTCGCAGCGCGCCCGCACCAGAAACGGCATCTCGGCTAAATCACGTATGCTGCAACGCTCGCGCACTGCCAGCAGATTGCGGGCGCTGACCGCCAGCCGATAAGCCTCGCGATGCAGCGGCTGATAGGGCACGTCGTCGGGCAAATCGTCGATACGGGTGAGGGCGACGTCGAGCTGGCCCTGCTGCAGGCGGGCCTGCAGCGTCGCCGGCGAGCCTTCGTGCAACTCGATCTCCAGTCCCTGATCGGCCCGCCGCAGCCGCTCCGGGAAGCCCAGCGCTGCCACTTGCGGCAGGGTCGGCAACAGGCCGATGCGCAGACGACGCAGGGGCTTGGCGACATTGAGACCGGCCTGCGCCTGCCGCCATTCCGCCAGCATGGCTTGGGCATGGGGGATCAGCCGCTGGCCAGCCGAGGTCAGGGCTACCCGCTTGCGGTCGCGCTCGAACAACTTGGCTCCGAGTTGTTCCTCCAGTCGGGCAATGGCGGTCGACAGGGTCGGCTGGGTCACGTTCAGCCGTGCCGCCGCCTTGGTGAAGCTTACGGTTTCGGCCAAGGCCAGAAAATAGCGCAATCCGGTCAGGTTCATTATTATAGTTAAAGGCTATTGAAATAATAAAAACAATAGATTTTACGAATGTTGCAATTGGGCCGAGAGTGAAAGTGAGGAGACGCTCACATGGATGGATTGACGGCCCGGGATCGGAACTTCGCCGCTCGCGTACGCGATAGCTTTGATCGCCAGAACGCGATGCGCCTGATCGGCGCTCGGCTGACCAAGATCGAGCCCGGCTACTGCGAGATCGAACTGCCCTATCGCGACGAGCTCACCCAGCAGCACAAATTCTTCCACGGCGGCATCACCACCATGATTGCCGACTCGGCTGCGGGCTACGCCGCCTATTCGCTGTTCCCCGCCGATGCGTCGGTGCTCACCGTCGAATTCAAGATGAGCCTGCTGGCGCCCGCCGCCGGCGAGATGCTGATCGCTTCAGCCCGCGTCGTGAAACCTGGCCGCACCCTGACCTTGTGCGATGTTGAGGCGCATGCGGTGCAGGACGGCAAGAAGACGCTGGTGTTGAAAGGCCTAGAAACTCTGATCTGCCTGCACAACAAAGCTGACAGGTGAAACGATGCGCACATTGCGAATGGTGGTTCAGGCCTGGCATTGCGATCACATCGGCCATCTCAATGCCGGGCTCTACATGCAATGGCTGGGCGACGGCGCATTCTCGCTGTTTTCCGAATACGGGCTGGATGGGGAAGCCACGCGCAAGCTCGGTATTAACATGGCGGCGGTGCGCGCCGAGCTCGACTTCAAGCGCGAGCTGAAGCCGGGCGAT
>JAQSWP010000272.1 GCA_029266575.1 Alphaproteobacteria bacterium | reverse complement strand
AGCGCGTAGGTCTGGTTGACGCGGATCTTCACTTTCTTGTCGCCAACCATCTTGAACAGCGCCCTGGCCGAATCGAGCAACTCGGGCCGCGTGCCGGTGTAGCTCATCAAGGTCGGGCGGGTGACGTAGAGCGAACCCTTGGCCGAAAGGATGCCGAGATCGACCGGGCCGACCGGGCCTGAGGCATTGCCGAAGCTCACCATCAGCCCGCGCGGGCTAAGGCAGTCGAGCGAGCCCGACCAGGTGTCCTTGCCGATCGAGTCGTAGACCACCGGCACGCCCTTGCCCTTGGTGATTTCCCTGACGCGGTCGACGAAATTCTCGCGGCTTGTCACCACCGTCCACTTGGCGCCATGCGCCTTGGCCAGTTTCGCCTTGTCGTCCGACGAGACCACGCCGATGACCTTGGCGCCGATCGCCTTGGCCCACTGGCAGAAGATCAGGCCGACGCCGCCGGCTGCGGCATGCAGCACGCAGATATCGTCCTTCTTCAGCCGGTAGGTCCGGCGCAGCAGGTATTCGACCGTCATGCCCTGCAGCATCATGGCGGCGGCCTGCTGGTCGGAGACGCTGGCGGGAATTTTCACCAGCCCTTCGGCTGGCATGATTCGCGCTTCGGCATAGGCGCCGAGCGGCCGGCCCGCGTAAGCCACGCGATCGCCCTTCTTGATGTCCTTCACGCCAGGACCTACGGCCTCGACGATGCCGGCGCCCTCCATGCCGATGCCCGACGGCAGGGCTGAGGGATAGAGACCGGAGCGGAAATAGATGTCGATGAAGTTCAGCCCGATGGCGGTGTGGCGCACCAGCGCCTCGCCCTTGCCCGGCTTGCCCAGATCGACGTCCTCGTAGCGCAGCACCTCGGGCCCGCCGGTCTGATGGAAGCGGATTGCCTTGACCATGATTTCCTCCCCGTATGGATCGCCGTTCGGCGGCGATCATGCGCCGGGAAAAGCCGGGGTGGAAGCCTCACAAGACCGTCATTGCAAGGGGGCTTTTCCTTGCGCGCCGGAAGGCCCATCTTTAGCAGGACGAAAGGAGCCCGCTATGGCCACGACCAAAGACGCCCAGACCGAAACCAAGACGACCGAGATCGAAAAATCCGACGCCGAGTGGCGCAAGGAATTGACGCCGCAGCAATACCAGGTGCTGCGCCAGCACGGCACCGAGCGGCCGGGCTCTTCGCCGCTCAACAACGAAAAACGCCAGGGCATTTTCGAATGCGCCGCCTGTGGCGCCAAGCTGTTCGAGTCCGAAGCCAAGTACGAATCCGGCTCGGGCTGGCCGTCCTTCTTCAAGCCGCTGGACGCGGGCGCCGTCGCCACCACCGAGGACCGCACCCTCGGTATGGTGCGCACCGAAGCCCATTGCGCCAAATGCGGCGGCCATCTGGGCCATGTGTTTCCCGACGGGCCACGGCCAACGGGTCTGCGCTATTGCATGAACGGGCTGTCGATGAAGTTCGTGCCCAAGGGCTGAATAGGAAATCCCGGCAATCCGCCCGCTTTCAGGGGCCGATTGCCTCCTTGTTCGGCTCGTGTTCCAATTGTCCCCATAAGAATAAAGGGTACAGGAGGAACGGATCATGGCCATCACCGTCGCCCCCATCACCGAGACGTTCGCCGCCGAAATCGGCGACATCGATCTGTCGCGCCCGCTTTCGGCCGAGGATGCCGAGGCGGTCAAGCAGGCGTTCTGGACCTATTCGGTGCTGATCTTCCCCGAGCAGAAGCTGGAAGCCGAACAGCATCTGGAATTCGCCAGGCTGTTCGGGCCGCTGGAATCTTCGATCATGCTCTATGGCGATGCGCCGGTGCGCACGCGGCCTGAGATCGCCGACGTCTCCAACCTCAACCACAAGAGCGAAATCTGGGGCAAGGAGAGCCGGCTGCGCCTGTTCCAGCTCGGCAACCGGCTGTGGCACACCGATTCATCTTTCAAGCGCTTGCCGGCCCTGTGCTCGCTGCTCTACGCGCGCTCGATACCGCCGGTGGGCGGCCATACCGAATTCGCCGACCAGCGCGCGGGCTACGACGCGCTGCCCGAGGCGATGAAGCGCAAGCTCGAAGGCCTGGTGGCCGAGCATTGCATCGCCTATTCGCGCGCCCGTTTGGGCTTCACCCAGTTGAACGACGCGGAGAAGACCAATCTGCCGCCGGTGCCGCAGATGCTGGTGCGCACCATCCCGCAGAACGGGCGCAAATCGCTCTACGTCGCCGCCCATGCCGGGCGCATTCGCGGCATGGAGGACGAGGCGGGCAAGGCGCTGATCGACGAATTGATCGCCCACGCCACACAGCGGCAATTCGTCTACACCCATCGCTGGCGGGTCGGCGATCTGGTGATGTGGGACAATCGCTGCACCATGCATCGCGGCAAGGATTTCGACGACCTGCGCTATCGCCGCGACATGCAGCGCGCCACCGTGTCGGACATCGCCAATACCTGCGAACAGGCGGGTGTCGCGGTGGCGGCGGAGTGATAGGAGGCCTGATTTCGCGTTAAGTTCTTTGAGCGTAGGATGCGAGGTACGCAGCCACTGTTAATTTGGCCGTGTCTTCAGCATGTTTTCGACGGCGTCCTTTAGCGATTTTGCAATCGGCCGTGCCATAGGCCGCAACGAATCGTCTCCATAGTCTAACAGGCCAACCACACCGTCTGTGCTGCCCTCTTGGACCACAAGACCGCAATCGCGTGTCTCACCCAGCACGTAATAGCTGGTGCCCGTTGTCACAATCTTTCGGACCTTTGCGGCTCCGTGGATCACCCACTCGCCAACCGTCAAACCGTTTGTTTGGGAAAGCATATCCACATAGTCCGCAGGAAGGACTGCATCAATACGTTCTAACGCGGCCTTTCGCTCGTCCGAGGTAAGCGGAGTTCGCAGACCGCTGACTTTTTCATTCTCCTGCCAATCAGCGAGCCAGCCACCCAATGGAATGCTGGTCTCTTGCTGGATTGTGTTGTTCAAATGCATGGGATCGAACCAGATTTTTACATCGGCGATCATGGGCTGGACTGTATGAATGTGACTGCCGGCGAAAAATTCTTTTGGAGGCTTATTGAAAAGCAAAGAAAACAGCCATCCGCCAACCAACCATAACTCGGCTTTAAGTCGGGCCTTACTTCCGCTGGGATCGGTTAAGCTCACGGTTGCTAAGAGCGCTTCGTCGTTTGTGCCGGTAAACTTAAGACCGTCATCAAAAGAAGGCTTACCCAGGCGGATTCTGTAGAGATTTACTTCTTTGCCCTTAGTTAG
>JAQSWP010000090.1 GCA_029266575.1 Alphaproteobacteria bacterium | reverse complement strand
GTAGGTTTGCTTGAAGGTGAAGTACACCGTATCGCCTGGCGTCTTGGCGTTGGCCGCAGCGGCCGCAGCGGCGAACTCGGCCTGGCGTGGCGAAGGCGATTGCGCCCAGGCGGGCGCGGCAAGCAGGGCGGCAACGGCGACAGCGGACAGCAGACGCATGATCAACCTTGTGGTTTGGGCGGGTAGGAATGACGCGCGCCGTCGGGGTCTTCTATTTCCAACCCGTGGGCGCAGTCGTGAACGTAAGTGGGACCGATCGGCACCTTGCCGTGGCCGCCGGGAATGTCGAGCACATAGGCCGGCTGCGCGATGCCGGTGAGACGGCCGCGCAAGTTCCGCATCAGGCTTTGCCCTTCCGCGATCGAAGTTCTGAAATGCCCGGTGCCCTGCGCCAGATCGCCGTGATGCAGGTAATACGGCTTGATGCGGTTGGCGATCAGCGTACGGAACAGGGTTTCCAGCGTCGTGGCATCGTCGTTGATGCCCTTGAGCAGCACCGATTGCGCCAGCATCGGAATGCCGGCATCGACCAGCATCGCGCTCGCGCTCAAGGCTGCCGGCGCCAGCTCCTGCGCGTGATTGACATGCAGCACAATGTAAGTCGCGCCGCGCCATTTCAACGCCTGCACCAGCTCCGGCGTGATGCGCGCCGGATCGACGGCGGGAACGCGGGTGTGCAGGCGGATGACCTTCACATGATCGATGGCGGCAATCGCTGCAACGATGGCGCGCAGGCGGCGCGCCGACAACACCAGCGGATCGCCGCCCGAGAGAATGACTTCGAAAATCTGCGGCCGGGCGGCGATGTAGGCGTAGATCGCCTGCAGCTGCGCATCGCTCAAAGTGCCGTTCTCCGGTCCCACCGTTTCGCGGCGGAAGCAGAAGCGGCAATAGACGGCGCAGACATGGGTCGGCTGCAGCAGCACGCGATCTTCATAGCGATGGATCAGGCCGGGCAGCGGCCGGTGCGCCTCGTCGCCGATCGGATCGGCCAGTTCCTCCGCCGCCACCATGGCCTCGCGCGGATCGGGCAGGAACTGCGCGGCAAGGGCATCGCCTTGCGCCACGGAACCGCTCTCGTCGCGCGCCATCAGCCCCAGCATGGCGGGCGTCACCGCCACCTGGAAGCGTTCGACCACCGGCTTCAGCGCATGGCCTTGCGCGGCATCGACGGCGCCTGATGCAATCAGGTCGTCGAGGCTGCGCAGGGTTTGGCGTTGATGCGTCATGACGCGGTCGAGAAGCAGCAGCCGCTACTGATTCATCGAGTTGAAGAAATCGGCGTTGTTCTTGGCGACGCGCAGCTTGTCGAGCAGGAACTCCATCGCGTCGATGGTGCCCATCGGCATCAGGATGCGGCGCAGCACCCACATCTTGGAGAGCGTGCCCTTGTCGACCAGCAGCTCTTCCTTGCGGGTGCCCGACTTGGTGATGTCGATGGCCGGGAAGGTGCGCTTGTCCGACAGCTTGCGGTCGAGGATGATTTCGGAGTTACCGGTGCCCTTGAACTCTTCGAAGATGACTTCGTCCATGCGCGAGCCGGTTTCGATCAGCGCCGTGGCGATGATGGTGAGCGAGCCGCCTTCCTCGATGTTGCGGGCGGCGCCGAAGAAGCGTTTGGGCCGCTGCAGGGCGTTGGCATCGACGCCGCCGGTCAGCACCTTGCCCGAGCTCGGCACCACGGTGTTGTAGGCGCGCGCCAGGCGGGTGATCGAGTCCAGCAGGATCACCACGTCGCGCTTGTGTTCGATCAGGCGCTTGGCAGCACGATCAGCACCACGTCGGGATGGTTGGCGGAAATCGCATGCGCGATGTTCTGCATCAGCATGGTCTTGCCGGTGCGCGGCGGCGCCACGATCAGCGCGCGCTGGCCCATACCGATCGGCGCGATCATGTCGATGACGCGCGAGGAGATGTCCTTGCGGGCAGCCCCGGCATCCTTGATGACGCCGTCGCCCGAGGTGCGGGCGGTGAGCTTGCCGCGCTTGCCGGGGCCCTCTTCCTTGACGATCTTGCGCACCACCGGCATTTCGCTGTCGCCGCCTTCGATCTCCAGCTTCAGCTTGCGATCGGGATAGAGCGGGGTGAGGTTGTCGAAATTGATGCGGTGGCGGACCTTGTCGGGGTCCTCGAAATTGATGGTGTTGACCTTGAGCAGGGCGAAATAGCGCTCGCCGTCCTTGGGCGAGCGGATCTCGCCCTCCACCGTGTCGCCGGTGCGCAGGCCGAAACGGCGGATCTGCGAGGGCGAGATGTAGATATCATCGGGGCCCGGCAGGTAATTGGCTTCGGGCGACCGCAGGAAGCCGAAACCGTCCTGCAGTACCTCCAGCACGCCGTCGCCATGGATGGCGGTGTCCTGCTCGGCCAGTTGTTTCAGGATCGCGAACATCATGTCCTGCTTGCGCAGGGTCGAGGCGTTCTCGATGCCCACCTGCTCGGCGAAGCTCAGCAGGTCGGTGGGGGACTTGGTCTTCAGTTCTTTGAGGTGCATTGGGGGTTCGCGTCTGGAAATTCGGAGGGGAAACGAATGGGGAGGGGAAAGGTGCGGCTGCTGGCGATAACGCCGTCGGAAGGCCTGGGATTGTCCCCGCTCGCCCCGGCGGTCCGAGAGGCGGACGGCTTGACGGGGGCAGGGACTGATTGGGAAACGCCGGTGATCCGCTCTTTCTGAAGCAGCCGACCGTCCGGATGCGCCCTTATTTAGGCCACCGGCCCCAACTTGTCAAAGCCCGTCGATTGGCTTTTGTGGCAGGGGTTTGAGGCAGAAATACGTCACCGGCGGCAGCCACAGCGCCGGCACGAGATAGATCGCCCAGACGCCGGCCAGCAAGGCACCCGATCCGATAATGACATTCACCACGGCAACGATGCCGGCCATGACGGCGACCCCGACCAGAGCGGCGACGGCCATATGCTGCAAGGGCGCCCGGTTAACGATCCATGTCGTCCCGCTGGCCAGCGCCGCCGCAATCGCACTGAGCCACAATGACGCCAACAGCCATTCGCCGGTCAGGCTGGCATCGACCAGCAAGGCGTTCAGCGGATCGACGCCGGCGGCATACGCCAGTGCGAAGGCGCCACCCAGCCATTGGCCGCGGTTGTCGTGGAGCGCGAGCGCGCGTGCCAAAGCCTTGCCGGTGAACCACCCGCCGCCCGCCATCACCAGATAGAAGCCGGCATCGCCCAGCAGCGCTCCGAAACGCGCGAACACCAGCAACGCCGCGCCGGTGCCGATGCCGGAAATCAGGCCGAGCAGGACGATGCGAAAAGGAAGGCGAGCGGGTTGCGTCATCGTGCGGCGATGCTACAACCGATCATCGAAGCCATGACAACCAACTTGCCCTCAACTCTGCGCGATCCTGCCGAAGCGCCGTTCGCGGCGCTCGAGATCGCCATGAAGCCGGACTGGGTCGACCATAACGGCCATCTCAACATGGGCTACTTCATGGTGGCGTTCGATCTGGCGACCGACGAGTTCCTGCCGCATTGCGGGCTGGGCGATCATGGGCGGAAGACCTACGGCATCACCACCATGACGCTCGAAGGCCACATCACCTACGAGCGCGAGATGCTGGCCGGCGCCGGCATGCGCTTCACCACCCAGCTGCTGGGCTTCGATGCCAAGCGGCTGCATTACATGCACTTCCTGCATCACGCCGGGCAGGGTTATCTCGCTTCGACTAATGAGCTGATCACCATTGCCGTCGACATGAAGTCCCGCAAAAGCGCGGCGATGCCCGACGTGGTGCTGCAGCGATTGGAAAAGATCTGGGACGCTCACAAACAATTGCCGCGTCCCAAGCAGCAGGGCCGCGTCATCGGCATCAAGTCGGGCAAACCGATCTAATTCTTCAGGAACGGATTGTCGCGCCCGCGCCGGGCGCGCGGGGGGAATTGCGTCGTCAGGTAATCCAGGATGACATCGCGCTCGGCCTGGTCGGGCCTGGCCATGCCGTGGCGCTCGATCATCCAGTCGATGCTGGCGTCCCATTGCAGCCGCGTCATGCCCTGCTGCCTGACGATCGCGGTGCCGTGGCAGGCGGCGCAGGCGTAGAACGTCTCTTCGCGGCCGGGGCCTTCGGGCAGCGATTCCACCGTATCGCCATGCTCGCCGACCGGCGGGCGTTCGACTACGGCCGGCGTTGCAGCAGGCGCCGGCACGGCGGGACGCGCGGCGGAAGGCAGCGGCCTTGGCGCAAAGCGGGTTTGCTTGTCGATCAGCAGAAAGATCGCCACGAACACCAGCAGGCCGGCGACGATGTGGATGAACTCGAGCTTCATGCGCGCTGGACGGGCGGGGTCAGCGCCCCGCCGCGCCGTTGCAGCCCCGCTACGCCTTCACCAGCAGCGCGATGCGATGCATGGCATTGCCGCCATAGCCCTGCGGGTTCCAGTTGCCGACCACATGCGGCTGCATCTTGCCGCTGGAATCGGTGGCGCGCACCCAGGCCTCGTAATAGCCGGCGCTGGGCAGATCGACCGCCGCCGTCCAGCGCTGCCAGGCGTATTTGTTGGCTGGCGCCTTGACCTCGGCCGCTTTCCAGCTCGCGCCGTAGTCGATCGAGACATGCACGGCGCTGATCGTATTCTCGCCGGCCCAGGCATGGCCGCGCAGGTCGAGCTTGCGCGTGCCGGCCGGCAGTTCGGTGCCGTGCGCGATATTGGTGATGATCGAGCGCACCGGCATCGATTCCAGGATCACCATGTTGGCGTTGTCGGCCTTGCCGCCCGGCACCATCGGCACCTTGGCGACGCGATAGGAGGCGCCGGTCATGCCCGGGCCATCATGCTCCTTGTCGCGCACCCAGATGCGATTGAGCCACTTGGCCGAGGTCGAGCCGGGCCAGCCCGGAATCACCAGCCGCGCCGGCGCGCCGTGCACCAGCGGGATCGGCTTGCCGTTCATGCGCAGCGCGATGATCGAATGCGGCTCCATCGCCTTTTCCAGGCGCACGCCGCGGCTGATGGTCGGCTTGCTGGTGTCGCCCGACAGATGCGGATCGGCGCCGTAATGGCCGGTATAGACCGCCGAGGATTTCAGCCCCGCCGCCTTCAGCACGTCCGACAGGCGCACGCCGCTCCATTCGGCGCAGCCGATGGCGCCATTGCTCCATTGATTGCCGCGCGCCTCGGGCGAGAAGCCGGAGCGGCCATTGCCGCCGCATTCGAGCTGCAGCTTGAAGCTGACCTGCTGGAATTTCTTCTCGAGATCCTCGACCGTCAGCTCCTGCTTGTTGTCGACCTCGCCGTCGACGGTGATCTTCCATGCCTTGGGATTGGCCGTCGCCTCGGGAAGGTTTCCGTTGTTGCGGATGAAGAACTTCTCGTTCGGCGTCACCTCGTCGTCCAGCAGGTGGGCGGGCGTTTCGGCGTTGAGCGGCTTCTCCTGCAGCACGATGAGCTCGGCCTTGCCGTCCATCTTCAGCATCATTGGCGCATCGGGCTTGGCCGGCGCCGCACCCGGCGTGCCTTGCGCCAGCGCGGCGGGGATCAGCCCGCCCGGCATGCTGTCGGCAAAAGGGATGGCGCCGCCCACCGCCGCCGTTACTGCCGTCAGGCCGGCGCCCTTGAGAAATCCGCGCCGGTTGGTCTTGGCCTGCCGGCCGAACACCAGCGCGTCGGCGCGTTCGGGATCGTCGCGATAAAGCTCCCCGATGCTGCGCTCCTTGAACCGCTTCATGGCTTCCCTCCGATCGTTCTTGATTCGGCATCGCCTTTTCGCAGCGATGTTATGTGGAATGCTAAGCCTTAAAGCACGCTGCGCAAACTCAAATGCGCACCGAGCAAAAGAAGACCGAGGAAAAACAGCCGGCGGAAAGTTTCTGCTGCAATGCGAGAGCGCAGCCAAGTGCCGAGCCACATGCCCGCCAACGCCGGCAACAAGGCCAGCAACGACACGCCCATCAAGGACAAAGCGAACACGCCCTCGTCCCACAGCACCGCGCCCATCGCCACGGTCGAGACGGTGAAGGACAGGCCCAGCGCCTGGATCAGGTCTTCGCGATCGAGTTTGAGCGCCTGCAAATACGGCACCGCCGGCAGCACGAAGACGCCGGTGGCGCCGGTGACCAGCCCGGTGGCGATGCCGATCGGCAGGTTCAGGAATTTCTCCATCGCCGCGGGCACCGCGAAGCGCCGGGCGAACAGTCCGATGGCGGCATAAACCAGCAGCGCCACGCCGAGCAAGGTCGAGGCCAGCGCGCTGTTGCTTCCAGTCAGCACGCCAGCGCCCGCCCAGGTGCCGAGACAAATGCCCAGCATCATCGGCCACAGCCGCACGATCAGCGCGCCGAAGGCCGGGCCGGCCATGAGCTGCCAGACATTGGTGACCAGCGATGGGATCACCAGAATGGCCGCCGCCTGCGCTGGCGCCATCACCAGCCCGAGCAGGCCGATCGCCACCGTCGGCAGTCCCATGCCGATCACGCCCTTGACCAACCCCGCCAGCAAAAACGTGGCGGCGATGGCGAGCAGGATCAGCGTCGGGAAAGAGAACTCGAACATGAAGACGCACAGTCTGCGCCGCGTGGGTAGCTACGGCAATTGCACGGCCGGCATGGAAGGGATGCGTCATTCTCCCTATTCCGTCATGCCTCGGCTTGACCGGGGCATCCATGCCCGATTCCACTCAATCGTCCTCATCCTGAGCCCGTCGAAGGATGAGGGATCACAGATCGCCTGCGCACCTCGCCCTTCGACGAGCTCAGGGTGAGGTGAATAAATATGGCCGGCGCTTCTGGCATGGATCGCCCGGTCAAGCCGGGCGATGACGAATCAAATTAAAGAGTCAAAACGGCTTCACGATCACCAGCACCACGATGCCGATCATCAGCACCGTCGGCACTTCGTTGATCAGGCGATAGAACTTCGCCGGGCGGGTGTTGCGGTCGTGATCGAAATCACGCTGCCAGCGGCTGAACATGCCGTGCAGGCCGGACAGCACCAGCACCAGGACGAGCTTGGCCCACAGCCATTTCTGGTCCCACAGATCGCCCACCACCACCATGATAAGGCCGAGCACCCAGGTGGCGATCATCGCCGGATTGATGATGGCCTTGAGCAGACGCCGCTCCATCACCTTGAAGGTCTCCGACTGCTGCGAGCCGTTTTGCGTGTCGGCGTGATAGACGAACAGGCGCGGCAGATAGAGCATGCCCGCCATCCAGGCGATGACGGCGATGACATGCAGCGCCTTGATCCAGGGATAGTAATCGGCGATCACGGGAAGCTTCGATGGTTCAGAACGGAAAGACGATCGGCAGCAGGAAGACGCCGACCGCGACCACGATAACATCCATCGGCAGGCCGAGCCGCCAGAAATCGGCGAATCTGTAGCCGCCCGGTCCCAGAATAAGCGTGTTGTTCTGATGCCCGAAGGGGGTCAGGAAGTCGCAGGAGGCGCCGATGGCGACGGCCATCAGGAAGGCCGAGCTGTCGACGCCGACGCTTTGCGCCACGGCATGGGCGATCGGGCCCATCACCAGCACGGTGGCGGCGTTGTTGAGGATCGGCGTGATCGCCATGGTGGCGATCAGCACCAGCGCCAGGATGCCGCGCGTCGGCAGTTGCCCCGCCACCGCCACGATGCCGTCGGCGATCAGCTGTGCTGTTCCCGTCGTTTCCAAAGCCGTGCCGACTGGAATGAGGGCCGCCAGCAGCACCACCACCGGCCATTCGATGGCGCTGTAGACCTCGCGCACCGGCATGAAGCCCAGCGCCACCATCGCCGCCGCGCCCAGCACGAAGGCCACCGAGGCGGAGGTGTAGCCCGAGATAACGAGCGCGATCGCGCCCACGAATACCAGCAGCGGCAGCACCACCTTGCGCTGCGACAGGGTCAGGCTGCGATTGGCCAGCGGCAGGCAGCCGAGACTGGCGACGATCTCGGCCAGATCCTCCTCCGGCCCTTCCAGCAGCAGCACGTCGCCGGCATTGAGCGGCACGTCGCGCAGGCGCGTGGTCACGGGCCGGCCGCGGCGGGAGATGGCGAGCAGGTTGGCGTCGTAGCGGGCGCGCAGGCGCAAGCCGCGCGCGGTGTTGCCCTGCACCCAGGCGGTGGGCGTGACAACGGCTTCCACCGTATCGATGGCGCGGCGCGCGGCGCGTTTTTCTTCCTTGGCCGCTTCCTTGGCGGCCGCGTCCTTCGCAGCCTGGGCCTGTTTCTCGTCCTCCACCACGACCTCGGCCGCGACGCCGGCATTGACGAAGCTGCGGGCCGCCGCCTCGACTTCCGCCGTCTCCGTCTTCGCCGCCGCTTCTTCCGGCGCATGCGGCTCGGCCGCGACCAGTTCGATATCGCCCGCCTTGACGAATTCCTGCAGCCCCTGCGTGTCGGCCTGCAACAGCAGCACGTCGCCTTCCTGCAGCACATAGGCCGAATGCGGCCGCAGCCGCGTCTCGCCATGGATCAGGCCCAGCGCCACCACCGCATCCGACGTCGCCTGCTCGAACTCGCCGATGGTCTTGCCGACCCAGACCGATTTGTCGGTCAGCATCGCTTCGGTAACGTAATGGCCGACATCGAAAATCTCGTCCGGCGCCTTGCGGCCGGAGCGCGCATTGGGCAGCAGCCGCCAGCCCACCAGCACGATGAAGGCGATAGCCACCAGGGTGATCGCCGCGCCCACCGGCGCGAAGTCGAACATGGCGAATTTCTCGCCGCGCAGGCGTTCGGCCAGATCGGCCACCAGCAGATTGGGCGGCGTGCCGATCAACGTCGTCATGCCGCCCAGCAAGGTGGCGAAGGAGAGCGGCATCAGCAGCAGCGACACCGAGTAGCCGCCGGCCCGCGCCCCCACCATGGCGACCGGCATCAGCAGCGCCAGCGCGCCGACATTGTTCATCCAGGCCGAGAGAAAGGCGCCGGCGATGCACAGCCCGGCCATCAGCACCAGCGGATGCTTCGCCTGGCGCAGCAGCGGGCCCGATACCACATCGACCGCGCCCGAGCGCGCCAGGCCGTGGCTCATCACCAGCACGGCGGCGACGGTGACCACCGCATTGTTGCCGAAGCCGGCGAAAGCCTCGTCCGGCTTCACCAGCCCCAGCAGCACCGAAGCCAGCAGCGCGCCCAGCGCCACCAGGTCGTAACGCACCCGCTCGCTGACAAACAGCACCAGCGCTACGCCGAAGATGGCGACGATGGCGGCTTGGTCGAAGGTCATGCGGCACCCTCAATCGCGTCAGTATCGGCAGCAGCCGCGCGCCGCGCCAGCGCTGCCAGCTCGGCGATAAAGGCCGGCTGCGTCTGCACCGTTGCGGCGCGCACGTACCCTGGTGCGCCATTGGCTTCGGCCAGATGGCGGTATTCGATATCAAGTTCGACCAGGGTTTCCGAATGCTCGGAAACGAAGGCGACTGGCACGACGACGATGACACGCTTCTGTGCCGCGGCGCGCAGAATGCATGCCTCGGTCGAAGGCCCGATCCATTTCAACGGTCCGACCCGGCTCTGGTAGCAAATCTCGGAGTCGAAATTCAGGTCGGCAAGCCGGCTGCGCAGGGCAGCGACCGTCCGTTCGACCTGCCGCTGGTAGGGATCGCCGGCATCGACGATCTTCTGCGGCAGGCCATGGGCGGAAAACAGCACCATCGGTTGGCGGCCTGCTTGGCCAACGGCTGCGCGCGCCAGCTCGGCGACGGCGTCGATCCAGCCGGCATTGGTCGGGTAATTGGTGATTGCCGTGGTCCTTGGCTTGAAATTCGCGTGCTCGGCCAGTTCGCGCCACTCGCGCAGCGATGATCCTGTCGTGGTGGTCGAGAACTGCGGATAGAGCGGCAGAAGCACCACGCGGTCGGGCCTCCACTGGATGACTTCCTGCAACGTGACCGCCGCGCGCGGGTTCCAGTAGCGCATGGCGATGAAGCAGCGCCATTGGTCCGACCCTTGTGCGTTCAACGCCGCCTGCAGCGCCTCGGCCTGGGCCTGGGTCTGCGGCAGGATCGGCGAGCGCCCGCCCATTTGCGCATAGATCGCCTGCGCCTTTTTCTCGCGCCGCGAGGAGATCAGTTTCGCCAGCAGATACCGGATCGGCTTCGGCACGCCGATGATGGCGGGATCGTTGAACAGGTTGAACAGGAACGGCTTGACCGCCGCAAGCGAATCCGGCCCGCCGAGATTGAACAGAACGACGGCGGTCTTCATGGCCGCTGCTCCATCCCGCTTCAGGCTTGCGCCCGCTTCCAGCGCGGGCCGCGGATCAGCTGCACCAGTTCGGCGACATGGTCCGGCGGTGTTTGCGGCAGCACACCATGGGCGAGGTTGAAGATATAGGGGCCGCGGCCCAGCGTCTTGGTCATCTCTGCGATCTCGCGCTGCATCGTCTCGCCGCCTTCGACCAGGGTAAGGTTGCTGAGATGGCCCTGCACGGCGGTGCGCTTCTGCAGATGATCGCGGGCCCATTCCGACGTCACAGTGGTGTCGATGCTGAGGCCGGCGAAACTGCCCTCGCGCGTATAGAGCTCGAAATGCTCGCCGACGCCCCTGGGGAAGGCGATCACCGGCACGCCCGAACTTTCCCGCCGCAATATATCGGCAATGCGCAGCATCGGCGTCACCGACCAGCGCTGCAGATCCTCGGCGCCGCCATCCAGCAGGATCTCGGCCCAGGAATCGAACAGCTGGATGACTTGCGCGCCGGCGGCGAGCTGGTTGCGGCAATGCTCGATGATCGCTTGCGTCAGCGTCTCCATCAGAGCGGCGAATTGATCGGGCTGTTCGCGCATGAAGCGGCGGGTCGCGGCAAAGCGGTCGTTGCGGTTGCGCCCGTCGATGATGTAGCAGGCAAGCGTCCAGGGCGCGCCGGCGAAGCCGATCAGCGCCTTCTCCTTGGCAAGCTCGCGCCGGGTCTGGACGAGCGCCTCGTAGACCGGCGCCAGATGCCGCTTCAGGGCTGGCGCGTCGAGCTGCACAGGCGCATCGCCAGCGGCCAGAGGCTGCAGCACCGGACCCTCGCCTTCCTTGAACTGCACGTCGCGGCCCAGCGCGTGCGGCACCACCAGTATGTCGGAGAAGATGATCGCGGCATCGAGATCGAAGCGGCGGATCGGCTGCAAGGTCGCTTCCACCGCCATGGCCGGCGTATAGCAGAATTCGAGAAAATTCGCCGCCTGCGCCCGCAGCGCCCGATATTCAGGCAAATAGCGGCCGGCCTGGCGCATCAGCCAGATCGGCGGCGGCCGCAGCCTCTCGCCACGCAAGACCCAAAGCAAACTCCGATACCTCCCTGACGACCGCTGCTTCCCTAACCACACGCCGAGAGGATGTTTTCCTCTTCTCTTCCTATTATTAGATTCTTAATTGGTAGTGGTAGTAGGGCCTGTGCGCAGCGGGGATTCACGCAAGCCGGGATTTGTCCTCGAATTATCAGTTCTGGCAAGGCCCGCCGAACGGATGGGGGATTGTCGGCCTGTATCGAGGGGTGAGAGAGCCGGAATTACCGTATTTGAGCGGATTTTCCGGCCCGGTCGGTTCCCGGCGAAAGACGGGGATAAAGGTCCGCGCGCCCCGGCCGCGCGCCTGTTTCGTCAACGACGTATTTCTTGTCCACCGCCTGCCAAGCGCGTGTGGCAAATCCATGCCAGTGCGCATGGAAAGTCGACATCGGGCCGATCGGGCGCCAAGCGGGGATAAGCCTGAACTTCATACCGGGCTTACGCACACAGCGCGGGGGATGGATGCTGTTGGCGCACTTTCTTTCCTGCAAGCGGGCAGCGTAATCTGCCGACCATGACGGAACGGGCCTATCATCTGCATCTGATCTCCGATTCCACCGGCGAGACCGTGGGCTCGGTGGCGCGCGCCTGCCTGGTGCAGTTCGAGAACGTCAAGGTGGTCGAGCATGTCTGGTCGCTGGTGCGCACCAAGGGCCAGATGGAAAAGGTCATGCAGGCGATCGAGGCCACGCCCGGCCCGGTGATCTTCACCCTGATCGATCCTCGCCTGCGCGACTTTTTGCAGGAGCAGTGCCGGCGCATGGGTATGGCCTGCATTTCGGTGCTGGATCCGGTGATGAGCGAACTGGCGCGCCATTTCCATTCCAGCGGCGCGGCCTCGCCCGGCCGCCAGCACATCATGGATGCCGAATATTTCGCCCGCATCGACGCCATGCATTACACGCTGGCGCATGACGACGGCCAGGGCCTGCACGATCTCGACCGCGCCGATGTGGTTCTGACCGGCCCCTCGCGCACGTCCAAGACGCCGACCTGCGTCTATCTCGCCAATCGCGGCATCAAGGCCGCCAATGTGCCGCTGGTGCCGCATTCCGATCCACCATCGGAACTTTTGAGCGTCAGCCGCCCGCTGGTGGTAGGATTGGTCACCGACCCGGAGCGGCTGGTGCAGATCAGGCGCAATCGCCTGCGCCTGCTGCAGGACGAGGTCGAAACCGACTACACCGATCTCGATCTGGTCGAAGAGGAGATGCGCCAGGCGCGGCGTCTGTTCTCGCGCCAGGAATGGCCGGTGATCGACGTCACCCGCCGCTCGATCGAGGAAACCGCCGCCGCTGTCATGCAGATGCTGAGCGAGCGGCGCGAGATCGTGCAGGCGACCGACATCTGAAGGAAACGACCACAACAGGAGGAATGTCATGCAGACCAGGTCCGCGTTGGTTCTTCTTTCCGTGTTGAGTTTTCCCATCCTCGCCACGGCGCAGAGCGCGCCGCTGGAAGTCCGTTACGGGCCGGAGCAGACCGTGTTCGGCTCGTGCAAGCCATCGCTTACGCTCGTCAACAAATCCAACCGGCCGCTCGATTACGTGCAGGTCGATATCGCCTACCGGCTGAAGGACGGCAGCGAAAAACTCGCCGAGCACAAATCGCGCTATCGCACCGGCGTCGACAATCCGGTGCAACCGGGCGAACAGCGCCTGTTGGTGATCCACCACGACGAATCGACGCCGCTGGGTGCGGCTTGCAAGGACATCGTCGCCGCCCGCATCCAGGCCGCCGAATGCAATGGCAGCGCGGCTTCGCCCTGTATGGTGCTTGCCCCACGCATCGGCGAAACATTGACGCTGCCGACGCGCTAAAAATTTTTCATGTCGAGCGGAGCGAGACACCCTCCCCTGGTACACCCAGAACAAACGGCTCGATTTGTAGTTCAATGGGCGAAGGTTTCTCGCTCCGCTCGAAATGACACGAAGGGGCGGGCTCGCTAAATTCTCCCCATGCCCACGCTCATTCTCGCCTCCACCAGCCCGACCCGCCGCCGCATCCTGGAAAACGCCGGGCTGGCGTTCGAAACTGCGTCCCCCGGCGTCGATGAGGAAGAGATCAAGCTGAGCCTGAAATCTTCCGGCGCTTCGGGGGCGCAGATCGCCGAAACTCTGGCCGAACTCAAAGCCACGCGCATCTCCAGCCGCAACCCCGAGGCGCTGGTGATCGGCGCCGACCAAATCCTGTCCTGCAACAACGTGCTGTTCGACAAGCCGCCCGACATGGATCACGCCCGCGCCCAGGGGACGGGTTTGGCATCACAATGCGGTGGCGCGGCTGACCATGCGGAATTTCAGCGATGCGTTTCTCGACGACTACCTGCACCAGGCGGGCGACGATGTGCTGGGTTCGGTCGGCGTTTATCGGTTGGAAGGACTAGGCGCGCATCTGTTCTCGCGCATCGACGGCGATTTCTTCACCATTCTCGGCCTGCCGCTGCTGCCGCTGCTGGGTTTCCTGCGCGAGAACGGGATCGGCAAGGCAT
The DNA here is from genome assembly GCA_029266575.1 of Alphaproteobacteria bacterium. Lineage (GTDB taxonomy): Bacteria > Pseudomonadota > Alphaproteobacteria > Reyranellales > JAQSWP01 > JAQSWP01. The sequence continues at coordinate 12,970 of JAQSWP010000090.1, read as the reverse complement.
GAAAAAATTCGCGCTGCCGCTTATGGCGCTGCTGATATCGGCGGCTCCCATCGCGCACGCGCAACAGACCGAGCCGAGCGAAGCGCAAATGCAGCAGGCAGTTGAGCAATGGATGCGCGACGTGCATTCGCCCTGGAACGAGTTCGCCGAATTGTGCAGCGGCTCGCCGGTGCAGAGACGTTCGCTTCCGCCCGATATCTGTGCCAGGATCTGCGCCTCCAACGCCTCCAGCTGCCTGGTCCCGGGCGAGATCAGGAATTTCCGCAAAGGCAGCTGCCTGCCCGCGACTTCCGGCAAAATCCCCTGCAGCTTCACCGCCGATTTCGTCAAGGTCAGCCCGCCGGTGAAACAGGCCGGCATCCCCAACGAAGGCCTGTTCGAAATCACCAACGGCGCCTGGCGATTTTCAAAGACGCCATAGCAAGGCCGGTTGGCCTTTAACACCGGCCCGCGCTAGAACATCCCCGCCATGGCCGAACAACCGCAACCGCCGCTCAAGCTCGCAGGTGTGATGGGCTATCCCATCACCCATTCGCGCAGCCCGCGTCTGCATGGGCATTGGCTCAAGCGACACGGCATTGCCGGCGCCTATCTGCCGCTCATGGTGCCGCCCGGGGAACTGGCGCGCGCGCTGGGCGGGTTGCGCGGGCTGGGGTTCTCCGGCTGCAACCTCACTTTGCCGCTGAAGGAGAAGGCGCTGGCGCTGGTCGATCGCGCCGATCCTCTGGCTCGCCGCATCGGGGCGGTGAATACGGTGGTGGTGAGCGCGCAAGGCGAGCTGGTCGGCTCCAACACCGATGCCTTCGGCTTCATCGAAAACTTGAAAGCCGGCGCGCCGCACTGGCGGGCCGATGCCGGTCCCGCCGTGGTGTTGGGCGCGGGAGGTGCTGCTCGGGCGGTGCTGGCGGCGCTGGTCGATGCCGGCGCGCGCGAGATCCGTTTGGTCAACCGCAATCGCGAGCGGGCGCAGACGCTGAAGGAGGCGCTGGGCGGTCCCATCATCGTCGGCGACTGGCGCGAGCGCAGCGACGCTTTGGCCAACGCAGCGCTCCTGGTCAACACCACCTCGCTTGGCATGGCTGGGCACGAGGCGCTGGAGATCAAGCTCGATGCGCTGCCCAGGACTGCCATCGTCAGCGATCTGGTTTACGTTCCCCTGATGACATCTTTGCTGAAGGCGGCAAGCGCGCGCGGCAACGCCGTCGTCGATGGGCTGGGCATGCTGCTGCACCAGGCGCGCCCGGGCTTTGAGGCGTGGTTCGGTGTCGCACCAACCGTGGACGACGATTTGCGCCGCCATGTCGCGGCCGATCTGATCGGGGCGTGAGCGGATGCTGATCGTGGCGCTCACCGGCTCCATCGGCATGGGCAAGTCCACCGCCACCGCCATGCTGCGCCAGCTGGGCGTGCCGGTGTACGACGCCGACGCGGCGGTCCATTCGCTGACCGTCAAGCACGGGCCGGCGCTGCCGCATATCGCCGAGGCTTTTCCCGGCGTCGTCAGCGGAGGCGTGCTCGATCGCCAGAAACTGGGCGCGCAGGTGTTCGGCAACCAGCCGGCGCTGAAGCGGCTGGAAGCGATCCTTCACCCCATGGTGCACAAGAAGCAGCGCCGCTTTCTGACGCTGGCCAAGCGCAAGCGCGCGCCCATCGTGGTGCTCGACATCCCGCTGCTGTTCGAAGGCAACGGGCATCAGCGGGTCGACGCCACCATCGTCGTCTCCGCCCCGCATTGGCTGCAGCGCCGCCGCGTGCTGTCCCGCCCCGGCATGACGGAAGAAAAACTCGCCGGCATCCTCAAGCAGCAGACGCCCGATCGCATCAAGCGGCGGCTGGCGACCTATGTAGTGCCCACCGGCCTGGGCAAAGCCGAAACCCGCCGCCATCTGGTGCGCATCCTGGAAGACCTGCGGCACAAAGACGGCGCCCACTGGCCCGGCAATCCTTTCCGGCATCGGCTGTCGTTGCAGCGCAAGGGAAAAAGGCTCTCAAAATAGGAAAACCACAGAGGCACAGAGACACGGAGATGAGAAAAGCTCTGTGCCTCTTTGTCTCTGTGGTTTCTTACCTTCGCCCCTTCGCCCTCGCCACATTGGCCGCGTTGGCGAGCCGCATCGAGGCGCGGCGGACGATGACCTGATCCGGCATGCCGGTGGTCTTGCATTGCAGCTCGGCTTCGGTCAGCAAGCTCAGCGCATCGCCCAGAGCCGGGCCGTTCCACAAAGCGAGTTGCCGCACCAGCAGCGGGCGCACGGAGAAGATCGGCGGCGGGCGCATGCGCTCGACGGCGGCGCGGGCATCGGCGCCGCCTTGCATCAGCGCGCGGGCCGAATGCAGGCGCAGGAAATGGCGTGAGATCGCCCGCAGCAGCGAGATCGCAGTGGTGCCTTCGGCGAAGGCGCGATCCAGCGCCCGGTCCAGCCCCTTCTGATCGCCCTCGGCTGCCGCCAGCGCCACGTCGTCCAGCGACAGCGCGGCCGTATCGCCCACCGAGGCCATGGCGTCCTCGAGCGTGATCTCGCTGCCCTCCCTCGTGCCTTTATAGAGCGCCAGCTTCTCCAGCTCCTTGCGTGACACGCCGCGATCGCCGCCCAGATTTTCGATCAGATAGGCGATGGCATCGGGGGCGGCGCGCAGCTTGAACTGGCCGAGAGTCTCCTCGATGAGGGAATCGAGCTGGCGGCCCTCGTCGCCATAGCAGGCGATGGCGGCAGCGTTGCCGGCCTCTTCGGCGAGCTTGCGCAGTTTGGAGGTCTTCTTCAGATCGCCCGCTTCCAGCACGATCAGCCCGTCGCCGGCGGTGGCCGCCAGCGCGTTGGACAGCGCCTCGACGCTCTCCTCGCCTGCCGGCCGCACGCGGATCACCCGCCGGCCGCCCATTAATGAGATCGCGGCGATCTCGTCGGCCAGCCGCGCGCCGTCATCCTTCAGCGCTGAGCCCGGAATATCGACGACTCTGAAGGCATCGCCCAGATCGGGACATACCGAAAGCGCTGCCTTCTTGCCGCGCTCCGCCACCAACCCCTCGTCGGGACCGTAGATCACGATGGCGCGGATTTTGCCGTCCGGTTTGGCAACGAACCGGTCGGCCGATGCGGCGGCGACTTTCATTCACAGACCATAGCCGCAGCCTGCCTCGCCATGAAACCGAAACAATGTTACATCGATACCGCGATGTCGCTCGACACCTTGCCGGCAAATGCGCCCACCGCGGATGCCACGCTTCTTCCCGCCCCCTGGCGTCCCATGCGCGCGAGCGATCTGGCCGCCGTCGAGGCGCTGGGCAATCGCATCCATGCCGCGCTGCCGGAAAGCTCGACCGTGTTCGCCGAGCGCTGCGCGCTCTTTCCCGCCGGTTCCTGGGTCGCTGAGCATCGCGGCCATCTGGCGGCCTATGCGCTGTTCCATCCGTGGCGCGCGCTGCAGCCGCCGCCGCTGGATTCGCTGCTGGGCGCCATCCCTGCCACCGCCGACACGCTTTATCTGCACGACGTGGTGGTCGATCCGGTCCGCCGCTCGCTGGGCCTGGCCGGCACCATGATCGAGCGCCTGCCGATGATCGCCCGTTCGCTGTCGCTGTCGTCGATCGAGCTGATCGCCGTGCTGGGCACCGCCAATTTCTGGCGCGGCCACGGTTTCGCGGCGGTGGAAGATCCGGCGCTGGCGGCGGCCCTGGCGAAATACGGCGACGGCGCCTGCCTGATGCGGCGCAGCCTGTAAATTCGACTAACCACAGAGGCACAGAGACACAGACACTGAAGAGGTTTGCTCTGTGCCTCTGTGTCTCTGTGGTTCTCCTTCCGGACGCCTGGCACAATCGCCGGCTGGACATGCACTGGCGCAAGCGCCTTCCCCGCCGCACAATCGCCATCAAGCAAGGGGAGACGAACCATGACCTTGTCCACCTTCCGCATCGGCGGCGAAACGCCCGCCGAGAAGGCGCCCAAGGGCGCGCTGCGCTTGGCGACGGTGCGCTATCTGCCGCGCGGCCTGAGCGAGGCCGAGCGCAAGAAGCGCGATCTCTACGATGTCTGGCTGCCGCTTCTGGCGCCATCGGCGGAATTGTTGGCCTGGGCCAAGAAGCACGGCTTCCCGCAATCCGACAACGTCACGGCGTGGAAGAAATTCTCCGAGCGCTTCGCCAAGGAAATGTCGGGCAGCGCCGAAAAGCGCGAGGCGCTGAAGATGGTGGCCGCACTTGCCCAACGCACCGACATTTCCATCGGCTGCTATTGCGCCGACGAAAGCCATTGCCACCGTTCGGTGCTGAAGAAGCTGATCGAGAAGGCGGGGTAGCGCCGGACGCCACCTTGCGGGAACAGGCTGGCGTGGCGTGTAGCGGCCGGCAGCAATGGCGGCCATTGTTCAGGCTGGAAAATGCCGACTAAACCGCCGATTCGTTCGATTGCCTCTTGCAACTACCGGCACATTGAATTGAAATCCTCGGCGCTGGAAAACGACCGGCGGTTGCATACCAGCGTATGCATTGTCGTTGGGGGGATATCGAGAATGACAAAAACTTTCGGGCCGATGCTGGCCGCGTTGCTGCTCGCCGCGCTTGCGGCTTGCGCCACAGCCGAGACGGTGCGCGACGCACCAGTCGATGCTGGCGTGACCGAGCAGTTTGCCGCACCCTATGACCGGGTGTCGGCTGCGACTCTTGCGGCTTTGCGTGATCTGCGCATCAACATCACCGGCACAGAGGAGCGGCCCGAGGGCCTGAATGTGCAGGTGACCAAGTCGATGAATCTGTTCAGTTGGGGCGAAGTAGGCCGCGTCATCGTGCGCCGCTCGAGCGCACCGCCGACTGCGGTCGCGGTCAACTGGGAGAAGCGCTCGCAGCTGCAGATCACCGGCACGGGGCAGACCGAGTTCAGCCGCGAATTGTTCGAGGGCATTCGTGTTCAGCTTGCCAAATAGAGCGTCCGGCGTCGCTCTGACGGCGCTGGTGCTGCTGGGCGCCTGCAGCCTGAAGAAGGAAGTCGGCGAGGACCCGGCCACGTTCCAGTGGCGCATTGGGCATGTCGAGCAGGCCAGCAATGCTCAGGTGCAAGGTACGGAAGACCGCGATTCGCGCATTGCCATGGGCTTCTTGGCCGGTCCTGTCGGAATTGCCATTGCGCTGGGCACGGAGAAGGATCTCGGCAAGGCTGCGGTGTGGCGCTACACGCTGCGCGACGGCATTACGCCGGTGTATCTGCAGAGCTTTTCGGTGTTCCAGGTTGGCGACTGCGTGCGCTATGCGTTGGGCGCCAATCCCGCCGACACGCCGATGGAACGGCTGCCGTCGGAGCAATGCGCGCCGGCGCGCTGAAAAGCTACTTGCCTTTGGCGCTGGTGAAGTACACGGCCAGCCGGGCGCGGATGTCTTCGGCCAATTGCTTGGCGGCGCGGCGGCGGGCGTCCTCGGCCGAACTCAAGGTCGCATAGGGCGAGGCCAGCACGTTGAAGCGCATGATCGAGCGCGGCGTGGCGGTGCTCAGCACTGCGCCATTGGCGCGATCGACCAGCTCGTATTTCGCCGTCAGGGTCAGATCCACCGCCGTCGCCACCTGGTCCGAGCGCACCAGGACTTCGCGCTGCTCTTCCTTCAACGACACTTTCAGCTCGTAGCGCGGCTGGCTGGGCTCGCCCTTATAGTTCAGCCGGTCGAGCAATTCGTTGCGCAGCATCTGGCCGTGGCGCTCGGGGATGGTCGCGACCTTGATCTGGTGGAAATCGTTGAACACCGCATCGCCCGATTGCTGCCGGTTGCCGTACAGCGGTTCGAAACCGCAGGCGGTAAGGGTGAAAGCGAGGGTGACAGCGAGCAAGGCGCGGCGGGACGTCATGGCGTTGTTATACCGCTGCCGCAGGGCGGGCGTCACGCTTGGAAAACTGCGCCGATAGCAAAACGGCGTCACGCTATTCAGGGGTGACGCCGTTTGCCTTATTGCGAAGCAGATCAGCCGCCCGAACCGCCGCCCGAGCCGCCGCCGCCCGAGCCGCTACCGCCGCTACCGGAACCCGCGCCGCCACCGGAGCCGCTGTCGCCGTCGCCGCCCGATTGACTGGTGTCGGCACCGGGCGCCGGGCTGTTGGGATTGCCCGTGGTGCTGGGCGAACTGAAGGTGCCGCGGCCGCTCGACGTTCCCGGCGGACTGCCCTGGTTCTGACCCGCACCCGTGGTGTCGCCGCGCGGGCGCAGCGTGTTGGGCGGCACCGCGGTGCCGTCGCCGCCGGAGCGCCGGTTCTCCTGCTCGCGCAAGGTCGTGCCGTCGCGGGTCTGCGCCAGCTCGATCGGCGCAGCGCCGGTCGTATCCTGCGATGTCTCCAAATTATGCGAACCGCATTGCGCCATGACGGGCGTTGCGACGAAGCAGGTGGCGATTATCGCCGCAGTGGAAACGTGTCTGAGCATCGCGACCTCCGTTGCTCAAGGGGTTTATGTTCAGAACAAATTCACATAGTTTGAGGGAATCGCCGGCGATGTCGCCCAACCATGATTTGCTCGAATTGCAAAAACGGCAGGAGCACCGAAATGCGCCTGCCGCTGTCTAAAATTATTTGCCGCTGTCGGTACCGGTCGGCGGTGCCGGCCTGGTACCGCCACCGATGGTGCTGCCGCCCGAGCGGATGTTTTCGTCCGAGCGAATGGTGGACTGCGCCAGCTGCACATCGCGCTGCAGTGAACGGTCGACGTTCTGAGGCAGGGCGGTGCTGAAAGTCTCGCTGCGAAGGGTGGTCTCTTCGCGCGACTTGGCGGCGTGATTGGGGTCAGAAGTTTGCACCATTTGGCATCCCGCCGTCGGAATGCTGACCAGCATCGTGACCAGTGCCATCGCTTTCGCCATCCATGTCATGACAACCTCCTGACTACCCAACGGCACGCCCGGAAAGCTGTTCCTGAATACCGCGGCAGCCCCTGCAAGGCTCCATCCCAAGACGCGTAGAGCAAATCGTCTTTTCGAGAATCGCGGCAAATTTCGTCAATGATATCGCTTTAGCGTTCCCACTGGCGCCCGCTACCGCTGCCGCCGCCGCGCGATTCCGAGCGGCCGCCGCCGCCGCTGCTTGTGCCATTACCGCCGGCATTGCCACCGTCGGCACCGGCGCCGGAGCGGGTGTTTTCCTGCTGGCCGGCGGGCTGGTGAGCGCCGCGCTGGCCGCTGCTGCTGGCATCCGGTTGCGTTGCCTCGCGCGTGCCCTGCCGCTCGCCGTCGCGCCGTACACCGGCCTGCCGGTCACGGTCGCCGTCGCGGTCGCGCCAGTTCCTGTCGCCATCCCGGTCGCCGCCCCGGTCGCCGCCCCTGTCGCCATCGCGGTCGCCGTCCCTGTCACCGCGCCTGTCATGATCGTGATCGTGCTCATGCCTGCCGCCGTGATGACGGCGATGCCGTTTGCCGTCGCGATCGTAGTAGTAAAAGTGATCGTAATAGCCGCCATACCAGCCCGGGCCGACATAGCTGTAGCTCGGTCCGGTGCGGTCCTCTTCGCCGGCACAGGCTGCCAGGCCGGCGCCCAGCGCCAGCGCCACGACAAACGTCCGGTTGCGTAGTGCGGTAAGTCGCATCGCCGTCCTCTCTCTCCGTTCACCGGCAACGGCAGCGCCCTATCGGGCGTTCCGGCGGCTTCGCGCGCAACAAAACGGGCGGCGCTTGTCGCGCCGCCCGTTAAGCCAAGGCTCGGTGATCCGCGTTTCGGCAAACTAGCGGCGCGGGCCGCCCTGCTGCTGCCTTTCCTCCTCGTCATTGCCGCGCTTCTGCTGCTGCTGCTGTTGCTGCTGCGGCTTCTCCTGCTTCTCCGGCCGCGTCGCCTGCTGTGGCGTCTGTTGCGGGCGGGCGCGTTCGGCCGGCTGCGCCTTCTGTTGCTGTTCGCGCCGCTGCTGGGCGCGCTCCTGCTGCTGCTCGCGCTGCTGCTGCACCTTCTGCTGCTGTTCGCGCTGCTGCTGGGCGCGTTCCTGCTGCGCCTTCTGCTGCTGCTCGCGCTGCTGCTGGGCGCGTTCCTGCTGCGCCTTCTGCTGCTGCTCGCGCTGCTGCTGGACGCGATCCTGCTGCGCCTTCTGCTCCTGCTGGCGCTGTTGTTGCGCCTTCTCCTGCTGCTCGCGCTGCTGCAGCTGCTGCTGGCGCACGCGATCCTGCTGCGCCTTCTGCTCCTGCTCGCGCTGCTGTTGCACCCGCTCGCGCTGGCCGCGATCGTTGTCGCGATCCGGCCGTCCGGCACGATCCGGCGGCGTCGCCGGGGTCGCCGGCGTGGCGCGCTGGGTGGGCTCGCCGGTGCGCGAGCCTGGGATGGCCGGGGTTGCCGGCGTGGCCGGCGTCGCGCGCCCTGGGTATAGCGCTGACGCCACTCGTCGCGCGTATTGGCGCGATCGCGCCGCTCCTCGGGCGCGGTCCATTCGCGCTGCACCCGCACCACCGGCTTGTCGTCGGCCTTCGCGCGCACTGCCGGCGGCGGCGCCGAGCGGCCGTCGCGGTCGCGCTCGATGCGCGGGTTATAGACGCGCAACTGGTTGTCGCCGCGCCGGTCATTCGACCATTCGCGCCGGTCGTCGACCTCGCGCACGACGACCCTGTCGACCTTGCGGCCGGTGCGGCTTTCCCAGCGCTGCGGATCGATCGAGCGGTTGACGTAGTAGTTGTTCACCGTGGTGTAGTTGGTGACGTTGCGCGAGCCGCGGTAATAGCGATCGTTGTCGCGCCACGAATAGGCGTGGGTATAGACGCGGTCGTCGGTGAAATAGCGCGTCGGCACGAAGGTCCAGCGCGGCTGGTAGTAGGCATCCGACATGTCGACGTAGCGGTAGTAGTTGCTGCTGCGCCCGCCGGCCAGCAGCGAGATCAGCGTCATCGCCAGCGTTTCCGGAGGCAGCGGCGCCCAGCCGATGGCGTCGTCCGAATCGCGGAACGACACCCAGGCCGGGGCCCATTCGTCGCCCGGCACCCAGATATGGCCATACTGATCGTCATAGCCCCAGCGGCCATAATGATAGGTGGCCCAGCCGAAGCGTTCGTTGGATTCCCAGTACCAGCCATATTGATCGGTCCACACCCAGCGTCCGTCGTTGTAGGGGCGCCAGTCGTCGCGCACGCGCGTCGGGTACCAGACCCAGCCGTAGCGCGGATGCTCGACCCAGCGGCCGTCCTGCGCCAGATCGTCGTAGAACATGTCGTACCCGCGGCGGCTCTGCGCGGACGCTTCCTGCGGCACAAGGAAAGCCGCGGTCGTGAGGCTGGTGCCCATCGCCAACGCCAGGGCCAAGGCGGCTGCTTTGCTACGCATATTCATTTCCTCGCTCTTTGCTGTCCGCTGGCGGCCCGGAGACCGGCGCAAGGCGGACGGGGATTACTGGTATTACGGGGGGTGGGTTCTTAACGTCCCCGTCGGCTTCAAAGCCGCGCCGTCTGCGGTACTGATAGACGCCATTCGAAGCAGGCCGCGGCGAAGCGGAGTCATAACGCGCATTGAAAAAGCGCGTTCCGGACGTCGCGGACGGCCAGCGTGGTTTTTTGAAGGCGAAACGCGGGCCACTTTGCCTTACAGGCGCGGGGCGATCTCGTCGTAGCCACGGTTGAGAAATTGCAGCAGGCATAGCCCATGCCCGAACGGATCGGCGATGGTGACGATGCGGCCCCAGTTGGCGGTTCTGATCTGATCTTCCGTCGTGGCGCCGGCGGCCAGCGCCTTATGCAGCGCCGCCTCGACATCGTCGACCACGATATCGAGATGCACAGCCGTCCAGTGCCGCGCATAGGAGCGCGGCTGGCCGGCGGCGCCGATCGAACCCTGCGGCTTCACCAACAGATAGAGCTTCGCCGGCAACCCGCTGAGCTCGACGCCGCCCTCGCCGAAGCGGCGCGTGACCGTCAGGTCGAACGCACGGGTGTAGAAGGCTTCGGCCTGCGCCAGATCGGGGACGTCGATGTTGACGAGAAGGTCCATGCGGCGAGCCTAGCACTTCCGATCTCTCGATCGTCACCCCCGCCAAGCGAAGCGCGAGCGGGGGCGGCGCGTTAGCAATCAGAGCATCAGGCGGCACGGCAACTCTGTTGAGACGCAGCATGGATCCCGCTCAAGGTGGGGTGACAATAAGAAAAAATATGTCGCCTTCTTGCTCCCCTACTTTCCCGTTTCAGTTTTTCCTCCCGCTTCCCGGCGCAGTTGATAGGCTGCAGTCTTCCGTGTTCTGAAAGGCCGGCCATGGCTGATCCGATAATCCGCTTCGACGACGGCGCTGCCTACGAGCAGATGATGGGGATCTGGAGCCGCAAGGTGGGCGAGATCTTTCTCGACTGGCTGGCGCCGCGCCCCGCCTTGCGCTGGATCGATGTCGGCTGCGGCAACGGCGCCTTCACCGAATTGCTGGTCGAGCGCTGCGCGCCGGCCGAGGTGCAAGGCATCGATCCGTCCGAAGGCCAGCTCGCTTTCGCGCGCACCCGGCCGGCAGCGCGGCTGGCGACGTTTGCCCAAGGCGACGCCATGGCGCTGCCCTTCCCCGACGATCGCTTCGAGGCGGCGGTGATGGCTCTGGTGCTGGTGTTCGTGCCCGAGCCGCGCCAGGGCGTCGCGGAGATGGCCCGCGTCGTCGGTCCAGGCGGCCTGGTGGCGGCCTATATGTGGGACATGCTGGGCGGCGGCTTTCCGCTCGATCCTTTGATCGGCGAAATGCGCGCCATGGGCCTGGCGCCAACGCGCCCGCCACGGATGGAATCGTCCGGCCTGCAGGCCTTGCAGGATCTATGGACCGGCGCGGGCCTTGAGGACGTGGCAACGCGGGAGATCACCGTGCGCCGCAGCTTCGCCGATTTCGCCGAGCTGTGGAGCGTCAACCTGAAATCGCCGTCGATCGGGCCGATCTTGGCCGGATTGGACGCCAAGACCACCGACGCCCTGCAGCAGCGGCTGCGTTCGCGCCTGCCGGCCGAGGCGGATGGGCGCATCACGTATGGCGCGCGGGCCAATGCGGTTAAAGGGCACGTGCGGCATTAAGGCGAAGCAGACCTATCATTCGCCCTTCTCCCGCTTGCGGGAGAAGGTGGGCAAAGCCCGGATGAGGGTGTTGTCTCAACCCGACAAACGCCTGATCCCGAGCAGACTCAGCACACCCTCATCCACCCTTCGGACACCTTCTCCCGCAAGCGGGAGAAGGGCATAACGACTCACGCCGCCTTCGCCTTGCGCCGCGCTTCCTCCTCCAGCCGCGTGCGCAGGACCGCCAGCACGGCGGCTTCTTCCGGCTTCAGCTTCTCCTCCCGCCGCAGCGCCTGCTTGATGCGCTGCTGCAAGGTTTCGATCAGGGTGCCTTCGAGATAGCAACTCAGGATCTCGGGGTGGATGTAGCATTTGCGGCAGATGGTGGGCGTGTTGCCAAGCTGGCGCGCGACATGCTCGATCGCCTGGCGCAGATTGCGCTGGGCTGCGGCCTTGCTGTCGAATTGTTCGAACTCGGCCAGCGCCATCGCCGCCAGCACCGTGCCGGCCCAGGTGCGGAAATCCTTGGCCGTGACTTCGTCGCCGGCGATCTCGCGCAGGTAGTCGTTGAGATCGGCGGAGGTGATCTTCTGCCGCTGCCCCTCGTCGTCGATGTACTGGAACAGATGCTGGCCCGGCAATTCCTGGCAGGCGCGCACGATCCTGGCGACGCGCCGGTCGGTGAATTTCAGCTTCCATTCCTTGCCGCTCTTGCCCATGAAGTTGAAGCGCAGCGAGGAGCCTTCGACCGCGACATGGCGGTCGCGCAAGGTGGTCAGCCCGTAGCTCCTGTTGCTCCGCGCATATTCCTCGTTGCCGATGCGGGCCAGCGTGTTCTCCAGCAGAAACACGATGGTTGCCAGCACCTTCTCGCGCGGCAGGCCCTGGCGGCGCAGATCGAGCAGCACGCGCGCCCGCATTGTGGGCAGGTTGTCGGCGAAATCGAGGATATGATCGAACTTGGTGGCGTCGCGCGTGGCCCGCCATTTCTCGTGATAGCGATACTGCTTGCGCCCGCGCGCGTCGCGTCCGGTGGCCTGGATGTGGCCGCGCGGCGAAGCGCAGATCCAGACGTCGGTGTAGGCCGGCGGAATGGCGAGCTTCCTGACCCGCGCGATCTCGGCCTTGTCCTTCAGCGGACGGCCGTCGATGTCGCGGTAGGAGAAGGATTTGCCGGTCCGGACGCGGCTGTAGCCGGGCTCGCTACCCGTTACGTAAAGAAGGCCGGCATCTCTTGCATCGGCACGCGCCACCTGTTCAAGCAATGAAGTCGCGTCGGTCTCGGACGCCGCCCCATTGTCCCTGCGCTTCCTGCCGCCATTGCCCCGCATCGCCGCACAACGAGAGGGTCCGGGCGCGGTTCCTGGCGCTGCCCGGTTCAGCGGATCTGCCCCGCGCTTAAGGCCGGGGTGAGAAGACAGCCGGGCTGCTATTTCAAATGCGGTGCCACCACGGCCTGCGTGTCCTTGCTCGATACGACCGGCACGATCTCGAGCTCAATGCTGCGCCGCAACATTTGCAGTCTTTGAATCTTCCTATCAAATTGCTGCGCAACATCCGCAACAATATTATATAAAATACTAGCATACACATGTTTCACGTGAAACATTTTCCATAATCCGGCGCTTTGACTCGCGGCCCGGTTTTCCGTATCTTCCGGCGCTTGAAAGCGCTGGGAATTCCAGCGGCTTATCGGATTTCACCATGGTCGGACGGGACAAGCGATACGACGTGATTGTCGTGGGGGGCGGGCATGCCGGCTGCGAGGCGTCGTCGTCGTCCGCGCGGCTGGGCGCGCCCACTCTGCTGCTGACCCACAAGCGCGACACGATTGGCGAGATGTCGTGCAACCCGGCTATTGGCGGGCTGGGCAAGGGCCATCTGGTGCGCGAGATCGATGCGCTGGACGGCCTCATGGGATGCGCCATCGATCGTGCCGGCATCCAGTTCAGAATGCTCAACGCCTCCAAAGGCCCGGCGGTCCGCGGTCCGCGGGCGCAAGCCGACCGCAAGCTTTATC
>JAQSWP010000004.1 GCA_029266575.1 Alphaproteobacteria bacterium | reverse complement strand
GGCAAGATGCTTCGCTTGCGCTCAGCATGACGAGATGAGGCCTGCCACCTGGGCTAGTTCCGCGTCAGCGGCTTGTACTTGATGCGATGCGGCTGGTCGGCGTCGGCGCCCAGCCGGCGCTTTTTGTCGGCTTCGTAATCCTGGTAATTGCCCTCGAACCACACCACCTGGCTGTCGCCCTCGAAGGCCAGCATGTGGGTGGCGATGCGGTCGAGGAACCAGCGGTCATGGCTGATGACCACGACGCAGCCGGCGAACTGGGTCAGCGCCTCTTCCAGCGCCCGCAACGTATCGACGTCGAGATCGTTGGTCGGCTCGTCGAGCAACAGCACGTTGGCGCCCGACTTCAGCATCAAGGCCAGATGCACCCGATTGCGCTCGCCGCCGGAGAGCTGGCCGACCTTCTTCTGCTGGTCGGCGCCTTTGAAGTTGAAGCTGGCGCAATAGGCGCGGCTTGGCATCTCGCGCCGGCCGAGCTGGATGATGTCGTTGCCTTCCGAGATCGATTCCCACACCGTCTTGTTGGCCGGCAGCGCATCGCGCGACTGGTCGACATAGCCCAGCTTCACCGTCGTGCCGACGATGAATTCGCCGCTGTCCGGCTTCTCCTGATCGACGACCATGCGGAACAGGGTCGTTTTGCCCGCCCCGTTGGGGCCGATGACGCCGACGATGCCGCCCGGCGGCAGGTTGAAGGAGAGATCGTCGATCAGCAGGCGATTGCCGTAGCCCTTGCGCAGATGCTCGGCGCGGATGACGAGGTCGCCCAGGCGCGGGCCGGGCGGGATGACGATCTGCGCCGTCTCGACCGACTGCTGTTCGCTTTCGGCCACCATCTTTTCGTACGCGGCGATACGTGCCTTCGACTTGCTGCGGCGAGCCTGCGCCGACTGGCCCATCCATTCCAACTCGCGCTGCAGGGTGCGGCGCTTCGAGGTTTCGGCCTTCTCTTCCTCGGCCATGCGGTTTTCCTTCTGGCGCAGCCAGGAGGAGTAGTTGCCTTCCCAGGGAATGCCCTGGCCGCGATCGAGTTCGAGGATCCAGCCGGCGACATTGTCGAGGAAGTAGCGATCATGGGTAATCGCCACCACCGTGCCTTCGTATTCCGACAGGAAGCGCTCCAGCCAGGCGACCGATTCGGCGTCAAGATGGTTGGTTGGCTCGTCGAGCAGCAGCATGTCGGGCTTGGACAGCAGCAATCGGCACAGCGCCACCCGGCGGCGCTCGCCGCCGGAGAGCTTGGAGACGTCGGCGTCGCCTGCCGGACAGCGCAACGCGTCCATGGCGATTTCGACCGTGCGCTGGATGTCCCAGCCATTGCTGGCGTCGATCTTCTCCTGCAGCTCGCCCTGTTCTTCGAGCAGCCTGTTCATCTCCTCGTCGTCGGTGACTTCGCCCAGCTTCGTCGAGACTTCCTCGAAGCGCTGCACGTTCTGCGCCACCTCTCCGGCGCCTTCCATGACGTTGCCCAGCACGTCCTTGTCGGGATTGAGCTGCGGCTCCTGCGGCAGATAGCCGACCCTGACGCCGTCGGCCGCCCAGGCCTCGCCGGTGAAATTGTCGTCCAGTCCGGCCATGATCTTGAGCAAGGTAGATTTGCCGGCGCCATTGGCGCCCAGCACACCGATCTTGGCGCCCGGAAAGAACGACAGCCAGATGTTCTTCAGGACTTCCTTGCCGCCGGGATAGGTCTTGGACAGACCCTTCATGACATAGATGTACTGGTACGACGCCACGGCGGAACTCCTGGAACGGGATCGCTAAAGGCGGGTGTTTTAGCGGCCTAAGACGGCAGGCGCAACGCGCTGCTTTCAGCCTGCCGGCAGGCGAAGAACCAGCCGCACCAGATCGCTCTGCCGGTGACAGGCGGTCTTGGCGAAAATCGCCTGCAGCTGGACCCGCAGCGTGTTGATGCTGATGTCTTTGGCTGACGCGATATCGCGCAGGGTTTGGCCCTCCGCCAGGGCCACAGCCAGCGCTGCCTCGGCCGTGGTCAGGCGATAGCGCAGGCGCAGCACGGCGGCCCGGTCGCGGGGTCCGGCGTGCAATTCGACCATGAGGCAGGCCAGTCGGCCGATGCCAGGCATTGGTAGGGCGGCATCGGCGCTTATCGCCAGGACCGACAGGCGCGCTCCCGAAGGCAGATCGATATCGAGGTGATCGCCTGCGGCTTTCGCCGTTTCCCCACCTTGCACCAGGCGATGCAGTAGCAGGCTGAGGCGGCGACCGATGGCTCCGGTGCCCGTCAGGAGGCCGGCCTCGAACCCGATGCCCGCCATCTCCAGCAGTCGTTGCGCCGTCGTGGTGGCGAACACGGCTTTGCCGGACGCATCGAGCAGGACGAATCCGGCGTTGGCGCTGTCGAGCGACGGCCGGCTGGCGTATTGCATGCGCTCGGCGATCTCGAGGCTGCGATCGACATGGTGCGCCAGAATTTCCATGCTCTTGAATTCGCGGGCGTCGAAATGGCCGCGACGCTTGCTGCGCTGGACGCCAAACACCGCCGTTTTTCCGGCATTGCGGCGGACAATGGTGCCCATGGCGTAGAAGAAATCGAGATGGCGGAAATAGTCGTTGTAGAACTCGCTGCGCTCGAGCTCGGAATCGCGAATGAGATTGTGCGTGGCGTTGATTTCGAGTGTCGGCTCGTGCACGACGCGATGGTGAAAGGCGTCGACGCTGCCGTAATATTGCTCGTACTGGGCGATCATGGCCGGGTCGACAGGCGTCGAGCCCAGCACCTGCGACTGGCGCAAGCGCGCATCGAACTCGTAGAGTATGCCGCCTTGTTCGCCGAAAGCCTTGGCGACATCGGTTACGACGGTGTACCAGGAGCGTACGCCCAGTCCCGCCTCGTATATCTGGGCGATGAGATTGGACAGCGTCGTCGCATCTATGGCCACAGCGCCCCCCAAGAGCTCTGGTTGCCGCACCGATACGCGAACTGACGGCGATCCCCCTGCCGTTTAGTTCGTTCAGACTATAGCTCGAATTGGCACAAATCCCGCATGGTTAGTGCAATCGCTGTGCTTGGGGCATCGCGAATCGCTCGCAGATGATTGGGGGAGCCAATGCTTCGGTGCGCAGTGCTAGGGCTTGTTTTGAGTACCCTGCTTTTTTCGGGATTGGCGCAGGCGCAGACCGGCTCCATTCGCGTCCAGGTCAACGGCCACCGCGATGTCCATGGCCAGGGGCAGGCTCCGGGCCAGGTGGTGGTCACCAATGTCGACACGCGCAACGACACGACCGGCCAATTGAGCCCCAACGGGCGCGCCGATATCAGCGGCCTGCCCGACGGCACTTACCTGGTGATGATCACCAGCGGCGACCGCACCGGCACGACCTATGTCCGGGTCGTCAACGGGCAGTCCGTGACGGCCGAGATCAGCGCCGGCGGGCTGCCGACCACGCAGACCTTCAACACCAGGGCGGAGAACATAGCGGCAGGAGCGCAAGGGGCAATCGATGCCTGCAATCGCGTGGCTTACGACCGCATCGTCGAGGAGTTGACGCGCGACCAGTCGATGCTTGAAGTCAACCTGCGCGATCTGCGCGCCATCGGCAATTCGACCCAGGCCGAGCAGCGCCGGGTCGAAAACCGTCTCAACAGCGTGCGCGCCGCGCGCCAGTCGCTGCCGCCGTTCCCGCAGCCTTGCGGCGGCACGGCAGCCAAGGGAATGTCGCCGGACCAGGTGGCCGCTGTGCAGTTCCTGCTCAGTCCCGAGCTGGCGCTGATTTTCGCCAACCGGCCGCAAACCTCGCTGTTCCGGCTGGAGGTTGCCAACGCCATCACCAAGCTGGGCGCCTTCAAGCCCGATGATACCGCCACCGGCGTCAGGTTCGGCATGAGTGCGGGCATGCGCTGGGATTCCGGCCTGCTCGGCACCAAGCAGCTCGGGATCGAGGCCAAGATCTGGTACGTCGACTACAACATGAAGGACTCCGGCGAGGTGACGGTCGAGCCGGGCGGCACGATCGGCTTGTTCAGCCCGTCGACGTCGGGCAATCCGTTTGGCGGTTATTTCACCGGGGGACCGCTGACCAACGGCTCGTACGAGTCCGACGTCGCGCAGTTCGGCGGCGAGGTTCAGGTGCAAACCTGGTACAGATCCGGCGATTTCCGCGCCATGCCCTGGGTCGGGCTGCGGGTCGGCCGTACGACGGTCAACGAGGACATGCAATTCGACATTGGCATGCCAGTCTTCACGACGTTCGAGCAGCACCATGACATCAAGGACACCTATATCGGTCCCACCATCGGCGTGAAGGCCCGTGTCGATTTCGCCGGCGGCTTGTACGGTTTTGCCGAAGGCTCGCTGGGACTGGTATATCACAAGGGCAAAGGCGACTGGAGCACTCTGGTTCCGTTCGTCGAAGCGGAGCCACGCAAGGACAAGCTGTCGAGTTCGAAATGGGGCATCAGCGCCGGCCTTAAGGCGGGTCTGGGTTTCGAAGCTGGCGGTTTCGGCATGCAGTTGGGCGCCGGCGTGAACTACACCAATGCCAGCCCGTATATCGAATTCAAGGAAGACGACAGCACCACGACCGGCACCGGCGGCGCCGATGTCGGCTATGGCAGCCAGCGCGAGTATTTCCTCGAAGTGCGCGGCACGGTGAAATTCTGAGCCACGCCTAACTCGTCAGCACGTCCTGCACCAGGGTCGCGCTTTCGCCGGCGGCGTTGAGAGCGGCTTTCAAGTCGCGCCGTCGCGCGCGCGTCAGCCGGCGCGGATCGACGCGATTGCCGGGCTTGCCGCCGGCGCCGAGATCGGCGATCTGCTGGCGCAGGATGGCATCGGCGATGGTTTGGCGCGCCTGCTCCAGCCCTTCGCCATTGTCGCTGCCCAGCCGCCCGGCGGCGACGGCGGCGCGCAGCCTGCCGCCGGTGCTCGCCGCGTCGGCGCCAACTTTCAGCGTCATGACGCGGGCGGCCGAAACGATCGGCAGCAGCCCGCCACGTTTCAGATCGACGCGCTGTTCGCCATCGAGCTTCAACTGGCCGAACAGGCCCAGCGGCGGGCGGTGCGCAGTGCCGGCTTCGGCCAGCAGGCGCAGGAACGGCAGCGCGTGGCTTGCAGTATCGCGCGCATGGTCCATGACGCGCTGTCCCAAAATGCGCTCGCCGGCAACGGGTAATGCATCGAAGAATATGTCGACGTTGAGCAGCGCCTCGCCCTCCGGCTTCGCCGTCCAGCCGGCGATGGCGGCGTGCCATTCGCCGACGCTGCGCCGCCAGGCGCGGTTGCGCGCCATGACGTCGCCCTTGCACAAGGGGATGCCGGCTTCGTCGAGCATGATGTTGACTTTCTCGGCAAAACGCAGGAACCAGCCGTCGATCTGTGCCGCCCCTTCATCGGCCACGATCAAGGCATTGTCCTGATCCGGCGCCAGCAGGCTTTCGCCGCGCCCGGCCGATCCCAGTACCAGCAGGCACCACGGCGCCGGGCAGCCGCCCTCGCTTGCCAGCATCGCCTGCTCCGCAAGTTCGGTTGCCCGTGTGGTGATATCGCGGGTGATGGCGCTGAGCACGGCGGAGGTTTCGCTGGCGCCAATGCCTTCGGCCAGCAGGGCGTCGGCCAAATTCGGCAGTTGATCGTGTGCGGCGCGCAGAGCGGCGCTGTCGGGCGCCGTTTCGACCGCATCGCCGATGGCCAGAGACTGGCCGGCACGCAGACGCAGCAGGGCACGCGCCGTCACCATGCCGATGGGCCGTCCCGGCCCGTCGAGCACGGCGAGATGGCGGATGCGCCGGCGGTCCATGCGGGCGATGGCGCGGTAGAGCAGGGCGTCGGCCGCGATCGTTTCCACCGGCGCGCTCATGAATTCGTTGAGCGGTTTGGTCAGAGCCGCCGCGCCATGACGGCCCACGGCGTTCAGCACGTCGCGCTCGGTGACGATGCCGATCGCCCGCCCGTTGCCGTCCACAACCACGCAGCTTCCGATGCGCTGGTCCCGCAGACGGCTCGCCGTTTCCTGCAGCGTGGCATCGGCAACGGCGGTCACCACCGGCGCCACCATGATGTCTCGCACGCGATGGACATAAGGAAAGCCGTCGAGGCGTTGCAGCGCGGGATCGGCCTGCAGCTTCACCATCCGGCGGCCTCCTGCTGGCGAATGATCCGGCGGGCGGTGGCGGCGCGGGCCTGTGCATCGGCAAGCGTACGATCGCCGCGCGCGGCCATCAGCCCCAGCAAATGCAAATAAAGCTCCGCCGTCACCAGCGCATCGCCCAGCGCCGTATGGCGGCCGGTAACGGGGATGCCATAGGCCTGCGCCACAGCTTCGAGATTGAGATTGGGCGCCGATGGGTCGAGAGCGGCGATCAATTGCACGGTGCAGAGCGAAGCCGGCCTTTGCCAGCGAATGCCGGCGCGGCGCAATTCTGTTTCCAGCAAAGTCAGATCGAAACCGATATTGTGCCCCACCACCACGCAGTCGCGCAGCAGCGGCTCGATGTCCGGCCAGCGCTCGGCCAAAGGCTGTTCCGCCATGACCATGGCATCGGTGATGCCGTGAACGGCGGTCGACGCGGCGGGAACGGCCTCGCCGGGATCGAACAGCGCGTCGAGCGTCTCGCCGCGCACCAGCCTGTTGCCCTGCACGCGCACCGCAGCCAGGCTAAGCAGCCGGTCGAAGCCGACATTCAATCCGGTGCTTTCGCAGTCGAGCACCATGACGGTCAGCTGGTCGAGCGGCGTCTGCGGCGTCGGTGCAGTGCGCTCGGGCAGCGGTTGATGCAATTCCAAGGCCTGGCTGAGGCCGGCGCCGCCGGCACCGCCGGCTTCCAGCACCAGCACCCAGCCGCCATGCCCGGCCAGCGCCTGCGCCCGCGCCGGAATTTCATCCCCGTTGAACAGAACCAGCCTGCCGCTGGCGGCGATCCCCGCCGCGGCCGACGCCAGCAGCGCATCCAGCGATGCGGAATCCACCGCATCGAAAACGCTGGTGCCGATTTTAAGCCGTCCGGCTCCCAGAAAATCGGTGGCGGCCTTGTTGGCCAGGCTGACCAGTGCGCTTGAGGTCAGCACGATCACCGGCTGCGGCATGGCGGCCAAGATCGCGGCCAAGCTACCGCCGGCGCCGGAAGGTTTGCCCAGGCGGTCGATCAGCACCGTAGCGGCGCGCGCCAGCCGGTCGAGCCTGGGGTCGAGGTCATGGCGGTCGATGGCAGGCGGCCGCGGGCTGGCGCTGCCGGCTGCCGCCTCGATAAAGCCAACGAGACGCTCGAGATTTCTGTCGTGCGCCGCAAGCGTGGCCTGGCGCACCCACAGCAAGGTCGCGGCAGCGAGCAGACCGGCGCCGGCGCAGTAGAGGCTCCATTGGCCGGCGTCGGCGGCAAGTCCGACAAGGCCAGCAACAATCAGCAAACCGGCGAGGGCCAGAAGGCCCGCATCGTATCGTGCCGCTCTGCCGGTGGTGTGGCGCGGCATTGAAAAGTCAGTCGCCGATCAGCAGGCTTCGCGCTACCGCCGCCGCGCGCAGCTGCTCATCCAGCCGTTGCGTGACGGCCACGAAATGGAATCGCACGGCGCCAAACACGATCTCCTCGTCGAATTTGCGCATGTTGGTATGGATCGGCAGCGTATCGAACATCGCCCGCGCCGAACGCTGCGCCAGGGCATCGACCCTGGCGGTGGCGGCGTCGAAAGCGGCCTGACGGCGCTCGAATTCGGCGATGGCATCGTCCCAGCCGTGCGGCCGATGCGCCGGCATGGGATAGGCGTGCAGCGCTTCGCGATAGAGCGCGAGCAGGGCGGGCTTCAACGCCTCCTGCCGGCCGATCGCGTGCGCCGCCGCGGTCAATCGCATTTCAACAATCAGCACGATGTCGGACAGCACCGCGGCATAGCTCTCCCAGCGACACCGCGTCAGCGCGTCAATGAAGGGTTTTTCGCGAAACAGCGACTGGCTGAAGGTGCCGGCCTTGCCGCGGCAATAGTCGATTGCACATTTCTGCGCCACCAGGGCAGCATTCCGATCGGCGAAGGCGAGCAGCGCTGCCCGGTCCTCGATCTGTTCACTGCGAAACCAGTCACGCACCTTGGCGAATGCATGCTGCAATGCACCACCGTCTTTCGCAGGTGCAGTATCATCGATTTCTGTGGATGGATCGGGGTGCATTGAACACGCAATGAGGTTGCAGTCGGTTGTCAGTAAGTGGTTCATCATGTTAACATGTTCGCACTACGAAACAAAAAAGACTCAGCCGCAGAGGCGGGCAAGGGGAGAGAAGCGGTCACCAGCATTGTCCGACAATCTCTAGATTCGCGAGGCTTTCACAGCCTCGCGCGAAACAGGATCCATCCCGGATTCATGTCGACAGCCAATCTCGCATTGTTCGATAGAACGGCTTTCAAGGGGGAATAATGGCCAACATGAGCAGTCAGAACGTTACTCAGGACCGGATGGATGCCTACTGGTCGAAGACCAGGCGCCTGATGTTCACCATTCTCGCGCTGTGGGTCTTCTTCGGCTTCTTCATCCATTTCTTCGCCATTCAGTTGAACTCGATCGTGATTCTGGGCTTCCCGCTTGGCTTCTATATGGCCGCGCAGGGCTCGCTGATCGTTTTCGTCGTGCTTTGCTTCTGGAACGCAAGCGCCCAGAACAAGATCGACGAAGAGTTCGGCGTCCAAGAAGATTAATCGATACTGGGGGGAACCAGGTCATGTCGGTCACTAAGGGCGATTTCATCAACAACCTCGGTCGGGTCTACGGGATCTACACCGGAGGGTTCATCGGCTTCACCATCCTGCTCGCGATCCTCGAGCAGCTGGGCGTGCCGAACCAAATCATCGGCTATCTGTTCGTGTTCTTGACGATCGGCGTCTACGCGCTGATCGGCTATCTCTCGCGAACGGCGCAGATTTCCGAATACTACGTCGCCGGACGGCGCGTGCCTGCCTTCTACAACGGCATGGCCACGGGCGCCGACTGGATGAGCGCCGCCTCCTTCATCTCGATGGGCGGCGGTCTCTACATCCAGGGCTATGACGGGCTGGCCTTCGTGCTGGGCTGGACCGGCGGCTATGTGCTGGTGGGCATCTTGCTGGCGCC
This sequence comes from Alphaproteobacteria bacterium, assembly GCA_029266575.1. Taxonomy (GTDB): domain Bacteria; phylum Pseudomonadota; class Alphaproteobacteria; order Reyranellales; family JAQSWP01; genus JAQSWP01. The sequence goes on along the minus strand of JAQSWP010000004.1, from coordinate 35,698 downwards.
CTATCTGCGCAAGTTCGGCCAGTTCACCGTGCCCGACTTCCTGGGCGTGCGGTACAACGGCAACTTCCCGCGCTTCCTCGGCGTGGTGGTGCTGTTCTGCGCCTCCTTCACCTACGTGGTGTCGCAGATTTTCGGCGTCGGCATCATCGCCTCCCGCTTCCTCGGCATCCCCTTCGAAGTCGCGGTGTTCGTCGGTCTGATCGGCATCCTGGTGTGTTCGATGCTGGGCGGCATGCGGGCGGTCACCTGGACCCAGGTGGCGCAGTACATCATCCTGATCATCGCCTACCTGATCCCGGTGATCTGGCTGTCGACCAAGAAGTACGGCATCCCCATTCCCGAACTGACCTACGGCCAGGCGCTGCAGCAGATCTCCGAACTGGAGCAGAAGCTCGGCGTGGCCAAGAGCCATTTCGCGGCTTTCCGGGACGCCACAGGCAACTTCACCTGGACGCACTTCCTGAACTACTTCGCGCTGATCTTCTGTCTGATGGTCGGCACGGCGTCGTTGCCGCACATCCTGATGCGCTACTTCACCACGCCGTCGGTGCGTGATGCGCGCAAGTCCGTGGGCTGGAGCATCTTCTTCATCTTCCTGCTCTACTTCACGGCGCCGGCCTACGCGGCTTTCGCCAAGCTGGAAGTGTACTCCAACGTGATCGGCCAGCCGATCGCCTCGCTGCCTGCCTGGGTGCAGAACTGGCAGCAGGTGGCGGGCATGGTCACCATCAAGGACGCCAACGGAGACGGCATTCTGCAATTGGCCGAGCTGACGCTGAACCAGGACATCATCGTGCTGGCAACACCGGAAATCGCCGGATTGCCATACGTGATTTCCGGTCTGGTGGCGGCAGGCGGCCTGGCTGCGGCGCTCTCGACCGCCGACGGTCTGCTGCTGGCCATCGCCAACGCGCTCAGCCACGACGTCTACTACAAGATGGTCGATCCGAAGGCCAACGCGACGCGGCGCCTGGTCGTCGCCCGCGTGCTCCTGGTCGTGGTGGCGCTGATCGCGGCCTACACCGCCTCGACGCGGCCCTCGGGCATCATCCAGATGGTGGCCTGGGCCTTCTCGCTGGCGGCAGCCGGCTTGTTCGCACCGCTGGTGATGGGCATCTGGTGGAAGCGCACCAATGCGGCAGGCGCCTGCGCCGGCATGATCGTCGGCTTCGGCGTCACCTTGTTCTACCTGGTGATGACGAGGTACTTCCCGGCCGATTTCGAAGCCATGTTCGGAACCAAGCTGTGGTGGGGCGTCAACAACATCTCGGCCGGTCTCTTCGGCATCCCGCTGGCCTTCATCGTCATCTATGCGGTGAGCTTGATGACAGCGCCGCCGTCGCGGGAAATGCAGGAGTTCGTCGACTCGATCCGCAGACCCGGCGGCGCCGTGGTCGGCGCGACGAGCGAGTAGCGCTCGCAGGGCTGTCCGTCCGCGCAGGACGGGGATAAAAACGGGCGCAGGGTTTTCGGACCCTGCGCCCTTCTTATTTAAGCCGCAAGCGGCGGCCGGTTGCACAGCTGGATCGTTGAGATGCCCGAGCAGAATATCTGGTGGGACTACTGGTATTTCCACCTGCCCAATTACGTGTTGGCGGCGGTCTTCTACACCATGTTCGGGCGCTTCATTCTGAGCTTCATCCTGCCGCCCGATTCGCCCAACTACATCTATCGCTGGTTCCGCCGGCTGACCGATCCGGCGCTGGTCGCGGTGGGCTGGATTACGCCGCGCGCCGTCAATGTCCGCTACCTGCCGCTGGTGGGCGCGTTCTGGATCGGCATGCTGCGGCTGGCGTGGTTCCTGATGCTGGCGAGCATGGGGCTGGCGCCCAGTGTCGCCGGCCTGGCGGCGCCGTAGGGAGACATGCCATGAGCCCACAAAGCCTGCTCCTCGCCGTGGTCGCCCTGTCGCTGTTCAACGGGCTGTTTTCGCCGTTCCTGGTGATCGCCTATCGCGCCGTGCCGCTATGGCTGCCCTACCTTTTCCCCGGCATCTCGAATCTGGTGATCGTCGCGGAATTCGTCTTCTACATCGCCTCGCTGGCCATCGCGACCAGCACATTGCTGATCTCGGGCGTTCCGGCGGCCCTGACCGAACGCGTCTTCGGCATCGACAGCCGGGAAGCGACCTTGCCGATGTATGTCTGGCTGGCGGCGGCGGCTTTCCTCAGCACGCCCGCAGTGATGGCGATCGTCGGCTAAAGACTCGACACGCCTCGGGCCAGGCCCGATCATCGGCCCAACCTGCCGGTCGAATCCGCCACCCTGATGGATCGCATCCAGTATCTGGCCAATCTTTCCGTCCGTCGCGGCTGCGGCTTTGCGGCCTTGGCGATTTTCACCACCATGTTCGGCATGGCGGGCGAACCGGCGCTGGCCATTCGCATGGGGGCTGGAATGTTCGCGCTGGCGGGCCTGGTGCTGGCGTTCAAGGCCTGGCACGCGACGCGCAGCGACTACCGCCAGACCGAAGTGTGGATCATGCTCGACAAGGGCCGCGATCTGCCGCCGGGCTATCCGCCGGAAATCATCTGCCAGATACTGCGTGACGTCTATCTGCGCCATGCCGAGCTCGCCGGCGCCATCGCCCTGGCGATGGGGCTGGTGGTGGTCGTGCTGATGATCATCGGCTGAAAAAAACGCTGGTAGGCCCGGCAGGATTCGAACCTGCGACATAACCGTTATGAGCGGCTCGTTCTAACCACTGAACTACGGGCCCGCCGGCGGCGCTTTCTTATCGGGCAAAACAAAAGGCCCGGCAAGAGCCGGGTCTTTTCGTCATGCCGGAGAAATGTTCGTTCCACGGTCGGTGCACCGGCTACACTGCGCCACAAGTAAGCCGTAGTGCGAAAGACATTCCACGCGGTCGAAACAAGTATCGCAACACGGAGAATTCATGATCGGCAGGTTATCCGCGAGCGGTGTGGTGGTGGCAGCGATGCTGGTCGCGGTCGCGCCGGCGCCAAGCTGGGCGCAATACAACAGTTTCGAAGACGCCTGCGCCGGAGAGACCCACGAGATCACGGTCAACTATGCCTGCGGCTCTTTTCTGGCGGAGCGCAAAGCGACCGGGCGTAAACTGGCGTGGGGCCACGCCAATCGCGGCTGGGCGCGCTTCATGATGGTTCCAGCGAAAGGCACGAACGATTACGGTCCTGCCTTGGCCGACTTCGAAGCCGCGCTGAAGATCGACCCCAAGCTTGCTTACCCTCTCTATGGCCGCGGCATGGTCCGGCTGCGACAGGGCGACGTTGCCAGGGGCAATGCCGATATCGCAGCGGCAACCAAAGCGCAACCCGACATCGCCCGCCAGTTCGAAAAGCCGATGAAGCGTCCTTAGTTCATTGTCGTTCGGCGCAATCTAAAATTCTTCGTTGTCGGTGAAAAGAAAAGGCCCGGCATGAGCCGGGCCTGAAAATCAGTAAAGCGTATCGACTATGTGTCGAGGAAGGAGCGCAGCAGGCGCGAGCGTGACGGGTGCTTTAGCTTGCGCAGCGCTTTGGCCTCGATCTGGCGGATACGCTCGCGGGTGACGTTGAACTGCTGGCCGACCTCTTCCAGCGTGTGGTCGGTGTTCATGCCGATGCCGAAACGCATGCGCAGTACGCGCTCCTCGCGCGGCGTCAGGGTCGCCAGCACCCGCGTCGTGGTCTCGCGCAGATTGGACTGGATCGCAGCCTCGATCGGGATGACGGCGTTCTTGTCCTCGATGAAATCGCCCAGATGCGAATCTTCCTCGTCGCCGATCGGCGTCTCGAGGCTGATCGGTTCCTTGGCGATCTTCAGCACCTTGCGCACCTTCTCGAGCGGCATGCCGAGCTTCTCGGCCAGCTCGTCCGGCGTCGGCTCGCGGCCGATCTCGTGCAGCATCTGGCGGCTGGTGCGCACCAGCTTGTTGATGGTCTCGATCATGTGCACCGGAATGCGGATGGTGCGCGCCTGGTCGGCGATCGAGCGGGTGATGGCCTGGCGGATCCACCACGTGGCGTAGGTCGAGAACTTGTAGCCGCGGCGGTACTCGAACTTATCGACTGCCTTCATCAGGCCGATATTGCCTTCCTGAATCAGGTCGAGGAACTGCAGGCCGCGATTGGTGTATTTCTTGGCGATCGAAATGACCAGGCGCAGATTGGCCTCGACCATTTCCTTCTTGGCGCGGGCGGCCTCGCGCTCGCCGTCCTGCACCGTCTTGACGATGCGGCGGAACTCGCTGATCGCCAGACCGGTGGCGGTCGAGATTTCGCCGACCTCGGCGCGGATCACCACGGCGTCGGCGCCCTTGCGCTTGACGAAATCCTTCCACCCCCTGGTGGTCCGCTTGCTCATCTTGTCGAGCCAGTTGGGGTCCAGTTCGTGGCCGAAATAGTTCTCGAGGAATTCCACGCGCGAGACCTTGCAGGATTCGGCCAGCCGCAGCAGCTTGCCTTCCATCTGCATCAGCTTGCGGTTCAGCTCGTAGAGCTGGTCGATCAGCTGCTGGTGCCGGCCGGGGTTGAGGCGGACGTTCTCCATCGCCTCGACCATTTTCTTGCGCAGGATTTCGTATTTCTTCTCGAACTGCGAAGAGGGCTTCTGGCCGCGGTTCAGCGTCGCCAGGCGGCGATTCTGGATCTTGGCCATCTCGCCATAGATCTTGGCGATCTTGCTGAAGGTCTTTAGCGTCTCCGGCTTCAGCGATTCTTCCATCGCCGACAGCGAGACGTTGGCCGCTTCCTCGTTTTCCTCGCCTTCGGCGGCGGGCTCGGGCTCGGCGGCCGGCGCCGGCGTGGCGGACGGGATCGCGACGTTGGTGTTGGCCGCCCCCGGCGCGCCGCCATAGGTCGCTTCCAGATCGATGATGTCGCGCAGCAGCACCTTGCCCTCGACCAGCGCATCGCGCCAGGCGATCAGGGCGCGGATGGTGAGCGGGCTCTCGCAGATGGCGCCGATGACCTTGAACTGGCCTTCCTCGATGCGCTTGGCGATGGCGATTTCGCCTTCACGGCTCAGCAGCTCGACGCTGCCCATCTCGCGCAAATACATGCGGACGGGATCGTCGGTGCGGCCCAGCTCTTCCTGCTCGGCCGGCTGTTCTTCCGCGGCAGGCTTCTCCGCCGTCTCCTCGGCGGCTTCCTCGGTCTCTTCGCTATCGACGAGATTGATGCCCATCTCCGACAGCATCGCCATGGTGTCTTCGATCTGCTCCGAAGACACTTCCTCCGGCGGCATGGCCGCGTTCAGCTCGTCATAGGTGATGTAGCCGCGCTCCTTGCCCTTGGCGACGAGCTTCTTGACGCCGGCGCCCAGGCTGTCGAGCAGCGGGCTGTCGGTGCTGTCTTCGCTCTTCTCGGTCGCTTCGGTCTGCTGCGGCGCTGGTTTGGTTGCCATTCTCGTTCCTGAACCCTTCAAAAATGGCTTTAGCCGGGCCCGCAAGGGCCGACCCGGCGCGAAAAAGCCGTCCTTTATACTGGCCTGACCCCTATAGGGCCAGCCCGATCAACGGCCCGCGGCACCCTCAGGCAAAGCGTGAAATTTGCGTCTGGGCGTCGAAAACCTGCTGCTTAAGTGCTTTCAAACGTTGCCAATTTTCTTCCGTGGGGCTTTCCTCGTAGGCGCGCATGGCTTCCTGCAAGGCTGCCTCCTGCCCAAGCGGTGCGCCTTGAATGGCCGCCGCCTCGCGCCAGGCCTCCGCCTGGGCCTCGATCTCGCCGGCCAGCCGGGCCGGGACTTTGGCCAGCAAATGCCGGCTCAGGGCTTCGAGGCCGAAGTCACGCAGATGGGCTTCAAATCCAGTATTTTCAACGTCTGCCGCCCCCTCGGGTTCGCCATCCGGCGTGGCTTCGGGCGCATGGCTCTCGGGCCGGGCGGCCCAGCCCAGCAAGGCCTCGATCAGATCGCGGTGGCGGGGGTCTGCCACGTTCAGATGCGCCAGCTCCTCGGCCACCATGGGGATGAGGTGCGGCTGGCGCAGCAGGATGGCGAGCAGGCCGCGTTCCCCCAAGCCGCTGGGCGCGCCGGGCTTGTCGTCGATCGGCCGTGGCGGCGGCGGAAAGGCCCGCTCGCCGAACCTGCGCCCGACGGGGCGGGCCTGGCGGGCCTGCAAGGCGGGGCGGAACGCCTTCCACGTCCGGTCGCGCCATTCCTGGCGATATTGATTCTGCACCAGCGGATCTGCAATCAGGCTGGCGCGCTTTAGCAGCGCGGCCTGCAAACTGGCGCGGCGCTCGGGCGTGTCGAGGTTTTTGCCCTCGGTTTCCAGGCGCCAGATGATCTCCGAGAGATTGAGTGCGCTTTCCAGCACCTGCGTGAAGGCGTCCGGCCCGCGCGCCTTCACAAGACTGTCGGGGTCTTCGCCGGCCGGCAGGCTGACAAAGCGCAGGCTCTTGCCGGGCTTCAACATGGGCAACGCGCGCTCGGCCCCGCGGGTGGCGGCCCGCATGCCGGCATTGTCGCCGTCGAAGCAGAGATAGGGCTCGTCGGCCAGCCGCCACAGCAGCAGAATCTGATCTTCGGTCAAGGCCGTGCCCAAAGGCGCCACCGCGCCCTTAAAGCCGGCTTGGTGCAAGGCGATCACATCCATGTAGCCTTCGGCCACGATCAGCCTGGCGCCGTCATGCACGGCGGGGCGGGCGCGCGCGAAGGCGAAGAGATGCGCGCCTTTGTGAAAGAGTGGCGTTTCCGGGGAATTGAGATATTTCGGCTCGCCCTCTCCCAGGATGCGGCCGCCAAAGGCGATGACACGGCCCTTGCGGTCCTCGATCGGAAACATCACCCGGCCGCGGAAACGATCGTAAGGCGCGCGTCCGTCGTCGGGCTGGATGGTCAATCCGGCGGTGGCCAGCAGCGTTTCGGGACAATTGTCCGCCGTCAACGCCCTGCGCAGGCCCTCGCGCTCTTCCAGCGCGAAACCCAGACGGAAGTCGCGGATGGTGGCGTCGCTCAGCCCGCGCCGGCGCAGATACTCGAGCGCCGCCGCGCCGGCAGTCGACCAGAGCTGGCGTTGAAACCACAACGCTGCTTTCTCCACCACGTCCTGCAGGCTGGCCGCTTCTTGTACCCGTTCGCGCTCGGCCGGGCTGGAAACGGGCAGCGCCATGCCGGCCTCGCGCGCCAGCCGCTCGATCGCTTCGGGGAAGCTCAACCCTTCGCTCTTCATAACGAAGCCGACAACATCGCCATGGGCGCCGCAGCCGAAGCAGTGGAAGAAGCCCTTCTGGTCGTTGAGCGTGAAGGAGGGGGTTTTCTCGTTATGAAACGGGCACAGGCCGGAATGCTCGCGGCCTTTGCGCTTGAGCGCCACGCGCCGGCCCACGATCTCTGACAATGTCAGCCGGGAGCGCAGCTCGTCGAGAAAATCGGGCGTGAACGCCATGCGCGGCAGCAGCCTTTAAGGAATGGTCCCATTATATGGTGACGAAAAACCCGGCGGGACGGAACCGCGCCGGGCCTTCAAATCGCAAGCAATTGCGGGGATAACCCTGGCCCGCCCAGCTTCGGCCTCAGCCCAGGCTCTGCTTGGCCAGGCTGGCGGCCTTGGCGAAATCCATCTGGCCGGCATAGTTCTGCTTCAGCCAGGCCATCACAGCGCCCAGTTCCTTGATGGTTTTGGCATTGGTTGCGGCAGCGGCCTTCTGGATCGCCTCTTTCATGGCGGCCTCGTCGAGTTGGCGCGGCATGAAGGTTTCGATGACGGCGATTTCGTCCTTTTCCTTCTGCGCCAGTTCCGGCCGGTTGCCCTGCTCGTACAAGGCGATGGAATCGCGGCGCTGCTTGACCATGTTGCCCAGCAAGGACAGCACTTCCTCGTCGGGAATGCCGCCATGCACACCCTTGGAACGGGCGGCGATGTCGCGATCCTTCAAAGCCGCGAGGATCAGGCGCACCGTCGACAGGGCGGTCTGGTCCTTCGACTTCATCGCCTCCTTCATGGCGGCGGTCAGTTTCTCGCGCAGCATGGCACCTCTGATAACCCCTCAATCCCGGGGGTCGTTTTGAAGGCCGGGAGAATAGTCTTCCGTGCCGCGAACGCAAGCCTTCCGCCTGTGGACCAGCCATGCCGTCAGAGAGCCGAACTATTGCGCTGCAACAAGACAAAATTAGTATTTAATATCAATGAATTGAATAGGATATTCATGCACAGTCGCCAACCTTGACGGCAGACGGTGGTTTCTTTACAAACCCGGGCGTTTGCCCGCTGTCGCCGCGCGGGATCAGCCTTATCGTCTGGATGCACATGGACCTTCCCAAGACCGAAGGCGCCGCGCCACAGGCCGCGCCGAAAGATGCCACGGCGGCACTCGTTTTGGCCGATGGCACGGTGTTTTGGGGCAAGGGCATCGGCGCCCTACGCATGAGCGTCGGCGAGGTCTGTTTCAACACCTCGATGACCGGCTACCAGGAGATCATCACCGATCCCTCCTATGCCGGGCAGATCATCACTTTCACCTTCCCCCATATCGGCAATGTCGGCGCCAATGCCGAAGACATCGAGACGATTTCGCCGGCCGCGCGCGGTGTGGTGCTGCGGCTGGACATCACCGATCCCGCCAACTGGCGCGCCACCCGCAAGCTCGACGAATGGCTGCGCGCCAATAATCTGCCCGGCATCACCGGCGTCGATACCCGCCAGCTGACCCGCCGCATCCGCGATCTTGGCGCGCCGACCGGCGTCATCGTCCATGCCGCGCAGGGCAAAATCGACATCGCAGCCGCCATCAAGGAAGCCAAAGCGTGGCCCGGCCTGGAAGGCATGGATCTGGCCAAGGAAGTTTCCACGCGCCAGACCTATGGCTGGGACGAGACGCAGTGGGAGCTGGGCAAGGGCTACGGCAAGCTCGACAAGCCCAAGCATCATGTCGTGGCAATGGATTTCGGCGCCAAGCGCAACATCCTGCGCTGCCTGGCCTCGGCCGGCTGCAAGGTCACCGTGGTGCCGGCCAATGCCAGCTTCGACGACATCATGAGGCATAAGCCCGATGGCGTGTTCCTCGCCAACGGCCCGGGCGATCCGGCGGCGACTGGCGAATACGCGGTGCCGGTGATCAAGCAGGTGGTCGATAGCGGCATGCCGACCTTCGGCATCTGCCTCGGCCATCAGATGCTGGCGCTGGCCTTGGGCGGCAAGACGGAGAAGATGGACAGGGGCCATCGCGGCGCCAATCATCCGGTCAAGGACCTGACCACCGGCAAGGTCGAGATCACCAGCCAAAATCACGGCTTTTGCGTGCTGCCCGAGACATTGCCCAAGAATGTCGAGGTCACGCATGTCTCGCTGTTCGACGGCTGCAACGAGGGCCTGCGCATGACCGACAAGCCGGTGTTCTCGGTCCAGTACCACCCCGAAGCCTCCCCCGGCCCCGAAGACAGCCATTATCTCTTCGACCGCTTCGTCGAGATGATCGAGAAGAACAAGAAGAAAGGCTGATCGGCCAATGCCCAAGCGGACCGACATCAAATCCATCATGATCATCGGCGCCGGGCCGATCGTTATCGGGCAGGCGTGCGAATTCGACTATTCGGGCGTGCAGGCGTGCCAGGCGCTGAAGGAAGAGGGCTACCGGATCATTCTGGTGAACTCCAACCCGGCCACGATCATGACCGATCCGGGGCTGGCGCATGCGACCTATGTCGAGCCGATCACGCCCGACATGGTGGCGCGCATCATCGAGAAGGAAAAACCCGACGCGTTGCTGCCGACCATGGGTGGGCAGACGGCGTTGAATACGGCGATGGCGCTGGTGCGCGACGGGCGGCTGGCGAAGCTCGGCGTCGAGCTGATCGGCGCCGATGCCGAAGCCATCGACAAGGCCGAGGACCGGCTGAAATTCCGCAACGCCATGACCAAGATCGGGCTGGAAAGCCCCAAATCGGAAGTCGTGCACAGCATCGAAGAGGCGCGTGCCGCGCTCGACAAGGTCGGACTGCCGGCAATCATTCGTCCCTCGTTTACGCTGGGTGGCACTGGCGGCGGCATCGCCTACAACCGCGACGAATATCTCGAGATTGTCGCGGGCGGTCTCGAAGCCTCGCCGACCACCGAAGTGCTGGTCGAGGAATCGGTGCTGGGGTGGAAGGAATACGAGATGGAGGTCGTGCGCGATCGCGCCGACAACTGCATCATCATCTGCTCGATTGAGAACGTCGATCCGATGGGCATCCATACCGGCGATTCGGTGACGGTGGCGCCGGCGCTGACCTTGACGGACAAAGAATACCAGATCATGCGCAACGCCTCGATCGCGGTGCTGCGCGAGATCGGGGTCGATACCGGCGGCTCGAACGTGCAGTTCGCCGTCAATCCGGATAACGGCCGCATGGTCGTGATCGAGATGAACCCGCGCGTCTCGCGCTCCTCGGCGCTGGCCTCGAAAGCCACCGGCTTCCCGATCGCCAAGGTCGCCGCACGCCTGGCCGTGGGCTACACGCTGGACGAACTGGACAACGATATCACCGGCGTCACACCGGCTTCGTTCGAGCCGACCATCGATTACGTCGTCACCAAGATCCCCCGTTTCGCCTTCGAGAAATTCCCCGGCGCCGAGGCGCTGCTCACCACCTCGATGAAGTCGGTAGGCGAGGCGATGGCGATCGGCCGCTCGTTCCAGGAATCGCTGCAGAAGGCGCTGCGCTCGATGGAGACCGGTCTGACCGGCCTGAATGAAGTCGAGATCAAGGATGCGCCCGACAAGGATGCGCTGATCGGCGCCCTGGCGCGGCCGACGCCGGACCGGTTGCTGGTCATCGCCCAGGCCTTCCGTCATGGGCTGACGGTGGAAGAGGTGCAGGCGGCCTGCCGCTACGAGCCGTGGTTCCTGCGCCAGATCCGCGAGCTGGTGCAGATCGAGGACAGGCTGCGCCAAAGCGGTCTGCCGCAGGAGCGGCTGGAGCTGCTGAACTTGAAGAAGCGCGGCTTCTCCGATGCGCGGCTGGGCGAATTGACCGACAAGTCGGAAGCCGACGTTACCGCCACCCGCCATCGGCTGAACGTGCGGCCGGTCTACAAGCGCATCGATACCTGCGCCGCCGAATTCGCCTCGCGCACGCCCTATCTCTATTCGGCTTACGAGGGCGACGGCGTCAACGAGCCCGATTGCGAGGCCGATGTCAGCGAGCGCAAGAAGATCATCATCCTGGGCGGCGGTCCCAATCGCATCGGCCAGGGCATCGAATTCGACTATTGCTGCGTCCATGCCGTCTACGCCCTCCGCGAGGCGGGTTTCGAGACCATCATGGTCAACTGCAATCCCGAAACCGTGTCGACCGATTACGACACCTCGGATCGTCTTTATTTCGAGCCGCTGACGGCCGAGGACGTGGTCGAACTGGTGCGCAAGGAGCAGAAAAAGGGCCAGCTGCTGGGGCTGATCGTTCAGTTCGGCGGCCAGACGCCGTTAAAGCTGGCGGACGCTTTGGAGCGCGCCGGCATTCCCATTCTCGGCACCTCGCCCGATGCCATCGATCTGGCCGAAGACCGCAAGCGCTTCCAGGCGCTGCTGCATGAGCTGAAACTGCGCCAGCCCAATAACGGCACGGCCACGTCACAGGACGAAGCCATCGCGGTCGCCGAACGCATCGGCTATCCGGTGGTGATCCGTCCGTCCTATGTGCTGGGCGGACGTGCGATGCAGATCGTCCATGACCGCGCCGGGCTCGAGCGCTACACGCGCGATGCCGTGAAAGTCTCCGGCAGCAATCCGGTGCTGATCGATTCCTATTTGAACGACGCCATCGAAGTCGATGTCGATGCGCTGGCCGATGCCGATGGCGAGGTCTTCGTCGCCGGCATCATGGAGCATATCGAGGAAGCGGGCGTGCATTCGGGCGATTCGGCCTGCTGCCTGCCGCCGCATTCGCTGTCGGCCGCAGTGATCGCCGATATCGAGCGCCAGACCGTATTGCTGGCCCAGGCGCTGCACGTGGTCGGGTTGATGAACGTGCAGTTCGCGGTCAAGGACAACAAGGACGTCTATATCCTCGAGGTCAATCCGCGCGCCTCGCGTACCGTGCCATTCGTCGCCAAGGCGACCGGCATCGCCATCGCCAAGCTGGCCTCGCGTTTGATGGCGGGCGAGAAGCTGAAGGATCTCAAGATCGTGCGCCAGAACGGCAAGCATATTGCCGTCAAGGAAGCGGTGTTCCCCTTCGCCCGCTTCCCCGGCGTCGACATCATCCTGGGGCCCGAGATGCGTTCGACCGGCGAGGTCATGGGCATCGACACCACCTTCGGCCGCGCCTTCGCCAAGTCGCAGATCGGCGGCGGCACCAAGGTGCCGATCTCGGGCGCCGTGTTCGTCTCGGTGCGCGATGGCGACAAGCGCAATATCGTGGGACCGGCCAAACGGCTGCAGGAAATGGGCTTCAGCCTGGTCGCTACCCGCGGCACGGCGGGCTTCCTGCGCCAGGCGGGTCTTGAAGTGACCTTGGTCAACAAGGTGCTGGAAGGCCGCCCGCATATCGTCGATCTGATGAAGGATGGCGGCATCCAGCTGGTGTTCAACACCGCCGAGGGCGCGCAGTCGATCGCCGACAGCTTTACCCTGCGGCGCACGGCGCTGATGAACAAGATTCCCTATTACACCACCGTGGCTGGCGCCCGGGCGGCGGTGGAGGGGATTGCGGCAATGCGGCAGGGCACCCTTGATGCCGCGCCCTTGCAGTCCTATTTTAACGCATCGTTCTAAAAAACCCTGATCCTTTGGCTGGGGACAACCAGCCGGCTTGCGGGCCGGCCGGGAGATGCTAGGCTTTTGTAGTTTCCCGATTTTTCGAGGAGTTGGCAGCGTGGCGCTGGACAAAATTCCCATGACTCCGGATGGCTTCCGCACGCTCGAGGAAGAGCACAAGCGGCTGAAATCTGTCGAGCGTCCGGCGGTCATCAAGGCCATTTCCGAGGCGCGTTCGCACGGCGACCTGTCGGAAAACGCCGAATACCACGCCGCGCGCGAGCGCCAGAGCTTCATCGAGGGCCGCCTGATGGAGCTCGAGGACGTGCTCTCGCGCGCTGACGTGATCGACGTCTCCAAGCTCTCGGGCAAGACGGTGAAGTTCGGCGCCACGGTCAAGCTGGTTGACGAGGACACCGAAGAGAAGGTGACCTACAAGATCGTCGGCGCCCACGAGGCCGATCTCAGCAAGGGGTTGATCTCGATCACCTCGCCGACCGGGCGCGCCATGATCGGCAAGACGGCGGGCGACATGTTCGAAGTGCAGACCCCCAGCGGCCCGAAATCCTACGAAGTCGTGGGCGTGAAGTTCAAATAGTTCAATATGAGAGCGCGGAATCGACAAAGGCCGGAGCGATCCGGCCTTTTGCTTATGGGACAATATCGCCTGCGCGTTACTCCACCTGCACTGGCACGCCGGGCTGATACTTCGACGTGCGAATGCCCAGCGACGATTTCACGTGGCTGACATTGGGCGCGGCGGTGAGTTTGGTGGTGAGGAATTTCTGGTAGGAGTCCCAATCCTCGGCGACGATCTTCAGCATGAAATCGCTTTCGCCGGCCAGCATGTGGCACTCGCGCACCTGCGGCCAGGAACCGACCAGCGCCTCGAAGCCCTTCAGATCGGCTTCGGCCTGGCTGGTCAGCCCCACCAGGGCGAAGACGGTGACGGTGTAGCCAAGCTGCTCGGCGTTGAGATCGGCATGGTAGCCGCGGATGAAGCCCGACTTCTCCAACGCGCGCACGCGACGCAGGCAGGGTGGAGCGGAGATGCCGGCGCGCTTGGCCAGCTCGACATTGGTCATGCGCCCGTGTTCCTGCAGGTCGCTCAAGATGCGGCGGTCGATGCGATCCAGCTTCACACGGCTCATGCACGGCACTCCATTTGTCGGCCGTTCTATGCCAGAACCGAACTTATTGAGCAATAAAATTGCGTCAAAAGGCGAAATTAGCGGTTAAAATGGTCCACAAGCCCTGATTTTTACGCATGCTTGCAGCGATCTTGCACGGAACCTATGTTACTCCCCTCATTCGGGAGGGGCGGCTATGTCCCAGACGCATCACACCAAGGCTCTGATCATTGGCTCCGGCCCGGCCGGCTATTCGGCTGCCATCTATGCCGCGCGCGCCAGCCTGAAGCCCATTGTGGTGCAGGGCATCCAGCCGGGCGGCCAGCTCACCATCACCACTGATGTCGAGAACTATCCCGGCTTCGAATCGGTGATCCAAGGCCCGTGGCTGATGGAGCAGATGCAAAAGCAGGCCGAGCATGTCGGCGCCCAGGTGATCATGGACGTGATCACCGATGTCGATCTCAGCCGCCGGCCGTTCGTGGCGACCGGTGACAGCGGCGACCGCTATGTGGCGGAAACGGTCATCATCAGCACCGGCGCTTCCGCCCGCTGGCTGGGGCTGCCGTCGGAGGAGACCTATCGTGCCGGCGGCGTGTCGGCCTGCGCCACCTGCGATGGCTTCTTCTATCGCGGCAAGGAAGTCGTGGTGGTGGGTGGCGGCAACACCGCGGTCGAGGAAGCGCTCTATCTCACCAACCATGCCAGCAAGGTGACGTTGATCCATCGCCGCGATCATCTGCGGGCGGAGAAGATCCTGCAGGGCCGCCTGTTCGCCAATCCCAAGATCAGCGTGATCTGGAACAGCGTCGTCGAGGAGGTCGTGGGCGAAGGCCCGCCGCCGGTGGTCACCGGCGTGCGCTTGCGCGATGTCAACAGCGGCGAGATCAAGACGGTGAAAACCGACGGCGTGTTCGTCGCCATCGGCCATACGCCCAACACCGAACTGTTCCGCGGCAAGCTGCGCATGGATGCGGGCGGCTATCTCATCGTCGAGCCGGGCACGGTGAACACCGATATTCCGGGCGTCTTCGCCTGCGGCGACGTGCAGGACAAGATCTATCGCCAGGCCGTGACGGCGGCGGGCACCGGCTGCATGGCCGCGCTCGATGCCGAGCGTTTCCTGGCGGCGCAGGAATTCGCCGCCCGCCAGGCGGCGCAATAGGACGGGCTAACGGGGAGAAACGGGGCAGGCCATGGACTGGGACAAGCTGCGCATATTCCACGCCGTCGCCGATGCCGGCAGTTTCACCCATGCCGGGCAGACGCTGAAACTGTCGCAATCGGCCATCAGCCGCCAGATCGGCGCGCTGGAGGAGCAGCTGGGCGTCATGCTGTTCCATCGCCATGCGCGCGGATTGATCCTGACCGAACAGGGCGAACTGCTCTATCGCACCGTGCGCGAGATGGCGGGCAAAGTCTCGATGACCGAGACCCTGCTCAAGGCCAGCCAGGACCAGCCCAGCGGCCGGCTGAAAGTCACCACCACGGTCGGCTTGGGTTCGCTGTGGCTGACGCCGCAGATCCATGAATTCATCAAGCTCTATCCCGATATCGAAGTCGGCCTGCTGCTGTCGGATCAGGAGCTCGATCTCGGCATGCGCGAGGCCGATGTGGCGATCCGCTTCGCCATGCCGCGCCAGCCCGGCCTGGTGCAGCGCCACCTGATGCAGGTGCACAGCCACGTCTACGCCTCGCAGGAATACATCGCCCGTTCCGGCAAACCGGAAACCGTGGCCGATCTCGACAAGCACCATCTGATCATCTTCGGCGAGGATGCCCGCGCGCCGGTCGACGACATGAACTGGCTGATGCGCGAAGGGCTGGATGACAGCGTCGATATCGACCGCCACATCGTTCTGCGGGTGAACAACATCTACGGCATGTTCCGTGCTTGCGAGAGCGGCCTGGGGATTGCCTCGATCCCCGATTACCTGGCGCGCGAATCGACCCGGCTGGTGCGCGTGCTGCCGCAAGTGCCGGAGCGCACCATCGACGTCTATTTCACCTATCCCGAAGAGCTGCGGCACTCCAAGCGCGTCGCGGTATTCCGGGATTTCCTGCTGAAAAAGGTGGCGGAAACGGCGTTCTGATTTTTTGACATAGACATGAGTCGAGCGCATGCCTGTGATGCCTAAAATCTGATAGTAAACAAGGCCCAAAGGACTATTTATCAAACAGGTTCCTGTTGCGGCGCAGCACTGCGCCACGCCGGAACTCGGGGCCTTGATATTTATCAGGGCCAAGGATCTCTCGATCCTACGTCTCCCAGACGTGAAGCCTCCCTGTTTGACTTGCCCCTAAGCCTTTCGGCTTAGGGGTTTTTTTTGGCTTATTCGGCCGCGCGGCCCGGCGTGGCGACAGACAGAATATCCCTGGTCTGCTGGCCAACGCGCGGGGCCTTTCCGTGGCTGGCGGCGCGCTTGCCGTCGAACGACACCGGCGTGTGGGTGAAGGCGATTTTGCCGTCGACCGAGCGGTCGAGAATGCCCAGCGCCTGCGTTTGCTCTGCCGCCAGCACCTCGTCCACCCGATTGATCGGCCCGCCCGGGACGCCGGCGGCATCGAGCTTGGCGGCCCAATTCTCCTTGGTATCGCCTTTCATGATCTCCTGGATCATGCCGAGCAGCAGCGGGCGGTGCGCCGCGCGCGCCTTGTTGTCGACGAAGCGCGGATCGGCTGGCCATTCGGGCTTGCCCAGCACTTCGCAAAAGCGCGTCCACAGCCGGTCGTTGCCCGGCGTGACCATCAGCGGACCGTTGGCGGTGTCGAAGGCCTGATAGGGGGTTAGTTGCGGATGACCGGTACCCTGGCGCTGCGGCAGCTTGCCGGTCGCGGTGTAGGCGGCGACATGGGTGCTCATCCACATCAGCGCCGTCTCGAACAGCGAAGTGTTGATCACGCAACCCTTGCCGGTCTGCGCCCGGCTCACCAGCGCCGCCAGAATGCCGATCGTGGTCCACATGCCGGTGCCGTAGTCGATCACAGAAGCGCCAATGCGCGCGGCCGGTCCCGACGGATCGCCGTTGACGCTGATCAGTCCGGAGAAGGCCTGCAGCAGCGGCTCGTAGCCCGGCTTGCGCGCCATCGGTCCGACATGGCCGAAGGCGGAGACGTCGGCGTAGATCAGCCTGGGAAAACGCGCCAGCATCGCCTTGCCGTCGATGCCGAATTTCTCCATCACGCCGGCGCGCATGTTGTGCAGGTAGATGTCGGCTTCGCCGATCAGCCGGATCAGGCCCTGGCGTTCGGCCTCGTTGTCGAGATCGACCACCACCGATTTCTTGCCACGATTGATGGCGACGAAATTGACCGACGAGTCGTCGATGAAGGGCGGCCCCCACAATCGGCAATCGTCGCCCGACGGCCGCTCGATCTTGATCACCTCGGCGCCGAGATCGGACAGGATCTGGCCGCAGAACGGGCCGGCCAGATTGGCGCCGAATTCGACGACTTTGATGCCCTGCAATTGCATGATGCTGCTCCCAATAAACTGGGAGGAATGCTAGCGAAGCCCGGCGCCTTGGTCGACCGGCCGACTAACCACAGAGACACGGAGGCACAGAGACATTCCCTCTGTGCCTCTGTGGTTGATCAGAGGATCACATGAAGAGGCGTTCGCCCTTGAGGTCCTTGTAGAGATCGGCCACCTGCTCGGCATAACCGTTATAGAGCAGGGTCGGCACGCGCTCGTCGCTGCCCAAGGGCTTCTCCGTCGCCTGGCTCCAGCGCGGATGGGCCACTTGCGGGTTCACATTGGCCCAGAAGCCGTATTCCGAAGCCTGCAGCCCTTCCCAGAACGATTTCGGCCGCTTGTCGGTGAAGGTGAAGCGCACGATCGACTTCACCGATTTGAAGCCGTATTTCCACGGCACGGCCAGGCGCAGCGGCGCGCCATTCTGCTTCGGCATCGGCTTGCCGTAGATGCCGGTGGCGATGAAGGCCAGGTCGTGGTTGGCCTCTGCCATGGTCAGGCCTTCGGTATAGGGCCAGGGATAGAGAAAATCGCGCTGGCCGGGCGCCATGCGGGCGTCCTTGAAGGTCTGCATCTGCAGGTATTTGGCGCCGCTTTGCGGCTTGGCCATCTCGACCAGCGACTTCAGCGCGAAGCCGCTCCACGGCACCGCCATCGACCAGGTCTCGACGCAGCGATGGCGATAGAGGCGTTCCTCCAGCGGCATCCTGACCAGCAGATCGTCGATGCCGATCTCCATTTCCTTTTCGACCATGCCGTCGATCTTCACCATCCACGGACGGATCTGCAGCTTCCTGGCGTCGCTGACGATCGACTTGTCGGTGCCGTACTCGTAGAAATTGTTGTAGGTCGTGGCCAGCCGCTCCTGGGTGACCGGCCGGTCGAGCTTGTAGGCGTCGTTGCGCTTGAGCGGGTAGAGCTTGGCCGAGGGATCGGCCTCCTGCGCCAGCAGGGGGTTGGCGATCAGGCTCGAGGCGGCCAGGCTCGAGGCGGCCAGGATGGTGCCGCCGGCCGCGCCCTTCATCAGCTGACGCCGGTTGAGATAGGCCGATTCCGGCGTCGCCGCGGATTCCGGCAATTCCCAGCTACGCTTACGCTTGATCAACATTCAGCCACCCTCCAGCCTTCCATTCTCGATCTATGCCGCCAATGCGCTCGCGGCAAGTCAACTTGGCGTGACCTCAATGCGCGGCGTCGCCCGCGACCGGGTCGTCGCGGCGAATGCCAAGCCAGACCAGCAATTCGAGCATCAGGAACATTGGCGCAATCAGCGCCTGGAAGAGATTGCTGACCAAAGCCGGGCGCTTGCCTTCGAAGACGTGGCCTATCAACTGGAACACCCAGCCGCCGCCGAAGGTCGCGGCAAACACGATCCAGCCGGTGGTCTCGCTGGTGCGGGTGGCGACCCATTCGCCGACATACCACATCGGCACCAGGGCGATGATGAGCGTCAGGCCCAACACCCATTCAAGCGAGATCCATAGAATTATAACGGCAAGTCCGACCAGCAATCCGGCGCTGACACCATAGCCCGCCACGTCGAAGCGCAGCCAGCCCAGTGGGATGAACAGCGAGAAGATGATCAACGGGATGCCGATGAAGTGCGTGGCGCGGTTACGCGCGTCGCGGTGGTAGCTGGCATACATTGCAAGCTGACGTTCGAAGAAACTGGCAGCCATAGCGTCCTCCAGAGGTTGCGCCAGTTTAGCGCAAACCCCGGAAGCACCCAAATGCACGCCCAATCAGGCGGCCGCGGTCGCCTGCTGCCGCGCCCGGTCGGCCAGCTTGCCGCCCAATTCCTGCAGATGGTCGAACTCGGCGCGATAGGTGCCGACACCGAAGCTGAGCGAGCGGATCTCCACGATCAGCCCGGCCATTTCCGATTCCGGGATCAGGGCCGAAACCTCGTCCCAGCCGCGCCAGCCGGATCGGGCGTCGAAGCCCAGGATCTGGCCGCGCCGCGTCGAGATCAGGCGTTGCACCTTGGCGGTGGCTTCGTTGGGGATCTGGAACGTCACCTTCAGGATCGGCTCCAGCAGCACCGGCTCGCATTTGGGCATGGCCTCGCTCAAGGCAATGCGCGCGGCCTGGCGGAAGGCCTGCTCCGAGCTATCGACGTTGTGATAGGAGCCATCGGTCAGGGTCACCGACACGTCGACCACCGGGAAGCCCAGCGGTCCCTGTTTCATGTAGTCGCGCACCCCGGCTTCGACACCAGGAATGTACTGGCGTGGCACCGAGCCGCCGACGATGGTTTCGTTGAACTGGATGCCCGCCCCGCGTTGCAGCGGCTGGATGTCGATATGCACGTCGCCGAACTGGCCGTGGCCGCCGGTCTGCCGCTTGTGCCGGCCATGCTGTCTGGCGCCGCGGCGGATGGTTTCGCGATAGGCGACCTTGGGCAGGACATTGGAGACCGGCACATTGTAGCGGTTGCCCAGTCGCTCGATCGCCACTTGCAGATGGATTTCGCCCTGGCCGGACAGCACCAGTTCCGAGGACTCGGGGCGATGCTCGACCAGCAGCCCGGCATCCTCCTCGCGCAGCTTGTGCAGCGCCGCCGAAAGCTTCACGTCGTCGGTGCGGTTCCTGGGCGTGATGGTGAGCGAAAACACCGGCGTTGGCGGCGTCGGCCAGTCCTGCCGTACGTCACCTATGGTCTCGTCGCCGAGAACCTGCCCGCTGGCCAGCGTATCGAGCTTGGCCAGGCCGACAATGGCGCCGGCTTCGGCCTGCGGCAGCTTGCTTTGGCTGCTGCCTTGCAGGCGATAGAGCGCGCCGATGCGCTGGCTGCCCACCGATTTGCCTTCGGTGACGTTCCCTTGCCAGACGCGGGCCAGCGACATTTTCCCGGTATGCGGCTGGTGCAGGGTCTTGAACACTTCGATCACCGTGCCGCCGCCCGCCAGGCCGCGTCGCTTTGCGGTCTCCGTGACGCTTGGAACGTCATGGCGCAAGGCTTTCCACAGGCGCTGGATGCCGTGATCGCGTTCGGCGCTGCCCAGCAGCACCGGCACGATCTGCTCCTTGCCGAATTCCTCGCGCAGGTCGCGATAGATGGTGCTCTTCTCCGGCGCCACGTCGTCGAGCAGCTGCTCCAGCAGCCGGTCGTCGTAATCGGCCAGCGCCTCCAGCATCTCACGACGCGCCTCGCTTTCGCGCGGCAGCATCTCCTGCGGCATCTCGATCAGATCCGACGGGCGGCCCGGCATGTAGCGATAGGCCCGCTCGCTCACCAGATCGACATAGCCGGTGATTTCCTCGACACCGTCCTTGGCCGCCTTGCGCATCGGCACCTGGCGCAGGATCAGCTTGCGGTTGGACACGGTCTGCAGTGCCGCCAGCAGATCACGCACGCGGGCCGAGGAATTCTCCATCTTGTTGACGAAGATCAGATGCGGGATGTGGCGCTCTTCCAGGAACCGCAGCAGCGGCGCCAGTCCGATGACGCGCGCCGGATCGGGTTCGCACACCACGATTGCGGCGTCGGCGGCCATCAGAGTGCAGGCGGTCTCATGCTGGAATTCGATCGAGCCGGGACAATCGAGAAAATGGAAGGTCTCGCCCATCCACTCCGCCTGGGCGACGTTGACGTCGATGGTCATCTGGCGGGCGCGCGATTCGGGGCTGCCGTCGCCGGTCAGGTTCTTCTCGCGGACGCTGCCCTTGCGGGGCAGGGCGGAGGCGGCGAACAGCAGGCTTTCCATCAAACTGGTCTTGCCGCTGAGATAGGGGCCGCACAGCGCCACCGCGCGGGGTCCCCTGCCGGTTTTGGTTCCACTTGCGTTCGCTGGATTGGTCATGGCCGCGCCTCCCTATGGCGGATGCGTGCATCCGCAGATGAGTCCGGAGCCGGCGTGACGCTTTACACCAGACTCGGAAACCGGCGCCGGGTGTTTCGTACGGGGAAATGCTTTCACTCTCCGTTGAGCGCGTCAACAGCGGTGGCGACGTTCTGCACTGCGGGCCGGAAATATCACATCGATTCAATTCCCTTGATCGCTTCTTGCCGCAGGTCTCTAATATTACCGTTGCGGCCGCCCAATCGCTTCCACCGCAATGCACATAAAGCTCCCGGCTGAAAAACTTCTTGGCAAAAGCGGAGCTGGCTTTCGGGTGAGGAGTAAAACGCGTGAGAAAACAGCGCGTGACGCAGCAGGCGATTGTCTTCGCCATTTTCGTAGTCCTGTTCGCCATCTTCGCGCTGTTCCTTCCGGGCTTTTTCAGTGCGCCCAACATGCTGGCGCTGCTGCAAAACGTGGCCTTCCTCGGCATTCTCGGGCTTGGCATGGCATTGGTGGTGATCAGCCGCGGCATCGATATTTCGATGATCGCCGCCCTCGCCGTGCCGCCCGGTCTTGTTTTGCAAATGGTGCAAAACGGCTATGGCCCGACGATTTCCGTCGTTGCTGCATTCGCCCTGGTGATCGTATTCGGCCTGGTCAATGGCTGGCTGGTCGCCTATGCCGAAGTTCCATCGCTCTTTACGACGCTGGCCTCAGGTCTGTTTCTGGCCGGTCTGGGACAGGTCGCCTTCTTCCAACTCGACGTGGTGCAGTGGCCGGCGGCGCTCGACGGGCTGGGCTGGTTCGGTCGCGGTGGCATACTGGGTGTGCCGATGCCCGTGGTGATGTTTGGCATTGCGGCGGCGATCGTCGCGCTGTTTCTGCGGCAAACGCGGATCGGCGCCTATATCTACGCCTTGGGCGACAATCCGTTCGGTGCGCGCACCACCGGCATCCCGACCCGGCCGATCATTTTGCTGCAATACGTGCTCGCGGCGCTGATCGCGGCTTTCGCCGGCTTCGTGATGGCGGCTTCGATCAACTCGATGCCGACTCGCGTCTTCAATTCAACCATGATCTATGACGTCATCCTCGTGGTGGTGCTGGGCGGCATCGGCCTGTCGGGCGGCCGCGGCGGCGTGCCCAACGTCATCATCGGCACCTTGCTGATCGGTACCATGCTGAACGGCATGACGATCCTCGACTTCTCGTACTCGGCGCAGAATCTGGTCAAGGGCGTGGTGCTGCTGGTCGCCATCCTGGCCGATTCCTTCCTCAATCCCCGCAATGAGGAAACGGCGCAGCAGGGAGACATCTGATTTCAGTCGCGTAACGAAGCAGTCAAATCATCGGAGGAAACAGAACATGCCAAGCAAGACACGCAATGTAGTAACGCGGACAGTGGCCGGCATGGCCATGGCCGCCGGCATCGTGGGCTTCTCGCAAGCCGCCCTGGCGCAAGGCAAGGGCCTCGACGAGCCATTCCGCGCCGGTTACCTGAAGACCCTTGAGGGCAAGACCGTCGCCTATGTGCCGGTTGCGATGGGCTTCGACCTGGCGCAGGGCTGGCTCCAGGGCTTGAAGAAGGAGCTGGATCCGCTGGGCGTCAAGGTCGTGGTGCGCGATCCGAACTGGAGCACCAATGCCGGCGCCCAGGCCGTGACGACGCTGATCTCGGAAAAGCCCGACGTCATGATCATCCATAACCCGGACGTGCAGACCTATGCCCGTCTGCTGCAGCGCGCCGAGAAGGATGGCATTCACGTCATCCAGATCAACATGCGTTCGAGCTTTCCGACGGCGGCCTATGTCGGCGCCGACTGGATCGAGATCGGCGAGAAGGTCAGCACGGCGGTGGTCAATGCCTGCAAGGGCAAGTCGAACAAGATCGCCATCATGCAGGGCCAGCTCTCGGCTGCGGCGTCCGCTTACACGCTGAAGGGCGTCGAGAACGTTCTGGCGAAGAACCCGGATGTGAAGGTCGTATCGAGCCAGGCGGCCGACTGGGATGCCGCCAAGGCCAAGGGCATCGCGCAGACAGTGCTCAAGCAGCACCCCGATCTGTGCGGCATCGTCGGCTTCTGGGACGGCATGGATATCGGCACGGCGGCGGCGATCAAGGAAGCCGGCCTGCAGGGCAAGGTGTTCCTGGCGACGTCGGGCGGCGGCGAGCAGAAGGGCGCCTGCGATCAGGTGCTGAACGGCTCGTTCGACTATGACATCAGTTACGACGTGCCGACCCAGGCTTCGACCATGGCGGCGATGATCAAGTTCCTGCTGCAGTCGAAGGTCAAGCCGGGCGATGCGCAGACTTCGATCTATACGACGCTGATTCCGATCACCAAGGAAAACGCCGGCAAGCCCGGCACCTGCTGGACGCTGAACAAGACCTAGGCGTCACGTTCTGGAAATCATGGGCCGGCTCCGCTGAGCCGGCCCAACCATCTTCCCTACAGTGTTCGACGAGTGAGACAGCAGATGAGCGACACTCTTACGCGGCTGCGTTACAAGTACTGGCCCGACCATCTGCTCGGCGAAATCCTGTCCAAGCGCTGGACCGAAACCGGCGTCCCGGTGATCGTGTTGCTAATCGTCGGTTTCGTGCTCAGCCGGTTGCTGGACGGCTTCTTCGCCCCCGCCATTCTGGCCGACACCGCCCGCCAGGCCAGCGAGATCGGCTTCATCGTTTTCGGCATGGCGCTGGTGATGATCGTGGGCGGTATCGATCTCTCCGTGGGATCGATGTTCGCGCTGACCAATTTCTTCGCGCTCTATCTTATGCATGTGCTGGCCTGGCCGGTGGCGGCCGCAGTTCCGGCGACGCTTGTTTTCGGCGCGGCGTTGGGCGCGGTGAATGGCATCCTGGTCGGCTTTTTCCGTCTGCGCGCCTTTATCACGACCTTGATCACGCTGATCATCTATCGCGCCGTTTACGATCTGTTGATCTTCGATTACTCGACCCAGATTGCCGGCGGGTTTCCCGATTCAAAAGTATGGGATTTCCTCGGCACCGGCGAGCTCTACGGCATCCCAACCGTCGCCTTCGTCTATGTGGCGCTGGCGATCTTCGGCCATGTCTTCCTGACGCGCCTGCGGCCGGGCTGGCACATCACCGCTATCGGCGGCTCGCGCCGCTCGGCCTACAACTCGGGCATCGCCGTGCGCCGCACCATCACGATGTGTTACGTGGCGAGCGGCATGCTGTCGGCGCTGGGGGGTGTCTTCTTCGCTTCGCGCCTGGCCACGGTCGGCGGCGATATCGGCGTCGGGCTGGAAGTGCTGGTGCTGACGGCGGCGGTTCTGGGCGGCATCAGCCTGGGTGGCGGCAACGGGTCGGTGACCAAGGCGGTGGTCGGCACCCTGATCGTGCTGCTGATCACCAACAGCCTGGTGTCGCTGTCGGTGCCGGGCGGCGTCAACCGCATGGTGCTGGCGGGCATCCTGTTGCTGGCGGCGGTAATCGACATCCGCTGGCTGAAGAATCGGCATCGCATCATCAGCAAGGTCTATGTCGCGCCGAACTATCACGACATGCCGGAGCTGCCTTCGACGGCGCCCGACAGCGGCACGGCGTGGGCGCAGAACGACAAGCTGCGCAACGTTTCGGCCATCGGCCTGGGCGAGATCGAGGCGCCCGAGGACGTCATCCTCGACCGGCACGACAATCTCTATGCCGGCTCGCGGCATGGCGACATCATCCGCTTCTTCCCGCCCGACTATAAGCGGCACGAAGTCTATGCCCATATCGGCGGCCAGCCCTTGGGCATGGCATTCGACCGCGAGGACAATCTCTATGTCTGCATCGGCGGCATGGGGCTCTATCGCATCACGCCCGACCGCAAGGTCGAGAAGGCAACCGACGAGACCAACCGCAGCTGGAACTCGGTGACCGACGACAGCCGCCTGCGCCTTGCCGACGATCTCGATATCGCCGATGACGGGCGCATCTTCTTCTCCGAGGCCACCGTGCGCTACGAGATGCATGAATGGCCGGTCGACGGGCTGGAAGCGCGCGGCAACGGGCGCATCATCTGCTACGACCCCAAGACCAACTCGACGCACACCGCCGTGCGCGGGCTGAAATTCCCCAACGGCATCTGCATCGCGGGCGACGGGCAATCGATCTTCTTCGCCGAGACCTTCGGCTGCAGCGTCAAGCGCTATTGGTTCGACGGGCCCAAGAAGGGCAAGGTCGAGATGGTGATGGAGAATCTTCCGGGCTATCCGGACAATATCAACATCTCCTCGGACGGGCATTACTGGCTGGCCATGGTCGGCATGCGCTGCCCGGCGCTCGATCTGGCCTGGCGCATGCCGGGCTTCCGCAAGCGCATGGCCAAGCGGGTGCCGGTCGACGAATGGCTGTTCCCCAACATCAACACCGGCTGCGTCATCAAGTTCAACGAGAAGGGCGAGGTGCTGGAATCGCTGTGGGATCTGGGCGGTGTCAATCACCCGATGATCACCTCGATGCGCGAGCACAAGGGTTATCTCTATCTCGGCGGCATCCTCAACAACCGCATCGGACGCTACAAGCTGGAAGGCGCCGATCCCAACTTCGTGCAGTACGATCTGCGCTGGGGCAAGTTGTCGTGATACAGGCGCTGAAATCCTTCTCCGACCGTTTCCTGGGCCGCGGCGAGGCGGCGATCACCGTGCCGCCGATGGACGGTGCGCTGAAACCCAACCGCCTGATCGAGGATGCCGAAATCCTGGCGACCTTCGACGCCCCGGAGGATCTGGCGACTGACGGCAAGTCGCTGCTGATCGCCGATGGCAGGCGCGTGCTGCGCTGGCAGAACGGTGCGGGCGTCGAGATTGCGACCTTCGACCGTCCGGTGACGGCACTGGCCTGCGCCGCCGACGGCTCGCTGATCGTCGCGCTGGACGGCCAACAGATTCGCCGTGCCGATGGCCAGAGCTGGAATGCAGCAAACGGCAAGCCGTTCGTTGCCATCAATGCTCTGTCGGTCGGCGCCGACGGCACGATCTACGCCACCGATGGCTCGAAAGAGAACCCGCCCGAGAAATGGGTTCATGATCTGATGGGGCTGGGTCGCAGCGGCCGCGCCATCGCCATTCCCGCCGCCGGCGAACCGGGCGAAATTGCCAGCGGGCTGGAATATGCCTTCGGTATTGCCGCCGCTGGCAACGAAATATGGGTCAGCGAAAGCTGGCGTCATCGCGTGTTGTCGCTGACAAGCAACGGCGGCAAGGGCCGTCCGGTCGTCGACCGCCTGCCGGGCTACCCCTCGCGCCTGACGCCGGCTGCGGGCGGCGGCTTCTGGCTCTCCGTCTTCATCACCCGCACGCAGCTGGTCGAGTTCGTCTTGCGCGAACGCGATTATCGCACGCGCATGATGAAGGAGATCGATCCGCGCTACTGGGTGTCGCCGGCGCTGACCTCGGGCAACACTTTCCTCGAGCCGATGCAAGGCGCGCACATCAAGACCATGGGCATCTTGAAGCCCTGGGCGCCGCCGCGTTCCTATGGGCTGGTGGTCCGTTTGGCGCCGGACGGTCTGCTGCGCTACTCGCTGCACAGCCGCGTCGACGGCAAGAACCACGGCGTGGTAGCCGCAATCGAGATCGACGGCGCGCTGTACATGCTGGCCAAGGGGCCCAGGCGGCTGTTGCGTATTTCGGTGCAAGACGTCGAGCGGAGCGTTCAGGCATGAGTACCGCCATTCTCGAACTGCGCAAGTCGACCAAGAAATATGCCGGCGTGCCGGCGATCGAGGACGTCGATTTTACCCTGATCAAGGGCGAGATTCACGCCATCGTCGGCGAGAATGGCGCCGGCAAATCGACCCTGACCAAGATCATGGCCGGCGTCGTGGCACTGACGTCGGGCGAAATGCTGATCGAGGGCAAGCCGGTCAATCCGCGCACGCCCAACGAAGCGCGCGAGCTTGGCGTCGCCATGGTGTTCCAGGAGAACAGCCTGGTGCCGTCGATGACGGTGGCGCAGAACCTGTTTCTGGGTCAGGAGAAATACTTCAATCGCCTGCGCGGCATCTACATCGCCGCCCAGCAGTTCCTGCAGTCGCTGAACTTCGACGTGGCGCCCACCGCCACGGTCAGCCTGCTGGGCGCGGCCAAGAAGCAGATGGTCGAAATCGCCCGCGCGGTGCTGCACAACGCCAAGGTCATCATCTTCGACGAGCCCACCGCCAGCCTGACGCCGGAAGAGAAGAAGTATTTCTTCGACCTGGTGATCGAGTTGAAGAAGCGCGGCGTGTCGATCATCTTCATCTCGCACGCGCTGGAAGAGGCGCTGTTCATCGCCGACCGCATCACCGTGCTGCGCGACGGCAAGCACGTCGTCACCGACGACGCGGCCAAATTCGACCGCGCCAGGGTGGTGCAGGCCATGGTTGGCCGCGATCTGTCGCAAACCCTGTACGGCCAGCGCAAGACGACGGTGCGTCCCGCGGGCAAGCGCGTGCTGTCGGTGCAGAATCTGCGCATGGCGTCGATGGTGAAGAACAATTCGCTGTCGGTGTTCGCCGGCCAGATCACCGGCGTGTTCGGCCTGGTCGGCGCCGGCCGCACCGAGACCTTCAAGGTGGTGGCCGGCGTCATCAAGCGCGACTTCTTCCACGGCGGCGAGGTGTTGCTGCACGACAAGCCGGTGCGCTACCTGGTGCCCGCGCCCGCCATCCGCGACGGCATCGCGTATATTACGGAAGAGCGGAAGCTCGAAGGCTTTTTCGAAACCATGTCGATCTCGCGCAACATCTATATGGGCCTGCTGGCCAAGCTGCGCGGCAAGCGCAAGCTGGTCTCGAACCGCGAAGCCAGCAGCGTCGGCGAGAAATGGATCAAGGCGCTGAACATCCGCGCCATCTCGGGCGACGCCAAGGCGGTGGAGCTCTCCGGCGGCAACCAGCAGAAGGTGGTGATCGCCAAGTCGCTGGTGCAGGAGCCGGACCTGCTGATCTTCGACGAGCCGACGCGTGGCGTCGATGTCGGCGCCATCACCGAAATCCACCGCCTGATCAACGATCTGGCCGATTCAGGGAAGGCGGTGGTGGTGATCTCGTCCTATCTGCCGGAAGTCATGGCGCTGTCGGACCGTTTGCTGGTCTGCCGCCAGGGCAAGGTAGTGGAGGAATTCTCGGCGCTTGAGGCGACCGAAGAAAAGATCATGTACGCCGCCATTCATTGAAGCCGGCGAACCATAAACAAGAAGGGCGGCTCCTGGCCGCCCTTTTGCGTTTCGACGTCGGATCGCCTTACTGCAGCGCGGCGCAGGCGCGCTGGATGCGCCGGCAGGCTTCTTCCAGCGCCTCGGTCGAGGTGGCGTAGGAGATGCGGAAATGCGGCGCCAGGCCGAAGGCCGAGCCCTGCACCACCGCCACGCCTTCGCTTTCCAGCAAATAGGTGACGAAGTCGGTGTCGGTCTCCAGCACCTTGCCTTGCGGCGTCTTCTTGCCGATGACGCCGGCGCAGGACGGGAAAACGTAGAACGCACCTTCGGGCCTGGGGCATTGCAGGCCCTTGGCCTGGTTCAGCATCGACACCACCAGATCGCGGCGTTGCTTGAACACTTCGTTCTGGCTGGCGATGAAGTCCTCCGGGCCGTTCAGGCCGGCGACCGCCGCCGCCTGGCTGATCGACGAGGCGTTCGACGTGCTCTGCGACTGGATGGTGTCCATCGCCTTGATCAGGGCGGCCGGACCGGCGGCATAGCCGATGCGCCAGCCGGTCATGCAGTAAGCCTTCGATACGCCGTTCATGGTCAGGGTGCGATCGAACAGTTTGGGCTCGACCTGCGCCGGCGTGCAGAACTTGAAGTCGTCATAGACGATCTTCTCGTACATGTCGTCGGTCAGCACCCAGACCTGCGGATGGCGCACCAGCACGTCGGTCAGCGCCTTCATCTCGTCCCAGCTATAGGCAGCGCCGGTCGGGTTGGACGGCGAATTCATGATGATCCACTTGGTGCGCGGCGTGATCGCCTTCTCGAGATCGGCCGGCTGGATCTTGAAACCCTTGCTGGCGGCGCCGATCACGATCACCGGCTTGCCTTCGGCCAGCAGCACCATGTCGGGATAGGACACCCAATAGGGAGCGGGGATGATGACCTCGTCGCCCGGATCGAGCGTCGCCATCAGGGCGTTGTAGATCACCTGCTTACCGCCATTGCCGACGATCACCTGGTTGGGCTGGTACTCCAGCCCGTGATCGCGCTTGAGCTTGGCGCACACGGCCTGGCGCAACGCCACCGTGCCGGCGGTCGGAGTGTATTTGGTGTCGCCGCGCTTCATGGCGGCGAGGGCCGCATCCTTGATGTGCTGCGGCGTATCGAAATCGGGCTCGCCCGCGCCCAGCCCGATGATGTCGCGGCCTTCCGCTTTCAGCTCCGCCGCCCGCGTGGTGACGGCGATGGTGGGCGAGGGCTTGATGCGGCCCAGGCGCTGGGCAAGGAAGGACATGACGAAAACTCCCGAAAAGCGCGGAAAATTGCGGGCGGACCTTAACCTTTGCCGGCTGTGAACCGCAAGCCAGCTGCCCTGCGCCACAGGTTGGTCTTGCCTGCAGAAATCGCAGTTTTGCCCGCTTTTCACCCTGCCAGCGCCCGATCCGGGCGGTGTCATGGGGCAACGGAACAAGCAGCGGGGGCTGGCAATGAACCGACGCGAACGCAAATCCTGGAGCCGCACTATTACCGAAGGGGTGGCGATGATCGCCGTGGTGCTGCTGGTTGGCCTGGTCGCCCACGCCGCCCATCTGCTGCGCTAAGGATTGCCAAAGCCGCTCCGCCCGCCGCAGCATTCGTCAGGCAGGCGACGGGGGAAAAATGAAACAGGTGCAATTCGCAGCGTTCGGGCTGCCGTCGCAGGTGGGGCGCTGCGTCGAGGTGGTCGATGTCGGCGAGACGGCCGCAAACGAAATCGTGTTCGAAATTCTCGCCTTTCCGATCAACCCCGCCGATCTGTCCTTCATGACCGGCCGCTATGCCAGCCAGCCGCCGCTGCCCGCGACGCCGGGCGCCGAAAGTATCGGCCGGGTGGTGAAGGTGGGGTCCGGCGTGTCGGATCTGAAACCGGGCGATCGCATCATCAGCCTGCTGCGCGAGAACTGGACCCAGCGCCGGCGCATTCCCGCCGACCAGGCGATCAAGGTGCGGGCCGACATTGCCTTGGCCCAGGCCGCCATGCTGCGCATCAATCCGCCAACGGCGCTGCTGCTGTTGGAGGACATCGTCGATCTGCAGCCGGGCGACTGGATTGTGCAGAACGGCGCCAATTCGGCCGTCGGCAAGATCCTGATCGGGCTGGCCCGCGAGCGCGGCATCCGCACCGTCAACGTGGTGCGGCGCAGAGAACTGGTAGCGCCGCTAAAAGCCCTGGGCGGCGATGCCGTCGTCGTCGATGACGGCACCGATCTGGCGGGAAGAGTGCGTACGGCGGCGAACGGCGAGCCGGTCAGACTGGCGATCGACTGCGTCGGCGGGCAGGCCACCCGCAAGCTGGTCGATGCGGTGTGCGATGGCGGCACGGTCTGCGTCTATGGCGGGCTGGCGGGCGAGGACAGTGCCGCGCCAACCCATGCGCTGGTGTTCCGCGGCGTCACCGTCACCGGTTTTATGTTGGGCCGTTTTCTGATGAAGCGTAATCGTGCGCAGATCACCGCCATTTACGACCTGCTGGCGCAACGCATCGCAGATGGCCGCATCAACGTGCCAGTGGAGAAGATCTATCCGATCGAGGACATCGCCCAGGCGCTGAAGCACAGCGAAGACTACGGCCGCGACGGCAAGATCCTGGTGGCGCCGAACGGCCCGCTCTAACTGTTGGCGTCGACCGGTTTGAGGTCGACGGCGACGCCGAAGGTATGGTGGCCGCCCCCCAGGATGACGCCGCGCACGGGGCTGACATCGGAGAAATCGCGGCCCCAGGCGACCAGCACGTGCTGGTCGCTCACCACCAGATCGTTGGTGGGATCGACGTCGATCCAGCCCGCTTGGGCGCCGCACCACACCGACACCCAGGCATGGCTGGCATCGGCGCCGCGCAGCGCCTCCTGTCCCGGCCGTGGGCGGGTGCGGAGGTAGCCGGAGATATAGCGTCCCGCCAGGCCCAGCGAGCGCAGGCAGCCGATCTGGACATGGGCGAAATCCTGGCACACGCCGCGGCGCAGCTTAAGCACCTGCAGCAGCGGCGTCGAGATGTCGGTGGCATCGGGATCGTAGGCGAAATCGCGCTTGATGCGATGGGTGAGATCGATCGCCGCTTCCATGATCGGCCGGCCGGCGGCGAACGAGGGGCGGGCGTATTCCAGCAGCTCGGGATGGCCCGCGATCAACGGCGAGCGGTGCACGAACTCATGCGCCTCGACGAAACTGGGAAAGCCATCGTTCCATAAAAGATCGCGCACTTCTTCCCATGGCAGGCTGCTCGCTGGATCGCCGATCGAAGGATAGGCGACGTCGATGCGGCTGCGCACTTCGACGATGAAATGGTCGTGCGTTTCCTTGAGCAACAGGAAAGTCAGGGCGTTGCCGAAATGATCGAAGGTTTCGCGAAGCTCCGCCGCGCGCGGCGCCGAGACGATCTCGGCGCTATGAATCTTCTGGAACGGCAGCGAGCGCGCCTTCAGATGTAGCGAATGCCAGGCCAGATCGACCGGGCTGGCATAGGCGTAAGAGGTGCGATGCGATAGCTCGTACAGCATCAATAGCCCTGCGCCGCGCGTTGCGAGCCCAGCGCCTGCGCCGCCGGTACATGGGTGAAATAGGCACGCGTGATGGCGTTGGAGAGCGCGCGCAGCCCATGCGCCGATTCCTCCAGCAAATCGCGCAGCATGGACAGCGGCAGGCCCTCGCTCTGGCGGATGACATCGCCGCGATCGAACATGCGCACCACCGCGTTCAGATCGTTGGCGATCTGCGATACCGGCAGTACGGTCAGATCGCCAGTGCGCTTGGGCAGCGCCGCCAGGTGATCGTCCAGGCGGCGCAGCTGGAAGGCCAGCGAGCGCGGATTGCTCTCGTCGGCCAGCACCAGATCGAGCACCGGGGCCGGCTGCAGCGCCGCAAGATAGCGCGAGCGATAGGTGATGGTGGAATCGCACAGTTCCAGCGCCAGCCGCAGCGCGGGCTCCCAAGCCACCGGCTTCAGCGCGAAAGCGCCCAGCGCGCCCTGGCTGGTATAGATGCCGCGTTCGATGCGCCGGCCGATATCGAGAAAGCGCCAGCCGGCGCCGCGTGTCATGTTCTCGGAAGAAAGTCCTGCGAAGGTGGCGGCAAAACGGATCAACTCGTCGAGCGCGGCAATCAACCGGTCGATATCGCCGAAGCCATGTGCCAGGCGGCGGCGGGCGTCGCCCAGCATCTGGTTGATCGCGTGCCACATGTCGCCCGAAAGCCGATCACGCACCGAGGCTGCCAGTTTTTGAATGGCATGGAAGGTGTCGTGCAGCGGCTGATCGGGCGCGGCGGCCTGGGTCAGCGCCTGCGCCAGCACGCGCGAATCGGGTGGCGCCTGGGCAGCCGTGGCGTCGATCAGGCTGAAGCTTTCCAGCGAATGCGCCAGCGCGCGCAGCTCCGCCATGTCGCGCGGGCCAAGACTGCCGGTGGCCAGCCGCCACAGCGCCGCCCGCAGCAGGCGGGCGCCGTTGTCCAGCCGCTCGACATAGCGGCCGAGCCAGAACAGGTTGTCGGCGGCGCGGCTGGGCAGCACGGCGCCGGTGCGATCGGGCGCCAGCCGCTGCGGCGCGGCGACGATGGCGCCGGCAATGCGCGTATCTTCCGCGCTCAACACCCAGACGTCCTTGCCGATGCCATGATGCTGCAGCGGCGCGCGGAAGAATTCGGCGTGCGTCGTCGGCACGCGCGCATGGCCGCCCGGCATGGCGCGATAATCCTCGCCATCGCGCACCAGAAAGCCGCGCACGATGACGGGATGCGGCGTCAGGCCGGAATTGCTCCAGGTCGGCGCCAGCGATGGCGCCACCAGGCGCTGGGCGATATAGGAAGCCGGATGGCGGCGGATCTTTTCGATCAGGGCCCGGCGCGCGGTCTCGTCGAGTGTCGTCGGCAGGATCGGCTCCTCGCGGCGAACAAAGCAGCGGCGGATGGCGAATTCGTCGAAATCGCCGATCACCTCTTCCAGCGCCGCCGCCTGGCCGCACCACAAGGTCGGCACGAAGGGCAGTTTCAGCTCCTCGCCGAAGAAATGGCGGCAGAGCGCCGGCATGAAGGGCGCCAGCGCCGGCGTTTCCAGCACGCCGCTGCCGATGCCGTTGGCCAGCACCAATTGTCCGCTGCGCGCCACCTGCAGCATGCCGACGACGCCGTCGGTCGAGGCCGAGTTCAATTCCAGCGGATCGCACAGCCCGCTTTCGACCCGCCGCAGCAGCACGTCGATCGGTTTGAGCCCGTCCAGCGTCTTCAGCGCCACCCGCCCGTCGCGCGCGGCGAGATCGGCGCCTTCGACCGGTGTCAGCGCGAGCGCGCGGGCGAGATAGACGTGCTCGAAATAGGCGTCGTGCTCGGGCCCCGGCGTCAGCAGCGCCATATGCGGGCTGGCGCGGGTGGGCGAGGCGAGGTTGGCCAGCGCGTTCTGCCACAGATCGAAGAACGGGCGCAGCGGCGTCACCGGCTGGCTGCGGAAGATCTCCGGCATGGTGCGCGCCAGCACACGCCGGTTCTCCAGCGCATAGCCGACGCCGGCCGCCAGTTCGGTGCGATCGGACAGCACGCGCCAGCCGCCATCGGGCAGCCGCACCAGATCGGCGGCATAGCATTGCAGCAGCGACGGGGGCGGCATGTCGGGATCGCGAGCGGGCCGCAGGAAATGCGGATTGGCGAAAATGAGCGCCGCCGGCAGCAGGCCCTCGTGCAACAGGCGCTGGCGGCCATAGATGTCGGCAAGGATGGCGTTGAGCAGCCGGACGCGCTGCTGCAAGCCCTCTTCGACGACATCCCACTCCTCGGCGGTGACGATGACCGGCAGCAGGTCGAACTGCCAATGCTGGCCATGCCCCCGCGGATCGGCATAGGCGTTGAACAGCGCGCCGTCCTCGGCCAGCAATTTGCGTGCATTCTCGGTGCGGTCGGCCAGCCCGTTGCCGGGCAGCGAATTGATGGCGCTGAGCAGGGTCTGCCAGTGGGGCCGCACGCCGCCCTGGCCGGTGACCATCTCGTCAAGCGCCAATTCCAGATTGGCCAGCGCCGGCGCCTGCTTCTGCTTGGAAGGAGTGAACATCGACAATCGAAGCGGTACGCGCCTGTTGTGGTGGGGCGGCGGACTGTATCAGCCTTTGCGCTGCCAGCGAAGATCGAGCGTCAGCGGATGCTCCGGCGCGCTCGCTTCCTCGACCGGCAGGATGGCGCCCTGGCTGTGGCCGATGGGGAAGAAGCGGGCGCGGCGGCGCGCCTCGGCCGCATTGGCGTTGACCGGGAACTGCTCGTAGTTGCGGCCGCCGGGATGCGCCACGTTATAGGTGCAGCCGCCCAGCGAGCGCCCGTTCCAACCGTCGAACAGATCGAACACCAAAGGCGCATGCGAGGGGATCGTGGGATGCAGCGCCGAGGGCGGCTGCCAGGCGCGATAGCGCATACCGGCCACGTACTCGCCTTCGACGCCGGTCGGCCGTAGCGGCAGGCGGCGGCCATTGCAGATCACCACATGGCGCGGATCGGTCATACCCGAGACCTTGACCTGCATGCGCTCGACCGAGGAATCGACGAAGCGCACCGTGCCGCCGGCGCCACCTTCCTCGCCCAGCACATGCCAGGGCTCGAGCGCATGGCGCAGCTCGATATCGACGCTGCGGTAGGCGACTTTGCCGATCTCGGGGAAACGGAATTCGAAATGCGGCGCGAACCAGGACGGATCGAACTCGTAGCCCTGGCGGTCGAGGTCTTCGATCACGTCGGCGAAATCCTGCTGCACGAAATGCGGCAGCATGAAATCGTCATGCAGACGGGTGTTCCAGCGCACCATCTCCGCTTCATAGGGCTGGTTCCAGAACCGCGACACCAGCGCGCGCAACAGAAGCTGCTGCGTGGCGCTCATGCGCGCATGCGGCGGCATCTCGAAGGCGCGCAATTCGAGCAGGCCGCGCCGGCCGCTGGCGTTGTCGGGCGAGAACATCTTGTCGATGCAGAATTCGGCGCGATGGGTGTTGCCCGTCACGTCGGTCAGCGTGTTGCGGAAGATGCGGTCGACCAGCCACGGCTCGGTGCGCTTGCCGCTTTGCACTTGCTGGAAGGCGATCTCCAGCTCGTACACCGCATCGTTGCGCGCTTCGTCGACCCTGGGATGCTGGCTGGTCGGGCCGATGAACAGGCCCGAGAACAGATACGACAGCGAGGGATGATTGTGCCAGAAGCCCAGCAGGCTCTTGAGCAGATCGGGCCGACGCAGGAACGGCGAATCGGCCGGCGTGGTGCCGCCCATCACCATATGGTTGCCGCCGCCGGTACCGACATGGCGGCCGTCGAGCATGAACTTCTCGGTGCCCAGCCGGCACTGACGCGCTTCCTCGTAGACCGCCGTGGTGCGGTCGAGCAGCTCGTCCCATTTGGCCGCGGGGTGGATATTGACCTCGATCACGCCGGGATCGGGCGTGACGCTGAAGGACAGCAGGCGTGGATCGGCGGGCGGCAGATAGCCTTCGAGAAAGACGGGCTGTTTCAACTCGGCCGCGGTG
>JAQSWP010000089.1 GCA_029266575.1 Alphaproteobacteria bacterium | reverse complement strand
GTTGGCGGCACGGCGGTGGGCATTTGCGGCAAGGACGGCAATCTGATCCTGGCCACCAAGATGACCGAGACGCGCGATCCCAGGACCGGCGAGCTGATCAAGGTCGATCTGGGCCAGGTCGGCGAGCCGGCCAAGATCAACGCCAAGCTGCTCGATCAGCTTACCTCGGCCGGCGTCATTCCGGTGGTGGCGCCGATCGGCTTCGGCGTGCACGACGAGTTGACCTACAACATCAACGCCGACACCTCGGCGGGCGCCATTGCCGGCGCCCTCAAGGCCCGCCGCCTGATCTTCCTGACCGACGTGCCGGGCGTGCTCGACAAGGACGGCAAGCTGATCCCCGAACTGACCGTCGACGGGGTGCGGGCGCTCATCAAGGACGGCACGATTTCCGGCGGCATGATCCCCAAGGTCGAGAACTGCATCGACGCCGTGCAGCGCGGCGTCGAGGCCGCCGTCATTCTCGACGGCCGCATGCCGCATGCGCTGCTGCTGGAAATCTTCACCGAAGCCGGCGTCGGCACCTTGATCAAACGGGCCTGAGCGCACGATCGTGATTTGACCTGCGGGCGGGGTCCTGTTTAGCGTTGCGCCATGAGAACAATCATCCTGCTGGTCGTCGTTCTGGCCGCCCTTGCCGGTTGCACCGCCAAGCCGCTCCCCGAGGGAGATCCGCCGTGGTGGCGCGACGATCCGGCCCGGCGCGTCTATGGCGGAGGCCAGTGAAACCTTGCTTCAAGAGGGCCGCATCGCCATCTTGAGGCGATGAAGGACAACAAGCCATCGCGCGAGGACGTGCTCGACGCCGCCGCGGCCGGCGTCGATTTGACCGGTGTGGCGCGCGAGATCGACACCTGGGTGTTCGATCTCGACAACACGCTCTACCACGCCAGCCACAATCTCTTCGATCAGGTCAGCGACCGCATCGGCCAGTTCATCGCCCGCTTCCTGAACGTCGATCGCGCCGAGGCGCATCGGCTGCAGAAGCAATACTGGCACGAGCACGGCACTTCGCTGCGCGGGCTGATGACCCTGCACCAATGCCGGCCGGAGGAATTCATCGATTTCGTGCACGACATCGATATTTCCGTCGTTCCGCCCAATCCCGAACTGGACGCGGCGCTCCAGCGCTTGCCCGGCCGCAAGGTCATCTTCACCAACGGCTCGGTGCCGCATGCCGAACGCATCATGCAGCGGCTAGGCGTGGCGCAGCATTTCGAAGGCATTTTCGATATCGTCGCCAGCGATTACATCCCCAAGCCGGAGCTGGCCGTGTACCAGCGGCTGGTCGGGCATTTCGGCTTCGCGCCGGATCGCGCCATCATGCTCGACGACATGGCGCATAATCTCAAACCGGCGCATCAGCTCGGCATGCGCACCGTGTGGGTGCGCACCGACGAAAGCCTCGAGCGCCTTGCCGCGCTGGGCGGCGATCGCGCCTATATCCACCACGAAACCGACGATGTGGTGCAGTTCCTGCGCCAGTGGCCCGCCGCGGTACCGAGAGGCCAGCGCTAGGAACCTCGCCTCGCGCTCGAGCGTTTTTCTCCTGTCAACCGACAGGAGAATTGCCATGTCGAAGCGCATCTTTACGACCTTGGGTCTGGCGACCGCGTTGGGCCTGTCCGCCTTCGCGCTCAGCGCCTGCGGTGGCGATGACGACAATCGCACGATCGTCCAAGCGGAAAACACCACCCGAGGACAGCAATTGCTGGACCTGCAACGCGCCTACGAAAACGGCGCCATCACGCGCCGCGAATACGAAGCGCAGCGCGAGAACGTGCTGAAGGAGAAGTAATCCTCTTTCCTCCGGAAAGGGTGGCATCACGGCCATCCCCAGGATGAGGGCTGCGTGGCATCCATCGCATGGATGCGCGCAGCCCCGCCATTGACACCCGAGCCTGCATTTCGCAAGGTCCGCCGGATTTCGCATCGCCGAGCCGGAGACCTCGAACAATGGACACCAAGCATCTGCAGATCGCCATCGACGCCGCATGGGAAGCGCGCGACGGCATCAACACCGCCACCAAAGGCCAGATCCGCGACGCCGTCGAAGAGGCGCTGCACGGGCTGGATAACGGCACCTTGCGGGTATGCGAAAAAGGGCCGGGTGGCTGGCTCGTCAACCAGTGGCTGAAGAAGGCGGTGCTACTCTCCTTCCGCCTCTACGATTCGGTGCCGATCGAGGGCGGCGCGATCTTCCCCGAGCGCGGCGGCGCGCCGTGGTATGACAAGGTGCCGCTCAAGACTTCCGGCTGGAGCGCGAGCCATTTCGCCAATGCCGGTTTCCGCGCCGTGCCGGGCTCGATCGTGCGCCGTTCGGCCTATATCGCGCCCAACGTCATTTTGATGCCGAGCTTCGTCAATCTCGGTGCCTATGTCGATTCCGGCACCATGGTTGACACCTGGGCCACGGTCGGCTCCTGCGCCCAGATCGGCAAGAACTGCCATCTCTCGGGCGGCGTCGGTATCGGCGGCGTGCTGGAGCCGCTGCAGGCCAACCCGGTCATCATCGAGGACAATTGCTTCATCGGCGCTCGCTCCGAGGTGGTCGAAGGCGTCATCGTCGAGACCGGCGCGGTGCTGGCGATGGGCGTCTTCATCTCCGCCACCACCAAGATCGTCGACCGCCACTCGGGCGAGACATTCGTCGGCCGCGTGCCGGCCTATTCGGTGGTGGTGCCAGGCAACCTGCCCGGCGGCCCCAACCGGCCCTCGACCTATTGCGCGGTGATCGTGAAGACCGTCGACGAGCGCACCCGGTCGAAGACCTCGATCAACGATCTGCTGAGGGATTGATTTTCACACCGAGAGACAGCGATTGCTCCAAACTCCCTCGTCCTGAGGAGCGAGCGAAGCGAGCGTCTCGAAGGATCGGCTACACAGACGCCGCTTCAACCGCGTTTCGCTCGCGATGCCAGTTGAGACAGCAACTCGAAGTCGCCAGCAATCGACGCCTCCTTGTTGGCACGGGTCCATCCTTTGATCTGACGTTCTGCTGCTATCGCATCGGTGTATCGTTGGAAGCCGCAGCAATAGACCAATTCCACCGGCCGTCTCGACGCGGTGTAGCCGCCCTAGACACCGTTGTTGGGTCGGCAACCCGATAATCCACTGCCTTCCTCGTCGTACCGACGTTAGGACGCGTCGGCGCAGCGTATGATGTAAAGATAGATTGGGTCTTCCAACGTGCCGGTAGCCGATCCTTCGAGACGCGGCCTTGCGGGCCGCTCCTCAGGATGAGGGGAGTTTGGGGCGCGGTGCGAGGAAAAAGCACATTTTCCTTCTTATGAGACGGCCGTGCGGCGTCGTCCCACTTTCCCGATCCGCCAATCTCTATATAGTCCCGCGCCATGCCCGATAGTCGCCTTGCCAAGCCCCTCGATGCTGTCAGCCTCGCGCAGGCGATGATTCGCTGTCCCTCGGTCACGCCGGAGGAAGCGGGCGTGCTGGATGTGCTGGCCAAGGGCCTGAAGGATGCGGGGTTTGCCACGCGGCGGCTGGATTTCGCCGAGCCGGGCACGCCCGATATCGCCAATCTCTACGCCAGCATCGGCAGCGGTTCGCCGCATTTCTGCTTCGCCGGCCATGTCGACGTGGTGCCGGTCGGCGATCGGCGCGCCTGGACGGTCGATCCGTTCGCTGCAGACATCATCGACGGCACGCTGTACGGACGTGGAGCGGCCGACATGAAAGCCGCCATCGCCGCCTTCGTCGCGGCAGCGGCGCAACATCGCACGCAGCACGGTGGCGCGTTGGGAAAGGATAGCGGCACGATCTCATTGCTGATCACCGGCGACGAGGAAGGCCCGGCGATCAACGGCACCAGGAAGATGCTGCAGGCGCTCGACAAGGAAGGCGTGCGCTTCGACGCCTGCGTCGTGGGCGAGCCGACCAACAAGACCAAATTCGGCGACATGGTGAAGATCGGCCGCCGCGGCTCGATGACCGGGCATATCACGGTGCAAGGCGTGCAAGGCCATATCGCCTATCCGCATCTGGCCGACAATCCGGTGCATCGGCTGGCGCGCATGATGGCAGCGCTGATCGAGCAGCCGCTCGACAGCGGCACCGAGTTCTTCGAAGCCTCCTCGCTGCAGTTCTACACCGCCGATGTCGGCAACCCGACCAACAACCTCATTCCTGCGGCGGCGAAAGCCTCGTTCAACATCCGCTTCAACAACCTCCATACTTCGCAGTCGCTGGAGACGCTGGTACGGCAGAAGCTGGATGCGGTAGGCGGCAATTACCGACTCGATGTGGCGGTCTCCGGCGAAGCCTTCTTCACCGCGCCCGGCCCGCTGTCGGCGCTGGTCGCCGGCGCCATCAACGAAGTCACCGGCAAGCAACCCGAGCTTTCCACCACCGGCGGCACCTCCGATGCCCGCTTCATCCGCGACTATTGCCCGGTGGTCGAGTTCGGCCTGGTCGGCCAGACCATGCACAAGGTCGACGAGCGCGCCGCCCT
Source organism: Alphaproteobacteria bacterium (assembly GCA_029266575.1). GTDB lineage: Bacteria > Pseudomonadota > Alphaproteobacteria > Reyranellales > JAQSWP01 > JAQSWP01. Next base: position 7,377 of record JAQSWP010000089.1, on the reverse strand, counting down.
GGCCGACATCGCCCAATTGCAGGAAGTCTATCGCCTGATCCTGGAGCGCTTCTTCGCCCCGCCCGCCGCATGATCTCAGGCCGCGAACTTGCCTATGGGCTGGTCGGCGCCTGGCGCCTGATCCGCAACGATCCCGGCGGCGTGCAGTATTTCGATCGCAGCCCATCGGGGGCGCTGCGCTCCTTCTGGGCGATGGCGCTGGTGGCGCCGGCCTTTGCGGTGCTGTTGATGATGGGGCTCCACAAAGTCGGGGTTGACCAGATTGGCCTGCGCCAGGTTCTGCTCGGCGGCGGCATTTACGTCATCAACTGGCTGCTGTTTCCCGTCATGTTGCTGCGCCTGGCGCCGAAGCTGGGGCGCGAGCAGGAAGTCGCGACCTACATCGCCGCCAACAATTGGGCGCAAATTCTGATAGCCGCCGTGAGCTTGTTTCTTGGCGCGGTGGCGGCGACGATGCCTAAATCGATCGGCGAAATGCTGGATCTGGCATTGCTGGCTCTGATCGCGCTGATGCAATACCGGTTGCTGCGCCACGCCATGGCGCTCAACCCGCCACAGGCCGGCCTGCTGGTTTTCGCCTATCTCTGCCTGGACATAGCCGCAAGCCTGGCTCTTTTTGGCTTGCTGGTTCCGGGAAAACTGGCCGCCTAGCCCCTTCGGTCCCGTCGGCTACCTGGCGAGCGCGCCACTCCAGCGGCAACCCAGCCGGTTGTCGGTGACGTCCAGGGTTCCCAGAGCCTTGGAAAGATCGGCAACGATTCGGAACTGGTTGGCGCCGATCTGTACGCTGGCGTTTTCGTAAACCTTCGGCGTCGTTTGCTTCATGGCAGCCTTGACGCCGCCGGAGCCCACGACATTGGCGGTGGCGCCGGTGACCGTCACCGTGTGTTCGCGGCGCAAGGAGGTGTCGAGTTCGTTGCACAATCCGACATTGCGCGCGTTCGGCTCCAGCCGCGCCTTGTAGATTTCAGGCTGCTGGGCATTCGCCATGCCGGCGAACAACAGGGTTCCGGCCAAGGCCGGCAGAGTCCAACGAAGCATCGTCATTCTCCTTTTAGCCGCAGGACTGCGGCGGAACAGGTAGTACCAGCGCGTTGTGCCGTTATCGGGCGCTGGGTGTCTCGAGGCCCGGCGGCTGCTTGTGCCACTTGTAGCCGCCGCGGGACTGCTGGTAGCCGTAGTCGTACAGCGCCTTCATGTATTTCTGGTCGAATTCCTCCTCATGCTTCATCGTGAACTCGCGGCCGATGAAGGCGAGGTTGTAGTCGACCTTGTCGCGCTGGGTGATGAAATAGACCCGCAGAACGTCGTTGTGGCCGCTCGCCGCCAGCATGGTGCTGATCGCCCGACCCGCGATGGAGAGCGTACGCGGTTCGGTCTCCGCCCAGTCGGGATCGAGCCTGGCATTGCGGATGATGTAGGCCCGGCGTGCGCGCTGATTGCTGGCACCGACGTTGAGCGAGGCGGGATAGAGGAAGAGCTGCGCCATGGCGCCGCCATCGACGTGCATCTCCTGATGCTTCTTGCCGTCCAGCTCGACGTCGAACATGACGGGCTGGAAGGCGCCGGGAACGGCGGAGGAGGCGCGCAGGATCTGCCGCACCAGATTGAGAGCGCCCGGGTGGCCGCTGTCGGCGATGGCGCCGATATTCCAGATCACTGGCCGCTGCGCATCGAGATCGGTGGTGCCGATCAGCAACAGGCGTCCCTTGCGGTACTCCTGCGCGATGGCAACCATCATTTTCTCGTCCATGTAGCGGGCGATGACCTCGGCCAGCGGGCTGGTATCGGCCAGCGCATCGTTGAAGATGCCGCCGACCAGGCCGCGCGAGCGGAACACCTGCACCGGGGTGATGGTGGTGTAGACGGCCTCCAGGGTCTTGTCGTATTCCGGCCCCAGGAAGGCGAAAGGCGCGATCAGCGAGCCGGTACTGACGCCGGTCACCAGCTTGAACTGCGGCCGCGTTCCCTGGGCGGTCCAGCCGACCAGCAGGCCCGAGCCGAAGGCGCCATTGTCGCCGCCGCCGGAGATGGCGAGGAAATTGGCCGGCGGCAGCGGGCCGCTGTTGCCCGCCGCCCGCCACGCCGCCTGTTCGCGCCGCAGCGATTCCTCGCCTTCCTGCTGCATGCCCGACATGGCGTTGTCGGGATAGAAACGGGCATTGGCCAGGCCCAGCGGCCGCGCCCGTTCGGTCTGCGCCGCCGTCACCGACGGCAGCCGGTCGGGCCCCGAACAGGCGGCGAGCAGCAGAACTGTCGAAACCAACGCAAGTCGCGCCAGGCGCGACGGACTGAATCCAACCACGATATTCCCCGGCTCTAAGTTGAAACCCGCTGCTAGCGCAGCGGGGTAATGAGGTTTTCGGCGTTCTCGGTGATTTGCCAGCCTTTGGCCGCCAGCGCGCTGCGCGCCGTGGGCGATACGCGGCCCACCAGCACCAGCCGCTTTTCCGTCACGCCGGGAAGCGCCGACGCCGCCTGATCGATGCGCGTCACGGCGCTGGCCATCCACGAGGTCCAGGCGACGTAATCGACCGGCACGTTGAACACCACGCCGCCTGCAGCGGTGCGGCCGGCAATGAACTCGCCGAAGCCGACAAAAGAGGCAAGCGGCGCCACCTTGGCATGGTAGCCCGCGTACATCTGCGCCTGGCGCGAGCGGAAATACGCCATGTCGCGATCGTTGGTCAGCGCGGCGAAGCGCACGAACAGCTCGCGCGTGCGGTTGCCCGGCATGCGTTCCATCGCCCGCACCAGCTCGGTCTGCTCGCGCGGGGTGAAGCGCGAATTGTCGAGGAACACCGCGACGGCCTCTTCGCGCACGCCCATCGCCGTGAGCTTCTGCCGGTTCTGGATGCGCAGATCGGCCGGCGCCATGCTGCGATAGATATCGTCGGTGGTGGTGACGACGCCCGTCGCGGTGGCGACCGCGCCCGCCGCACCCGGGACTACCGAGAGCGCCGCCGAGTAGGTGAGCTTGCCCAGCGCCGTGGCGCGGGCCAGCTCGTCGAGCCGGTCCTGCAGCACCTGGTTGTCGGAATAGACGTCGACGCCGAAATCGGCGGCGAATTTGCGCTTGGCCTCCGACACGCCCAGCAATGAGGCGACGCCGCCGTCTTCGGCATCGCTGCGGCTGCTGCCGAACAGCGTTTCGCCCGTGCGGGAGAACGCCTTGCCAACGCCGGAGAAGACGTTGCTGACGGTGCCGACGGGGTCGTTGACGGTGTTGACGACGGCGCCCGCCGTGCCGCGCACTGCGCCGCCGATCGCCTTGCCGTAAAGATCCGACTGGCGAATGGATTCCATGTGGCGCAGCGCCACGACCTCGCCGACGCGCTGGCGCAGCTTGGCGGTGGTCACGGCGGTGAAGGCGCCGAACTTGGAATCGATGACGTAGGTGTTCACCAGCCCGTCATTGGCAACCTGCTCGCGGACGGTGAAGTCCGCTCCTTTGCGCAGATTGGCCGGCAGGATCTGCGATGCCGCCAGCCGCGGCGGCTGTTCGACGGCCTGCGCCGCTGCCGGCTGCAGCGGCGCTGCCGCCAGGACGCCGGCCACGGCCAGCGCACCCAGCGCGATGCCGTGAACGCTCAGACCAGCCTTGATCATCGTCGATTTCATGCACTTCCCCACGCAAAACTGCCCACGCAAATTCAGCGACGCAAGCCAGGCATCGCCATCTTTTCAAGTACGTAGCGACTATCGTGGCGAGGTGGAATTATCACCTTGATTTGGATCAAGCGCAGGCCAGTTAGGCGCCTGCGATTGCGTTATGTCGCAAGGGGCCGGGCCAAAAACCGCAACCCTTTAGTTTCTTTTTGAAACTAAAACAATTTTTTCGTGTATTACTTCCGGGGGCTTTGATTCCAGTCAAAGGGCGACTGATTTCCGTATGTTAGGACTTCGGACAACGTAAAGGGCCTGGCGCCGTCGCCACGCCCCGCCGGTCTCAGGCAAGCAATCGCCGATGAGGCCCTGAGACGTCATGGAGCACTGCATGAACAAGATAGTGAAGTCGCTGATGTGCGGTGCCGCCGCCGTAGCGCTGTCGGCAGCGTTTGCCGATGACGGGCTGACGCGCGAGAAGGCGGAACTGCTCGCCCAGGCGCCGGCCGCCGCTCCGGCAGCTGCTCCGGCAGCCAAGCCGTTCACGCAACAGGAACTCGACCAGATGCTGGCGCCGATCGCGCTCTATCCCGATGCGCTGCTGTCGCAGGTGATGATGGCCTCGACCTATCCGCTGGAGGTGGTGGAAGCGGCGCGCTGGGCCAAGGCCAATCCCAACCTGAAGGGCGATGCGGCGGTCAAGGCGGTGCAGGACAAGGGCTGGGACGTCAGCGTCAAGTCGCTGGTCGCCTTCCCGCAAGTCGTGCAGCAGATGAGCGACCAGCTCGAATGGACCCAGCGGCTGGGCGACGCCATGCTGGCGCAGAGCACCGAGGTGGCCGGCTCCATCCAGCAACTGCGCAAGCGCGCCTACGACGCCGAAACCCTCAAGACCAACCAGCAGCAGAAGGTGACGGTCGAACCGACGCCGGCGGCGAACGGCGCCACGCAACAGACGATCATCATCCAGCCAGCCAATCCGCAGGAGGTTTACGTGCCGGTGTACCAGCCGGCGGTCGCCTATGGTCCCTGGCCCTATCCTTCGTATCCGCCCTACTACTATCCGCCCTATCCCGGCTACGGCTATGGCGCGGCATTCGTCGGCGGCTTCCTGTGGGGCGCAGCGATCGCCGGCGGCGGCTCGTTCTATGGCGGCTATGGCTGGGGCAGCGGCGACGTCGATATCGACGTCAATCGCGCCGCCAACATCGACCGCAACTTCAACCGCAACAACTACAACGGCGGCAAGTGGAACCATCAGGTGGACCATCGCAAGGGCGTGGGCTATCGCGATAACGCGTCGCGCGAGAAATACGGCCGTGGCTCCCAAGGCTCGGATGCCCGCCAGCAGTTTCGCGGCAAGGACGTCAATTCGATCGCCAACCAGCGTCCCGGTGGCGGCGCAGGCGTCGGTGGGGCACAGCAACGGCCGGGCGGTGGCGCGGGTGTGGCCGGCGGCGGCCAGCAGCGGCCTGGCGGTGGCGCAGGCGTCGGCGGCGGCGCGCAGCAGCGGCCAAGCGCCGGGGCTGGTGGCGCACAGCAGCGGCCCAGCGCCGGGGCTGGCGGTGCCGGGCAGCGGCCAAGTGCGGGCGTGGGCGGCGCACAGCAGCGGCCCTCGAACAATGGCGCCTTCCAGGGCATGGATCGCGGCGGCCAGAGCATGCAGCGTGACACCTCGCGCGGCCAGTCGAGCATCAATCGCGGCGGTGGCGGCGGCGGGCGCGCTGGCGGTGGCGGCGGTCGTGGCGGTGGCGGCGGCGGACGCGGTGGCGGTGGCGGAGGCCGGCGATGAAAGCGATGACTGCCAATCTCTCGACTATCGGTGATGCCATGACACAGATCAGATCGCTCACACGCGGATTGCTCGCCGGGCTTTGCCTGGCACTGGCGATCGGGCTCGGTACCGGCGGCGCTTCGGCGCAGCAGGCCGCGCCCAAACCCGCCACTGCCCCCGCCACTGCCCAGGTGCAGACCTTCCCCACCCCACAGGCCGCGTTCGACGCCTTCGTCGCGGCGCTGAAGAGCGACGATGAGGCCGCCAAGCGGCGCCTGTTCGGCGCGGATTTCCGCAAGGTCGTGCCCAGCGACGTCGGCGACATGGCCGAGCTGCGCCAGCAATTCCTGACGCTGCACGCGGCGGGCAACAAGGTGCTGGTCAAGGACGACAAGGAAGCGGTGCTGGAAGTCGGCACCGCGGGCTGGACCTTCCCGATTCCCGTGGTCAAGACGGCGGCGGGCTGGGGCTTCGACGTGCCCGAAGGCCTGGAGCGGGTGCGCGAGCGCGTCATCGGCCGCAATGAACTCTCGACCATCCAGACGCTGCTGGCGGTGGCCGATGCGCAGGGCGACTATGCGCAGATGGATCCGATGAAGACCGGCAGTACCCAGTACGCGCGGCGCATCATGAGCTCGCCCGGCAAGAAGGACGGCCTCTACTGGGAATCCAAGCCCGGCGAACCGGAAAGCCCGCTGGGCGAAGCGTTGGCCAAGGCCCAGTCCGGCGGCGCCAACAGCGATGTCGGCTATAACGGCTACAAGTTCCGGCTGCTCTACAGCCAGGGCGCCAGCGCGCCGGGCGGCGCCTACGACTATCTGATCAGGAACCGCATGATGGGCGGCTTCGCGATCCTGGCCTGGCCGGTGAAATACGGCGAGACCGGAATCATGAGCTTCATGGTCAGCCATGACGGCGTGGTGTACGAGAAGGATCTGGGACCGAACACCGCGACAGCCGCCGGCACTATCCAGATATTCGATCCCGACAAGAGCTGGGAAAAGGCCGACGCGACGCCGTAGGCCCGCCAGTCGGCAAATTCCGTTCGCGACCGCTGATGCGGCGCGAACGGATCTCGCTCACGGATATTCCACGCCCATCAGATAGAGCCCGTCCGGCGGCGCGGTGACGCCGGCGGCAGCGCGGTCCTTGGCCTCCAGCGCTTCGCTGACATCGTCGGCCGTCCATCTGCCCTCGCCGACGTGCTTCAGGGTGCCAACCATGATCCGCACCTGATTGTGCAGGAAAGAGCGAGCCTCGACGTCGATCTCGATGTCCCCGCCGCGGCGCGCGACGTTGAGCGAACTCAGCGTCTTGACCGGCGATTTGGCCTGGCACATGGCGGCGCGAAAGGACGAGAAATCGTGCTGCCCGACCAGCCGTTGCGCGGCTTCGTGCATCACATCGGCATCGAGCGGCAGATTGACCAGCCAGGCGCGCCCCTGCTCCAGCGCCAGGGGCGCGCGGCGGTTGACGATGCGATAGCGGTAGCGCCGCGCGACGGCATCGAAGCGGGCGTGGAATTGCGGCCCCACGGCTTGCGCCGTCAGCACCGCAACCGGCCACGGCCGCAGATGGAAATTGATGGCGTCGCGCACCGTGTCGCCGACCGAAGGCTTGTCGATATCGACATGCGCCACCTGGCCCAGCGCATGCACGCCGGCATCGGTGCGGCCGGCGCCCTGCACGGCGGCATTCTCGCCGCAGAATTTGAAGATCGCCTCTTCCAGCGCCTGCTGCACGGACATGCCGTTGTCCTGGCGCTGCCAGCCCACGAAATGCCGGCCGTCATATTCCACAGTCAGCCTGAAGCGCGTCATCGTGCGCCGATCGCCACGATATCGGGCAGCGGCAGCCGCTCGGGCAGGGTGAAGCCGCGGCGGAACGCATCGGCATCCAGCGCCTTGCCGCCCGGGCGCTGCAGTTTCTCCAGCCGCAGCGCGCCCGAACCGCACGCCACCGTCAGGCCGTTGCCGCCGATAATCGCGCCGGGCGCG
>JAQSWP010000088.1 GCA_029266575.1 Alphaproteobacteria bacterium | reverse complement strand
GCCAGCCCGGCGCGCAGATAGTCGTAGCCGGTGACCAGCGTCAGCAGCGCGGCGACCCACAGGCCGATTTCGCCGATCAGCTTCACCGGCAGAGCGACCGGCCCGGCATCGCCCACCAGGAGAATGGCGATGGCGACCATCTGGATAGTGGTCTTCCACTTGGCGAGATTGGACACCGGCACCCGCACTTTCAGCTCGGCCAGGAACTCGCGCAAGCCGGAGACCAGGATTTCGCGGCACAGGATGACGATGGCCGGCAGCACGGTCAGCCCGCCAACGCGATCCCACGCCACCAGCATCAGCAATGCGGCCGCCACCAGCAGCTTGTCGGCGATGGGATCGAGGAAGCGGCCCAGCGCCGATACCTGCTGCCAGCGCCGCGCCAGCCAGCCATCGAGCAGATCGGTCAATGCGGCGGCGACGAAAATGCCGAACACCAGCCAGTTGCCGGTGGGCGAGGGCACCCAGAACAGCGCGATCAGCGCCGGAATGGCGGCAATGCGCGAGAGGGTCAGCAGGTTGGGAAGATTGGTTGGCATACGGCCTGTAAACGCTCGAAACCGGGATAAGATCGACTTTATCTCCGCCCCGCTTCAGCCGCCATCGTGGAAATGGTCGTAAACCTTGCGCGCCACGGTGCGGGAGATGCCGGGCACGGCTTCCAGATCGACCAGCTTGGCCGCTGCCACTGCCCTGGCCGAGCCAAAATGCAGCAGCAGCGCCCGCTTGCGCGCCGAACCGACGCCGGCAACCTCGTCCAGCGGCGAGTTGGTGATGGCGCGCGAACGCCGATCGCGATGGGTGCCGATGGCGAAGCGATGCGCCTCATCGCGCAGGCGCTGCAGGAAATAGAGCAGCGGATCGCGCGGCTCGAGCGAAAACGGCTCGCGTCCCGGCGCGAAGAAGCGCTCGCGCCCGGCATTGCGGTCCGGCCCCTTGGCGATCGACACGATGCACAATTCTGAGATGCCGAGATCGGCCAGCACCTGTTGCGCCTGCGCCAGCTGGCCGGCGCCGCCGTCGATCACCACCAGGTCGGGCCACTGGCCCTTGCTGCGGTCGGGATCTTCCTTCAGCGCGCGCGCGAAGCGGCGGGTGAAGACCTCGCGCATCATGCCGTAATCGTCGCCCGGCGTGATGCTCTTGCCATCCCCGCTTTCCACGCCGGCGGTGCGGATGTTGAACTTGCGATAGGAATTCTTCACGAAGCCTTCCGGCCCGGCGACGATCATGGCGCCGACCGCGTCACTGCCCTGGATGTGGCTGTTGTCGTAGACCTCGATGCGCTCGGGCATCTCGGCCAGACCGAACAGCGCGGCCAGCCCTTCGAGCAATTTGCGCTGGGCACTGCTTTCCGCCGCCCGCCGCGCCAAGGCCTCGCGCGCGTTCTGCAAGGCCAGGGTCATGAGATCGGCGCGCGGCCCGCGCTGCGGGCGGATGATCTTGACCCGGTAATTGCGGTCCAGCGACAGCGCGCTCTCCAGCAGATCGGTTTCCGGCAGCGCATGGCTGACCAGGATCAGCTTGGGCGGCGGCCGGCTGGTGTAGAACTGGCCGATCAGCGAGGCGAGCGCCTCGCCCTCGTCGGTATCGGCGCCGAGGTTGGAGAAATAGGGCCGGTTGCCGAGATTCTGGCCACCACGCAGGAAGAACACCTGGATGCAGGCCTGCGCGCCCTGCGCATGCAGGGCGAAGACGTCGGCTTCGTCGATATCGAGATTGTTGATCGACTGGTGCGACTGGATCTGGGTCAGCGCCTTGATGCGGTCGCGGAACACGGCGGCGCGCTCGAAATCGAGCTCGGCGCTGGCCGCTTCCATGCGTTGCGACAAGGTCTCCTGCACTTGGCGGCTGCGGCCCGAGAGGAAATCGCGCACTTCGCCGACCAGCGCCTCGTATTCGTCGTGGCTGATGTAGTTGGTGCAGGGCGCGGTGCAGCGCTTGATCTGATATTGCAGGCAGGGCCTGGTGCGGTTGGCGAAGATCGCATCCGAGCACGAGCGCAGGGGAAAGGCGCGCTGCAGGGCGTAAAGGGTGCGGTTGACCGCGCCGGCGGAGGCGAACGGTCCGAAGTAATCGCCGCCCGCCTGGCGCGCGCCGCGATGCTTGACCAGTTGCGGCCACGGATGGTCGCGGCGGATCAGGATATAGGGGAAGGACTTGTCGTCCTTCAGCATCACGTTGAAACGCGGCCGGAACTTCTTGATCAGATTGCTTTCCAGCAGCAGCGCCTCGGCCTCGCTGCCGGTGACCACGAACTCCATGCTGGCCGTGGCCGACACCATGCGCATCAGCCGCGTCGTCAATCTCGGTGTCTGGGTGTAGGAGCCGACGCGATTGCGCAGGAAGCGCGCCTTGCCGACATAGATGACGTCGCCTTTGGCATCGATCATGCGATAGACGCCCGGCGCGCGCGGCAAGGTCTTCACGTGCGCCTTGATCACGCCGATCCCGGCAGCGAGCGTGCCCGGCTCGGGGGCCGTCTCGTTCTCGCCGCCGAACTCTGCTGGAATTTCGTCGTCTTGGTCGACCATGTGCGAGTGATTTGGCAACTGCCGCGCCGCTGGTCAACGTCAATACACAGGCCGCAGATACACCGCGCTCCGCACAAAGTTCCCCCGGCCGAAATCGATAATCCACGACTTCTGTGAATAAGCTTGTGGGGAAGGCCGCTTTGACGGGCGATTCGCCAAGGTTTGCCTGCCCTGCCAGACAACGCCTAAAAATCAGGCAATTGTCTAAGTGCTTTATTTATCAATCTATTTCGCCAAAAGCCGCGTGACAAAACTGCCATAGAAGCGAAATCGGCGGTTTTCCGGGGAATCGAGGCAGCCCGCAATGGCCTGTAGACAAAAGTCGACGGGAAATTCGCGACCCAATGTTCAAAGTCAAGACAAAAGGATCGGCGATTACGAATACCGGGATGTATCGCCTCTGGATGGCAGACGCTGCGTGTGCTTCCGCACAATACCGCATGGCCGCGCGAGTACGGCCATGCGGTTTTAGTCGGCGCTAGAGCACCGAGAGCATGCGGCCGACCAGCGGATGACGCACCACGTCCTTGTCGTTGAGCCGCACCACGGTGACGTCGTCCATGGCATCGAGCCTGCGGCCAATGTCCTCCAGCCCCGACATGCCGGCCAGCAGATCGGTCTGATCGGGATCGCCGGTCAGCACCATGGTCGAATGCCAGCCCAGCCTGGTCAGCAGCATCTTGAGCTGGCCATAGGTGCAGTTCTGCGCCTCGTCGATCAGGATGAAGGAGTTGTTGAGTGTGCGTCCGCGCATGAAGGCGACCGGCGCGATCTCGATCGTGCCGTCGGCAAGATAGGTGCGCAGCCGCTTGGCGCCCAGCCGGTCGTTCAGCACGTCATAGAGCGGGCGCAGATAGGGATCGAGCTTCTCTCGCATGTCGCCCGGCAGGTAACCGAGATTTTCGCCGGCTTCGACGGCGGGCCGCGACAGCACGATGCGCGCGATCTTGCCGGCCTCCAGCGCTTCGACCCCGGCCGAGATCGCCAGATAGGTCTTGCCGGTGCCAGCCGGACCCAGCGCCAGGGTCAACGCGTTGCTTTCGATCGATTCCATCAGCGCCCGCTGGTTGTCGCTGCGCGGGCGGACTTTGGCGAGATAGCGCTGGTCGCGGTCTTCGGGGAGATCGGCGCCGCGCCCGCGCGGCTTGTCGAAAAACAGACTGTGGACGCGGGCGGATTCCTGATCGACCTGTTGCAGACGACGCGACGCGCGCTTGGCCATTCAACTCTCCTGTGGCAGACGCAAAACGATCGGCGGCGCGCCAAAGCAAAACGCCTCCCGGCAAGGGGAGGCGCGTGAATCTGGCTGGTGGTTGAAACCGCCGATCAGGGTTGAACCTGGGGTGCGGCGTAGCGGCCGGGATGGCTGTGTCGGGCTTGCGCCCTGCAGATCGGGCCGTGGGTCGCTTATGGCGATACCTCCCCAAGAACGTAAAAATGCTAGCCCTGCCAAAGCCTGCTGTCACCAGATTTGTGATAGCTTCCTAAATAATTCACACAACATGTTGATTATTGTTGCAAATCAGCTTTGAGGAGCGATTGCCGGGAGCTTCAGGCGCGTCCACCGGTCTGCGACAGGGCGCCGGGCTCGACGCCCAGTTTGGCGTAAGCGCGCTGCCACTTGGTGTCGACTTCCCGATCGAACAGCAGCAAGCGATCGGGCTGCACCACCAGCCAGCCATTGTCCTGGATCTCGCGATCGAGCTGGCCGGGACCCCAACCGGAATAGCCCAGCGCCAGCAGACTGTCCTGTGGCCCGCGGCCCAACGCCATGTCGCGCAAAATGTCGGTGGTGGCGGTCAGCGACATGCCGCCCGCCACCTGCGCGGTGCCGTCGATCTTGTAGTCCTGGCTATGGAGGACGAAGCCGCGGCCGGGCTCGACCGGGCCGCCGAAATGCACGCGGATGGCATTGGCCTTCTCGCCGCGCTCGATATCGAGCTGCTGCAGCAGATCGGTGAACGGCATGTCTTCGATGACCTTATTGACCACCAGGCCGACGGCGCCGGAGCGCGAATGGCTGCACATGAAAATCACGGTATGACGGAAGCGCGGATCTTCCATATGCGGCACGGCGATCAGCAACTGCCCTTCGATCGATCCGGAGATTTTACGCGCTTCGTCCATGCTTGACGATTTAGGCGCGCAATGTGGCGAGTACAAGGCTGGCCCGCTCTCGCCCCGTTGCACTGCGATTGGGCAAATTGAAATCACCTCGCCTCGCTTTGGCGAGGAGAGGGAGGGGCCTGTTGCGAAGCAACGGGAGGGTGAGGGGCGCTTGCCTTCGTCAACAAGGGAAATCGCAATGGTTCAAAGGGACTTGGCAGGCAGTGGACAAAGCGCGGTGGCCTCAATAGGGTGCCCTCTCGCGCTTGTGGCGCGTCCAGTTTTGCTAATGCAGGAGGAACGGCAAATGATCAAGGTGGGTGACAAGATTCCGTCGGCCAAGCTCATGCACATGACCAAGGACGGCCCGCGTCCCATCACCACCGAAGAACTGTTCGGGGGCAAAAAGGTCGTGCTGTTCGCGCTGCCGGGCGCCTTCACGCCGACCTGTTCGGCCAAGCACGTGCCGGGCTTCGTGCAGAATTTCGACGCCATCAAGGGCAAGGGCGTCGACACCATCGCCTGCGTGTCGGTCAACGACGCCTTCGTGATGAACGCCTGGGCCAAGGACCAGAATTCGGGCGACAAGGTCCTGATGCTGGCCGATGGCAACGCCGAGTTCAGCGACAAGATGGGCCTGACCTTCGACGCTTCCGGCTTCGGCATGGGCAAGCGCTCGCAGCGCTATGCCATGGTGGTGCAGGACGGCGTGGTCAAGGCGATCAATGTCGAGAAGCCAGGCGCCTTCGAGGTTTCCAGCGCCGAGTCGATCCTCAAGGCGCTCTGATTTCTCGCGCATGAGAGGCCAAACGGCGGGCCAACAGCCCGCCGTTTTCGTTTGGGTAGTCCATGGCAATTGCCGGGTCCGACCGCCATACTGACTGAGCGGTTTTGCCAATGGACACGACACAAGCGGGCCATCCGCGGGGACCAACGCACAATTCCGAGGCTGCGCGCGCTGCCGGCGCGGCGGCCAAACCGGCGCGCGACCTGCGGCTCGATTTCTTCCGCGGCCTGGCGTTGTTCTTCATTTTCTTCAACCATGTGCCCGACAACGAGGTGAGCTGGATCACCAACCGCGCCTGGGGCTTCTCCGACGCCACCGAGATTTTCGTCTTCGTTTCGGGCTATGCCGCGGTTCTGGCCTATGGCGGCGTGGCGCGGCGCCAATCCTACCTGCTGGCCAGCTTGCGAATCCTCAAACGCGTCTGGCAGCTTTATGCCGCGCATCTGCTGCTGTTCCTGGCCTACACCGCGCAAATCGCCTGGCTAGCCACGCGGGTCGGCAATCCGATGTTTGCCGAGGAAATGGCGATCCTCGATCTGGTGCGCGATCCGCAGGTGACGATCCTGCAGGCCATGCTGCTGCGCTTCCGCCCGGTCAACATGGACGTGCTGCCGCTCTATATCGCGCTGCTGGCAGCGCTGCCGTTTTTTCTCTGGGCGTTGCCGCGCCATGCGGTGGTGCTGCTCGGCGCCTCCCTGGCGCTGTGGGCAATAGCATGGTTCGGCAGGATAAATCTCGCGGCCTGGCCAGCGGAGTACGAATGGTACTTCAATCCGCTGTCATGGCAGCTGCTGTTCGTCATGGGCGCCGTTTGCGCGGCGCGTGGCGACCTGGTGTCGCGCCTGTTCGCGCTCCGCCGCATCCTGATGCCGCTGAGCATCGCCTATGTGGTGTTCTCGCTGCTGATCGTGCTGACCTGGAATTTTCCAGCGCTGGAACGGTTGCTGCCCAATATCATCGAGCGCGCCCTGTTTCCGGTCGACAAGGTCTATCTCGATCTGTTGCGGACGCTGCATTTCCTGGCCTGCGCCTACCTGGTGCTGTGCTTCATGCCCGCCGGCTCGAGGCTGCTGCGTCAGGGCTGGGCGCAGCCGTTCATCATTGCCGGCAAGCATTCGCTCTACGTCTTTTGCGTCGGCATTTTCCTGTCCTTCACCGCGCATTTTTTCCTGGTGGAAATCGACGGCTCGCTGCCGGCCCAAATCGGCGTCAGCCTGGCCGGAGTGGCGATTATGGTGGCGCTGGGCTACGCTCTCGAACTGTACCGGAGCCTGGAGAAGCGGCCGGCGCGGGGGGGATCATCATGAGACCGGGCTGGACTGGCGCGCCGGCGCGTTGCGCGCGCTTCCTCCCCTTGGCGGCGGGGCTGCTGGCGGGTGCGCTGCTCGCTGGCAACGCCATTGCAGCCGACGAGACGATTGACCGTTGCCGCCATTCCGACGCGGCGCTGCATGCCAATGGCGAATTGCCCTCGTTCCGCCTGGCGCTTGCCGCAGGCAAGCCGCGCGTTGGCGTGCTGGGCACCGGCAGCGCGGGACACGTAGGCGAGGTGAAGCAATCCTGGCCTGAAACCTTCAAGCACAGCATTGCGCCGAAACTGCGCGGCGCGCCGCTCGAGACGCTGGTCACCAGCCGCCGCGGCGAAACGGCGGAACAGCAGCTCAAAGTGTTGCCCGGCCTGCTGGCAGGCAAACCGGCGCTGCTGGTGTGGCAGACCGGCACGGTCGACGCCGTGCGCCATGTCGACGTCGACGATTTCGCCGCGGTGCTGATCGACGGCATCGACCAGGCCCGCCGCGCCGGCGCCGACGTCGTTCTGATGGGGCCGCAATTCAGCCCGCAGGCCAGCACCTTGGTCAACTTCACGCGCTATATCGGCATCATGGAACAGGTGGCGCGCGCCTACGACGTGCCGTTCCTCGACCGCTACCAGCTGATGCAGGACTGGGCGGAAGATGGGCGGGTCGATCTGAGCGGCGGCCGGGAAACTTGGGCGGCGGCAGCGAAGTTCGTGCACGACTGCGTCGGCAGCGCTCTGGCCGAACTGGTGGGAGAGGCCGCAGGCCTGAATGCCAAAGCGCCTTAACCCGCTTCTCTTGCTGATCGCCATCGCGCTCTGGACCGGAACGGTTTGCTCTCCGGCCTTGGCGCGCGAGCCACAATGCCGTCTCGACACCTATGGGCTGCACTTGGGCGGCGATCTGTCGGCGTTGCGCGTCCGCCTGGCAGCGAAGGATGTGTTGAAGATCGTGGCGATCGGTTCGTCGTCGACCGCCGGCGCCGGCGCCAGCGCGCCCGAACGCAGCTACCCCGCGCAGCTGGCGCGGCATCTGGCGCAGCGCTGGCCGCAGCGCGCGGTGCAAGTCAGCAACCGCGGGGTCAATGGCGAAGAGGCCGCGGACATGATCCGCCGCTTCGAACGAGACTTGCTCATGGCCGCGCCCGATCTGGTGATATGGCAGGTGGGAACCAATTACCTGATGCGCAATCAAGGCGTCGGCGGTTACGCCCAGACGCTGCACGACGGTCTCGACCGGCTGCGACAGGCCGGCATCAACGTCATCCTGATGGATCCGCAATACGCGCCGCGCGTGCTGGCAGATCCCGACCATCAGGCGATCGTCGATCTCATCGCCGATATCGCGCGCGAACGCGGCGTAGCGCTGTTTCCCCGCTTCAAGCTGATGCAGGGCTGGGGGGCGAACGGCGTTTCATGGCTGCAAATGCTGACGCCCGATCTGTTGCATCTCAACGATTGGTCCTATGGCTGCATCGCCGAGGCCCTGGCCTTGGAACTGACAAAATAATATTTATTTTCAATTTGTTAATATTATAATTGCAAATGGTTTGCATTTGCGATTGGGGTTAATTAGCATCACCCCGATCATCGGAGTGCGCATGAATTTTCCCGACCCCGTGTTTCAAGAGAAATCCGTCCCCGCCGAGGCGTCGGTCCGCGCCTTGGCGATGGCGGAGATGTTCGCATTGTGGGCGATCAGGTTGTGGGTCAGCGCCTATCGCAGTGGCGGCAGTCTGCTGCCGCAGCTGCGGCAGGGTTTCGTGCTGGCCGGCATGCCGCGCGCCTGGCTGGAGCTGGACGAGTTCATGACCCGGCTGCTGGGCAGCGTGACGCGCCCGCTCGATATCCGCGCCGTCGCCGGCAAGCTGGTGTCGCCCGACGAGAGCGGCATGCTGCGCTGGCTGGCGGGTTTGCAGCAGGGCGATCTGTTGCCGGCGTACTGTCCGCATCTGCGCGCCATCGCAGCACCAGGCAGGAGATTGGCGCAATCCTTCGCAGCCGCCAAATTGCATTTCCAGTCCGGAGGGATCGACGCTGGCAACGAGAGGCCGAGCGTCCACTGAGATTAGGCGCTCGTTAGCGCGGATATAAGGTCTATTCCTGACGCAGCTTCTTGATCGCTTCACGCGCCAGCAGATCGACGCGCTCGTTCTCGACATGGCCGGAATGGCCGCGCACCCAGTGCCATTCGATCCTGTGCTCGCCCAGCGCTGCTTCCAGCCGCTGCCACAGATCGACGTTCTTCACCGGCTTCTTGTCGGCGGTGCGCCAGTTACGCTTCTTCCACGCATGCAGCCATTTGGTGATGCCGTCGCGCACGTAGGTGCTGTCGGTGTAAAGCCTGACCGTGACGCCGCGCTTGAGGCTTTCCAGCGCCATGATGGCCGCCATCATTTCCATGCGGTTGTTGGTGGTGGCGGGCTCGGCGCCGGACATTTCGCGCTCGTGCCCGTTCCAGCGCAGCAGCGCGCCCCAGCCGCCCGGTCCCGGATTGCCGCTGCAGGCGCCGTCGGTGAAGATCTCGACCACGCCGTCTTTGTCTTCGCCGCTCATTCGATGCCGTAGGCGCCGATATCGCGCACGCCGCGATGGAAGCGCAGCTTGTGCAGGTACTCCAGCGGGTCCTTGCGCCGGACCAGCGCATCGGCCGGCGTGTGCAGCCAGTCGTAGAGCCGGGTCAGCAGGAAACGCAGCGCCGAGCCGCGCGCCAAAAGCGGCAGCGCCTCGCGCTCCTCCATCGTCAGTGTGCGCTCGCGCTGGTAAGCGGTCAGCATCGCCCGCGCCTTGGTGATGTTGAAGCTGCGATCCGCTTCGAAGCACCAGGCGTTGAGACAGATGGCGATGTCGTAGGCCAAGGCATCGTTGCAGGCGAAATAGAAATCGATCAGGCCGGAAATGCGGTCCTGCAGGAACAGCACGTTGTCGTTGAACAGGTCGGCATGGATGACGCCCTGCGGCAGCTTGCCGGGCCAGTTGGCCTCGAGGAAGGCCAGCTCGGTCTGCAAATCGTCGGTCAGCCCGGCCTGCACCTCATGCGCCCGCGGTGCCGACGCTTCCAGCAGCGGCCGCCAGCCCTGCACCGAAAGCGCATTGGGGCGGCGCAAGGTGAAATCGCTCGCCGCCTGATGCATGCGCGCCGCCGCCTGTCCCAGTGCGGCGCAATGGGTGGCGGTGGGCCGCTTGTGCCACATGCCGGCGACGAAGCTGATGATCGCGGCTGGCCGGCCGGCGAGCTGGTTCAGCGCCTTGCCGCTCTTGTCACGAATGGGCGTGGCGCAGGGAATGCCGCGCGCCGCCAGATGTTCCATCAGTCCGAGAAAGAACGGCAGGTCGGCCGGCGCTACGCGTTTCTCGTACAGGGTCAGGAAATAGGTGCCCCGCTCGGTGCCGAGCATGAAGTTGGAATTCTCCACGCCCTCGGCGATGCCCTTGCACGACAGCGGCGCGCCCAGATCGTAGCCGGCGAGGAACTCCTCCAGTTCCTGATCGGAAACTTCGGTGTAAACGGCCATTTGATCGGCTCAGGCCACAAGCGCGCGCGGCAGCTTGAACACCACGTTTTCCTGCGTGACCTTGATCTCTTCGATGCTGACGTCGAAGCGCTGGCGGCAGGCTTCGATCACTTCCTCGACCAGCACTTCCGGCGCCGAGGCCCCGGCGGTGATGCCAAGCCGCCGCACGCCGTCAAGCCAGGACCAATCGATGTCCGCAGCGCGCTGCACCAGATGGGCGCTGCTGCAGCCGCTGTTGCGCGCCACTTCCACCAGACGCATGGAATTGGACGAATTGGGCGCGCCGATCACCAGCACCGCATCGGCTTGCGCTGCGATCGCCTTGACCGAGGCCTGGCGATTGGTGGTGGCGTAGCAGATATCTTCCTTCTTAGGCCCCTCGATAGCGGGAAAGCGCCGCCGCAGCACGGCCACGATCGCTGCCGTGTCGTCGACCGACAAGGTCGTCTGGGTGGCATAGGCGAGTTTTTCGCCGGCGGGAATTTGCAGCACCTCGGCCTGCGCCACGTCCTCGACCAGCACCACGGCGCCGTCGGGCAGCTGGCCCATGGTGCCGATGACTTCCGGGTGCCCGCGATGGCCGATCAGCACGATCCTGCAGCCGGCGGCGTGATGGCGTTCGGCTTCGCGATGGACCTTGGAAACCAGCGGGCAGGTGGCGTCGAGATAGAACAGCTTGCGCTGCTCGGCTTCCGCCGGCACCGATTTCGGCACGCCGTGGGCCGAGAACACCACCGGCGCGCCCGGCGGCACCTGGTCGAGCTCGTCGACGAACACCGCGCCCTTGGCTTCCAGCGATTCGACCACGAAACGGTTATGGACGATCTCATGGCGCACATAAACCGGCTTGCCATATTTGCCCAGCGCCTGCTCGACGATCTGGATAGCGCGATCGACCCCGGCGCAGAATCCGCGCGGGCTGGCGAGCAGGACGGTCAGGGGCGGTCGTTGCGACATTTTCGTTGCGCACCAGGCGCTTGAGGGGCATGGGGCCGCCCTTGTGCCGATGCGGCCATTTCACATAAAGTCAGCCCGCATCGGTCGCCGCAGGCGGCGATGCTGTGCGGCGGCGCACCCTAACCCAGCTCCCGCCGGCAAGGAAGAGGACCATGGAGCAACCCGTCTGCGCCCAAAAAGCACCCTTCAAACTCGTGCTGGAAGCGGGCAAGGATTACTGGTGGTGCGCCTGCGGCCGCTCCGCCCGGCAGCCCTTTTGCGACGGCTCGCATAAGGTCTGCGCCATCGTGCCGCTGAAGTTCAGCGTCCCGACCACTACCGATTACTGGCTGTGCGGCTGCAAGATGACGGCCAAACCGCCGTTCTGCGACGGCCGGCACAAGAGTCTTTAAGGATAGAAGTATGTTCCCAGTTTCGTTCTCGGCCCCGGCCCGCGTGGCGCTCGCCTTCGGCGCGGTGCTGATCGCCGCCGGCTGTTCGTCCAAGGCGCAGGAGGCGCGCAACGCCGCATCCTGTCCCAAGGCCTATATCGTGGGCGATGCCTCCTCGCTGGTGCGCTTCAAACAGGGGCCGGGACGCGATCCGACCGACGTGCTGTTCCGCGCCGACGTGATGCGTGCCGAGAACAAATGCGAATTCTCGCGCAACGGCGTCA
>JAQSWP010000087.1 GCA_029266575.1 Alphaproteobacteria bacterium | reverse complement strand
GCCGCCAAGCGGCGCATCTTCAACAACCAGACCGCGACCGACGCCGCCATCATCGGCATCGACAGCGAACCGACCCGCGCTTTGGCCGAGGAGCTTGCGCGGCAAGGCGGCCGCAAGATCGTACGCATCGCCGTCGGTCATAAGGTCGAAGGCGGCGTCTATGCCATCGACGGCGTGCTGCACGAGGACGACGGCGGCTTCTCGCTCGACCTGCGCCCGATCCTCACCCTGCCGGGCGCGCATAATTGGCAGAATGCCTGCGCCGCCTATGCGACCTGCCGCGCGCTGGGCGTGGCGGCGGACGACATTGCACGGGCCTTGCGCTCCTATCCCGGCCTGGCGCATCGCCAGGAGCGGGTCGCGGAGATCAACGGCGTCGTTTACGTCAACGACAGCAAAGCCACCAACGCCGACGCCACCGAAAAGGCGCTGTCGAGCTACGATACGATCTACTGGATTGCCGGCGGCCGGCCCAAGGAAGGCGGCATCGAGCCGCTGCGTTCCCATTTCCCGCGCGTGGCGCATGCCTTCCTGATCGGCGAAGCGGCGGACCAGTTCGGCGCCACCTTGCAGGGCAAGGTCGCCTTCACGTCCTGCGGCACCATGCAACATGCGCTGCAGGCCGCGCACGCCATGGCGCAGATCGAGCGGCGTGCGCATGCCGTGGTGTTGCTGTCGCCGGCCTGCGCCTCGTTCGATCAATGGCCCAGCTTCGAGGCGCGCGGCGATGCCTTCCGCACCCAGGCCCGGAACCTTCCGAAGGGAGAGGCGGCATGATCGCGCTTTCCCGCACCGATACTTCCGTCGTCGGCCGCTGGTGGTGGACCGTCGATCGCTGGCTGCTGGCCGCCATCATCGGCGTGGTGATGTTCGGCGCCATGCTGACCATGGCCGCTTCGCCGCCAGTCGCCGACCGGCTGGGCATCGATTCCTACCATTTCGCTCAACGGCAACTCTTCTTCTTCCTGCCGGCGGCGCTGGGGTTGACCATCTTCATCTCGGTGCTGACGCCGCAGCAGGTGCGCCGCTTCGCCATGCTGGCTTTCCTCGGCAGCCTCGCCTTGCTGGCGCTGACCCTGGTCGCCGGCGCGGAGATCAAGGGCTCGCGGCGCTGGCTGTCGCTGGGCCTGCTGTCGATCCAGCCCTCCGAATTCGTCAAGCCGACTTTCGCCGTGGTCGCCGCCTGGCTGTTCACGCGCAAGAAGCTCGATCGCCGCTTCCCCGGCAATCTCGCCGCCGTGGCGCTGTTCGGCGTCGTCATGGCGCTGCTGCTGCTGCAGCCCGATCTCGGCATGGCGGTGGTGGTCGCCGCCGTGTTCTTCGCCCAGTTCTTCCTTGCCGGCCTGCCGATCTATCTGGTGGTGGGCGGCGTGCTGCTGGGCGCCGGCGGGCTGATCGGCGCCTACACCATGCTGAGCCATGTGCGCTCGCGCATCGACCGCTTCCTCGATCCGTCCACCGGCGATTCCTACCAGGTCAGCACCGCGCTGGAAGCCTTCCTCAATGGCGGCCTGCTGGGCCGCGGTCCGGGCGAGGGCACGGTGAAAGCGTCGCTGCCCGACGCCCATACCGATTTCGTCCTGGCGGTGGCGGGCGAGGAGTTCGGGCTGATCGTCTGCCTGATCATCGTCGGGCTTTACGCGTTCATTGTTTTGCGCGGCATGAGCCGGGCGCTGCAGGAGACCAGCCTGTTCCTGATGCTGGCCGCGTCCGGCCTGCTGGTGCAGTTCGGCCTGCAGGCGCTGATCAACATGGGCTCGACCGTGCAGCTGATGCCGACCAAGGGCATGACCCTGCCGTTCATTTCCTATGGCGGCTCGTCGGCGCTGGCGACCGCGCTTTCCATCGGCATGCTGCTGGCCCTGACGCGCCGGCGCGGCAGCATTGGAGAGATCGAATGAGCGCCGCTCTCGCTCTCAATCCCATCGTGCTGGCGACCGGCGGCACCGGCGGTCACGTCTTCCCGGCCGAGGCTTTGGCCGGCGAGCTGGCGCGGCGCGGGCACAATCTGGCGCTGATCACCGATGCGCGCGGCAAGCGCTGGAAAGGCGCGCTGGCGCAGCATCCGATCCATTACATCCGCGCCGCCAGCCCTTCGGGCGGCGTCATGGGCAAGATCACCGGCGCGCTGCGGCTCGGCCTGGGTTTCCTCGATGCGCGCAAGGTGCTGCGCGGCCTGCACCCGGCCGCCGTGGTCGGGTTTGGCGGCTATGCCTCGGTGCCGACGGTGATGGCCGCCTCCAGCGCCGGCCTGCCGACCGTGATCCACGAACAGAACGCGGTGCTGGGCCGCGCCAATCGCATTCTGGTCGGCCGTGCGCGCAAAGTGGCGACCTCCTTCCCGCGCGTGCAGTTCCTCAGCGACAGCACGCGTGCCGTGCTGACCGGCAATCCGGTGCGCGACGACATTCGCACGTTGGCCGATGCCGCCTATGTGCCGCCGCAGGCCGATGGCGAGTTCCGCCTGCTGGTGACCGGCGGCAGCCAGGGCACGCGCGCCTTCGCCGACGTCATTCCGCCGGCCATCGAGACTCTGCCGCCGGAGCTGCGCGCCCGTCTGCGCATCCAGCAGCAATGCCGTTCCGAAGATCTCGCGCGGGTGCGCGCCGCCTACGCCCGGCTGGGCGTGGCCGCCGACACCGCCGATTTCTTCGCCGATATCCCGGCCCGGTTGGCCGGGGCCCACCTCGTCGTCGCTCGTGCAGGGGCATCTACGGTGGCGGAACTGACCGCGTCAGGTCGTCCGTCGGTCCTTGTCCCCTATCCCCACGCTACGGACGACCACCAGACCGCCAATGCGCGGGCGCTCGACGAGGTGGGCGCGTCAATTCTGCTGCCGACGCCGCAATTCGATGCGGCGGCGCTGGCGCAGCATCTGCAGGCGCTGATGCGCGATCCGCAACGCCTCGCCGCCATGGCGCAGGCCGCGCGCTCGCTGGCGCGGCTGGATGCGGCGCAGCGCCTGGCCGACACGGTCGAAGCGGTGATCGCGCCCAACCGACATTCAGGAGGCGCCGCATGAGGGCCCTGCCGCTTACCATCGGTACCATCCATTTCGTCGGCATTGGCGGCATCGGCATGAGCGGCATCGCCGAGGTGCTGCAGAATCTCGGCTATTCGGTGCAGGGCTCCGACATCGCCGAGAACTACAACACCAAGCGGCTGGCCGAGCTGGGCGTGAAGATCATGATCGGCCACCGCGCCGAGAATGTCGGCATCGCGCAGGTCGTGGTCGTGTCCTCGGCGGTGAAGGCCGACAACCCCGAAGTGCTGGCCGCCCGCTCGCGCCTGGTGCCGGTGGTGCGCCGCGCCGAGATGCTGGGCGAGCTGATGCGCCTGAAATGGTCGATCGCCATCGGCGGCACGCATGGCAAGACCACCACCACCTCGATGATCGCCCAGTTGCTGACGGCCGCGAAATACGATCCCACCATCATCAATGGCGGCATCATCAACGCCTACGGCACCAATGCGCGGCTGGGCCAGGGCGACTGGATGGTGGTCGAGGCCGACGAATCGGACGGCTCCTTCCTGCGCCTGCCGCACACCATCGCCGTGGTCACCAATATCGACCCCGAGCATCTCGATCACTACGGCAATTTCGAAACCCTGCGCGATGCCTTCACGCAGTTCATCGAGAACGTGCCGTTCTACGGCTTCGCCTGCCTGTGCGCCGACCATCCCGAAGTGCAGGCGCTGATCCCGCGCGTCTCCGATCGCAAGATCGTCACCTACGGGCTCAGCGTCTCGGCCGACGTGCGCGCCGTCAATCTGAAACTCGACAAGCATGGCGCCGATTACGACGTGGTCATCACCAACCGCGTCACCGACGCCACCCGCACCATCGTCGATCTGCGCCTGCCGATGTTCGGCCGCCACAACGTGCAGAACTCGCTGGCCGCCGTCACCGTCGCGGCCGAAATGGGCATCGACGACGAGACCATCCGCCAGGGCCTTTCCAATTTCACCGGCGTCAAGCGCCGCTTCACCCGCACCGGCGAAGCCCACGGCATCACCGTGATCGACGATTACGGCCATCACCCGGTCGAGATCGCCGCCGTGCTGAAGGCCGCACGCCAGGCCTATAGCGGGCGCGTCATCGCCGTGGTGCAGCCACACCGCTATTCGCGTCTGGCGCAATTGCGCGAGAGTTTCGCCACCTGCTTCGGCGACGCCGACATCGTCATCGTGGCCGACGTCTATGCCGCGGGCGAAACGCCGATCGAGGGCGTCAACCGCGACATGCTGGTGAACGGCCTGCGTCGCGCCGGCCAGCGCGAAGTGGTGCCGCTCGACGATCCGGCCGATCTGCCCGAACTGGTGTGGCAGTTGGCGCGGCCGGGCGATCTGGTCGTGTGCCTGGGCGCCGGCAGCATCACCAACTGGGCCTACGCGCTGCCGCCGTCGCTGCAGAAGATCGCCGACGAACGCGCCGGCGTGCGCCCCGTGGCCAACGCCCCTGTCGTGAATGGAAGGGGGAAAGCTTGATGATGGCCGCAGCCCGCGTCCTTCCCCGCCTGATCGAACGGCTGCCGCCGGTGCGCGGCCGGCTGACCGAGAACGCGTCGCTGGCCGGCGTCACCTGGTTCGCCGTCGGCGGGCCGGCCGACGTGCTGTTCCGGCCCGCCGACCGCGACGATCTGGCCGCCTTCCTGCGCGACAAGCCGCGCGACGTTCCCGTCACCGTGATCGGCGTCGGCTCCAACCTGCTGGTGCGCGACGGTGGCGTGCGCGGCGTGGTGGTGCGGCTGGGCCGCGGTTTCGTCGATATCTCCGTGCGCGACAATAAGGTCCATGCCGGCGCCGGGGCGCTCGATCT
The DNA here is from genome assembly GCA_029266575.1 of Alphaproteobacteria bacterium. Lineage (GTDB taxonomy): Bacteria > Pseudomonadota > Alphaproteobacteria > Reyranellales > JAQSWP01 > JAQSWP01. The sequence continues at coordinate 13,361 of JAQSWP010000087.1, read as the reverse complement.
CTCCGTGGCGCTGACCGCGCGCGATCACGGCCTGGCGGGCCTCGAATTCCTTTCCGGCGTGCCGGGCACGATCGGCGGCGCTTTGCGCATGAATGCCGGCGCCTATGGCGGCGACATGGCTCGCGTCGTGGTGTCGGCCGAAGCCGTCGATGGCCGCGGCAACCTCTTGACCCTGTCGCAGCGCGAGCTGGGCTTTACCTATCGCCATTCGGCGGTGGACGACGATGTGATCTTCACCGGCGCCACCTTGCAGGCGACACCAGGCGACCAGACTGTGATCGCCCGCCGCATCGCCGAGATCGAAAGCGAGCGCCAGGCCAGCCAGCCGCGCAGCAAGACCGGCGGTTCGACCTTCATGAATCCGGCGGGCTTGCGCGCCTGGGAGCTGATCGACCGCGCCGGCTGCCGTGGACTGACCGTGGGTGCGGCGCAAGTGTCGGAGAAGCACTGCAATTTCCTGATCAATACCGGCGACGCGACGGCCTACGACGTCGAGGCGCTGGGCGAGGAAGTGCGCCGCAGAGTTTTCGCCCGCACCGGCGTGGCGCTGCAATGGGAGATCAAGCGCATCGGCGACTACGGTCCGGCGCAGAAGCCGATCGTGGCGGGAGCGCCGTCATGAGCGGCATGGCAACGCAACAAGCCTCGCGCCATGTCGCCGTGCTGATGGGTGGTTTCTCGGCCGAGCGCGAAGTGTCGCTGGTTTCGGGCAAGGCCTGCGCCGATGCGTTGCGCGAGGCGGGCTATCGCGTGCAGGAAATCGACGTGCAGCGCGATCTGCGCCATCTGCTCGACAGCCTGATGCCAGCCCATGGCGAGAAGCCGGAAGTGGTGTTCAACGCTTTGCATGGCCGCTTCGGCGAGGACGGTTGCGTGCAGGGCGTGCTGGAGATTGCCGGCCTGCCCTATACGCATTCCGGCGTCATGGCGTCGGCCATCGCCATGGACAAGGAGATGGCCAAGCGCGTGTTCGAGAGCGCGGGCTTGCGCATGCCCGAAGGCATGATCGTGCATCGTTCGGTCTTCGCCAATGGCCATCCGATGAAGCAGCCTTATGTGGTCAAGCCGATCGCCGAAGGCTCCAGCGTCGGCGTCGTCATCGTGCGCGAGGGCGCCAATATCGCAGCACCCGACATGTCGGGCTGGGCTTTTGGCGACCAGGTGATGGTCGAACGCTACATCCCCGGCCGCGAGCTGACCGTGGCGGTGATGGGCGACAAGCCGCTGGCCGTCACCGAATTGCGTCCGACCCGCGGCTTCTACGATTACGACGCCAAGTACACCGACGGCATCACCGATCACGTGGTGCCGGCGCAGATTTCCGAGGCGGTGACCAGCGAAGCCAAGCGCGTGGCGCTGGAAGCGCATCGCCTGCTGGGCTGCCGCGGCGTGTCGCGTTGCGATTTCCGCTACGACGACAGCCGGCCCGGCATCGAGGGCCTCTATCTGCTCGAGCTCAACACCCAGCCCGGCATGACGCCGCTGTCGCTGGTGCCCGAGCAGGCGAAACATAGCGGCATCAGCTTTCCCGAGCTGGTGTCGTGGATGGTGGAGCAGGCGCTATGCCCGCAGTGAACGACATCGACGTTCGCGCGCGCAAGCGTGCGGCAGCGGCGCGCAAGATGGCGGCGCCGACCGATGCGCCGCGCCGGGCGTCCACCGCGCGCCGCACGCAAAAGCCGCTCGTTCCGCCCATCGCGCGCAAGGCAGCGCTGGCTTTCGGCATCATCGCCCTGGCGGCGGGGGCGGGTTTCGGCGGCTACCATTCCTGGCGCTACGTCAGCGGCGCTTTCACCGAAATGCGCGGCGCGCTGCTCGACTGGCCGCAGATGGCCGGCATGAGCGTGCAGGACATTTCCGTCGAGGGCCGCTCGCTGGTCAGCAAGGAAGCGGTGCTGGCGGCGCTCGATATCCGCCGCGGCGATCCGCTGCTGCAATTCGATCCGCAGGCGGCGCGGGCGCGGCTGGAAAGCATCGAATGGGTCGAGGCCGCGATCGTCGAACGGCGCCTGCCCGACGGCATCTACGTCAAGCTGACCGAGCGCAACGCGGTGGCGCTGTGGCAGCGCGGCAGGGATTTCATCCTGATCGACCAGCAGGGCCGCCAGGTGCGCACCGTCGATCCCAACTACTACGGCTACCTGCCGCTGATCGCCGGCACCGGCGCGCCGGAGCAGATCACCGCGCTGTCGCTGCTGCTGGCCGAAGTGCCGGTGATCGGCCGCCGCGTCCGCGCCGCCGTCTGGGTCGGGCAGCGGCGCTGGAACCTCACCCTCGACAACATGGTCGAAGTGCAGTTGCCGGAAGAGGACGCCGCTTCGGCGCTGAAGAAGCTGGCCGAGCTCGATGCCAAACAGCAATTGCTGTCGCGCGACATCAAGACCGTGGATCTGCGCCTGCCGGACCGGCTGGTGCTGCAGCCCAACCCGCCGGCCGAGCCGCCGGCGATCGACAAGAATGCGCCCGCCGCGGGCAAGCCCAAGCCCCCGGGCCGGACATCGACGAGTGGAGTTACCAGTGGTCAAGGCTAGAAACGGCATCATCGCCGCGCTCGACATCGGCAGCAGCAAGGTGTGCTGCTTCATCGCCCGGGTCGAAGGCAACAACCAGCTGCGCGTCGTCGGCATCGGCCACCAGCCCAGTAGCGGCATCAAGGGCGGCAACATCGTCGATATGGAAGCCGCCGAGCACGCGCTGTCTTCCGCCGTCAACGCCGCCGAGCAGATGTGCGGCGAGCGGGTCGAGGAGGTCATCGTCGGCGTCGGCGGTGGCTATCCCGCCTCGCATACTTTCGGCGTCGAAGTCGCCATTGGCGGCCACGAAGTCGCCGACAAGGACATCCGCCGCGTGCTCAGCCAGGTGCACCTGCCGGCCGAGACCTCCGATCGCGACCTGATCCACACCATGCCGATCGGCTATTCGATCGACGGCCGCGGCGGCGTGCGCGATCCGCGCGGCATGTACGGCGAGCGTTTGGGCGTCGACGTGCATCTGGTGACGGCGGCGTCCGGCGCCATGCGCAATCTCGGCATCTGCGTCAAGCGCTCGCATCTGGAGATCGCCGATCGCTGCGTTACCTCGTTTGCCGCTGGCCTCGCCAGCCTGGTGCAGGACGAGATGGATCTGGGCGTCACCCTGATCGACATGGGCGGCGGCACCACCTCGATCGCGGTGTTCTACGACGGCAATTTGATCTACACCGATTCCATTCCGGTCGGCGGCAACCACGTCACGCACGACATCGCGCGCGGGCTCTCGACGCCGGTGGCCGATGCCGAGCGCATGAAGATCCTGTACGGGCGTTCGACCAACAAGCCCAACGACGAATACGAGATCATCGACGTGCCGCTGATCGGCGAGCAGGAGCATACCGAGCCGAACCACGTGCCGCGCTCGGTGCTGGTCGGCATCATCCGCCCGCGCATCGAGGAGACCTTCGAACTGGTGCGCGGCCGGCTCGAAGCCAGCGGCGTCGATAAGCTCACCGGCCGGCGCATCGTGCTGACCGGCGGCGCCAGCCAGCTCGACGGCATCGCCCAGTCGGCGGCGCAGATCCTCAACAAGCAGGTGCGCAATGGCCGCCCGGTGCGGGTCACCGGCCTGGCGGAAGCGACCGGCGGGCCGGCCTTCTCGGCCTGCGCCGGGCTTCTCACCTACGCGCTGCGCGCTCAATCCACCGGCACAGCCCCGACCGTGCCCGGCGAAACGGAGGCGAGCCGCTTCGGCCGCCTCGGGAGTTGGTTGCGTGAAAATTTTTGACCGCGCGCAGGAGCTTCGCCGTCACCGGCGACGACCAAGATCGGGGCCGGAGCATGGGCCCCCGAGCGAGTGTTTTTCAGTATCGGCAGTGAGCAACGCAGCATCTGAATTCGAATTCGAGTGGAGGAGAAAATGACGATTACCTTTAGTACCCCGCAACGCGAGCCCGACATGAAGCCGCGCATCACCGTCATCGGTGTCGGCGGCGCGGGCGGCAATGCCGTCAACAACATGATCAGCGCCTCGATCGAGGGCGTCGAGTTCGTGGTGGCGAACACCGACGCGCAGTCGCTGGCGCAATCGCTGGCGGACCGTCGCCTGCAACTGGGCAAGACCATCACCCAGGGGCTGGGCGCCGGCGCCCGTCCCGATGTCGGCCGCGCCGCGGCCGAAGAGACCCTGTCGGAGATCGTCGAGCATCTGCAGGGCTCGAACATGGTGTTCGTCGCCGCCGGCATGGGCGGCGGCACCGGCACTGGCGCCGCTCCCGTCATCGCGGCGGCGGCGCGCGAGGCCGGCATCCTCACCGTCGGCGTGGTGACCAAGCCCTTCCAGTTCGAAGGCAATCACCGCATGCGCACGGCCGAGGCCGGCATCCTGGAGCTGGAGAAGTACGTCGATACGCTGATCATCATCCCGAACCAGAACCTGTTCCGGGTGGCCAACGAGAAGACGACCTTCGCCGACGCCTTCAAGATGGCCGACGACGTGCTGTGCACCGGCGTGCGCGGCGTCACCGACCTGATGGTGATGCCGGGCCTGATCAATCTCGACTTCGCCGACATTCGCACGGTGATGGGCGAGATGGGCAAGGCGATGATGGGCACCGGCCAGGCCGAGGGCGAAGGTCGCGCTCGCGCCGCCGCCGAGTCCGCCATCTCCAACCCGCTGCTCGAGGACGCCTCGATGAAGGGCGCCAAGGGCGTGCTGATAAACATCACCGGCGGCCTCGACATGACCCTGATGGAAGTGGACGAGGCGGCCAATCGCATCCGCGACGAGGTCGACCCCGACGCCAACATCATCTTCGGCTCGACCTTCGACCAGAGCCTGCAGGGCACCATGCGCGTCTCGGTGGTCGCCACCGGCATCCAGGCTCTGGGCGCGTCGATGCCCAAGCCGACCTACCTGCCGCTGGGCGGCCAGCCGACCATCATCCCCGGCCCCTCGGGCCGGCTGACCGGTCGCGCTGCCGCCGCCGCTCCAGTGGCCAGCGCCAGCATGGCGACGACGGGCATGAGCACCATGCCGGTACAGCCGCTGACGCCTGCCCCGGCACCTGTGATGCAGGCGCCGGAGCCCGAGCCGGAGATGGAAGAGGAGCCGGAGATCGAGACCATGCCGGAGCCGATGCCGGCCGTGGCCCAGGCCGAACCGGCGCCGATGCCGCCCACGATGCCGCAGCGCTCGCCGATCCAGGAAGTGCTGGCCGGCGACTGGCGGACTGCGGCGCCGGCGCGCGCAGCAGAACCGGCGCGCCAGCCCATGCCGGTAGCGCCGACCATTCCGGCGGCGCGCCCGGCGGCGCGGGCGCCGGAACCGATGCGGGATGCCTATGCGATGCCGGCGGCAAGGTTCACGCAGCCGTCCGCGCCGCAACAGGCCCCGATGTCGGCCCCGGCGGCGTTCGCACCGATGCCGCAGCCGGCGGCCATGCCGCAGCCGGCCGTGGCGCAGGCCGCGCAGCCGGCGGTGGCACGGGCGCCCAGCCTGTTCCAGCGCATGACTGGGGCTTCGCGGCGCGAGGCCACGGCGCTGGCGCAACCGCTGCCCGAGCCGGAGCCGATGCCGGCCCCGCAAGCCGCCGCGCAGCCGGCCGAAACCGCCAGGCCGGCCGAGCCCAAGATGCGCTCGCGCCAGCCGACCTTGGGCGGACTCGATCCGACCGACCGGCTGAATTCGGCCCGGGCGGAAGAGGACATGCTGGACATCCCAGCCTTCCTGCGCCGCCAGGCCAACTGAGCGGGTATCATCGAACCCCAAAGGGCCGCATCATGCCGATGCGGCCCTTTTTCTTTTTCGGTCTGGCCGTTGATTTTACAGTGGAAAACCGCTTCGCTGCCCGGCTACCGGAAGGCGCAAACCGCATGCTATAAATCCGCCCGTCGCACGGTTTTCGTCTCTCGGAGTTGGAACAGTCTCATGGCGGTTTCGTCGTTTTCGTTTCGCCTCGTTTTTCTTGCCGCCGCCTTGGCTTTGGCCGCCTGCGGCTCCGACAAGGACGACAAGCCCTATGCCGATGCCCCGGTCGAAACCCTCTACAACGATGCGCTGAACGAGCTGAGCGCCGGCGACTACGTGCCGTCGGCCAAGAGCTTCGAGGAAGTCGAGCGCCAGCATCCCTATTCGGTGTGGGCCACCAAGGCGCAGCTGATGGCCGCCTTCGCCTATTATCAGGCCAACAAATACGAAGACGCGCTGGTGGCGCTGGACCGTTTCATCCAGCTGCATCCGGGCAATCGCGACATCGCCTACGCCTTCTATCTGCGGGCGCTGTGCTACTACGAGCAGATCTCCGACGTGGCGCGCGACCAGCGCATGACCGAGCTGGCGCTGCAGGGCCTGCGTGAAGTCACCACGCGCTTCCCCGAGACGCGCTATGCCCGCGATGCCACCTTGAAGATCGACCTCACCATCGACCATCTCGCCGGCAAGGAGATGGAGATCGGCCGCTACTACCAGAAGCGCGCGCAATACGTGGCGGGCATCAACCGCTACCGGACCGTGATCGAGAAATTCCAGACCACCAGCCACGTGCCGGAAGCGCTGCATCGGCTGACCGAATCCTATCTGGCTCTGGGCGTGCAGCCCGAAGCGCAGATGGCGGCCGCCGTGCTGGGCCATAATTTCCCCGGCAGCGACTGGTACGCCGAGACCTACTTCCTGCTCGAAGGCCAGGATCTGCGGCCGGCGCGGCGTGAGGAATCCTGGCTGCGGCGCTTCTGGAGCTCGATAGGCTTCTAATTCCCCATGCTGATCGAGCTCTCGATCCGCGACGTCGTTCTGATCGAACGGCTTGATCTCAAATTCGCCCCGGCGAAAAAGACTGGCGGCAAGAACAGCGGCGCGCTGGCGGCGCTGACCGGCGAAACCGGCGCCGGCAAATCCATCCTCCTCGATGCGCTGGGTCTGGCGCTGGGCAGCCGCGGCGATTCCGGCCTGGTGCGGAAGTGCTCGACGAATTCGCCGGGCTCGACGAGGCGGCGCAGAAACTCGCCGCCCATTACCACGCCTGGCGGCAGGCGGAAGCTGCGCATGACAAGGCGCAGCAAAGCCTGAGCGCGGCTCGCGCGGAACAGGATTATCTGCGCCACGCCGTCGATGAACTTTCCCGTCTTGATCCCGGCGCCAATGAAGAAGCCGAGTTGGCCGACGAACGCCAGTTGCTGCGCCATGGCGCGGCCCTGGCCGAAGCCCTGGCCGCGGCTGGCCACGAGCTCGATGCCGGCAAGGGCGTGGCCGGCGCCTTGCGCGCGGCGCAGCGGCTGCTGGAGCGCAATTCCGATAAGGCCGCCGGCCGCTTCGATCAGGCGCTGGCGGCGCTCGATCGCGCTGCGGTCGAGGCCGCGGAGGCCCAGGCGCAGGTCGAAGAACTGCAGCGCACGCTCAATGCCGATCCCGGCCGGCTGGAAAAGGTCGAGGAACGGCTTTATGCGCTGCGCGCCGCCGCCCGCAAATACGCAGTCGAGATCGCAGGGCTTGCCGGCCTGCGCGCGCAGCTGGAAGAGCAACTGGCCGCCATCGATGGCGGCGGCCAGCATCTGAAGAAATTGCGCCAGGCGGCGGACGAAGCGCGTGGCGTCTATGTCGCGGCGGCGGAGAAGATGTCGGCTGCGCGCAAGAAAGCGGCGACGGCGATGGACAAGGCGGTGGCAACGGAGCTTGCGCCGCTGAAATTGGAAAAGGCCCGCTTCATCACGCAACTCGACGGACTGCCGGAGAGCGACTGGAACGAGAGCGGCATGGATCGCGTGGCGTTCCTGGTCTCGACCAATCCCGGCACGCCGCCCGGCCCTTTGAACAAGATCGCCTCCGGCGGTGAGCTTTCCCGCTTCATGCTGGCGCTGAAAGTGGTGCTGGCGCGCACCGGCAAGGTCGGGACGCTGGTGTTCGACGAGGTCGATAGCGGTGTCGGCGGCGCCACGGCGGCGGCGGTGGGCGAGCGGCTGGCGAAACTGGCGACGGATCGCCAGGTGCTGGTGGTGACCCATTCGCCGCAAGTGGCGGCGCGGGCGGATCTGCATTGGCGCATCGGCAAGCGCACCAGCAAGGGCAGCGCCGTAACCGAAGTCGCGGTGCTGGATGCCGAAGGCCGCAAGGAGGAAATCGCCCGCATGCTGGCCGGCAGCGAGATCACCGCCGAAGCGCGCGCCGCCGCGGCGCGGCTGATGGCGAGCGCCGGCTGACCATGGCCAAGCGCAAAGCCAAGGTCGAAGTGCCGACGCCGGTCGAGGAGCTCGATGCGCTCGAAGCCTCCACCGAGCTGGCGCGGCTGGCCTCGGAGATCGCCCGCCACGATCGCGCCTATCACGAGAAAGACGCGCCGATCGTCTCCGACGCCGAATACGACGCGCTGCGCCAGCGCAATGCCGAGATCGAAGCGCGGTTTCCCAAGCTGGTGCGGCGCGATTCGCCGAGCAAACGAGTCGGTGCCGCACCGTCCGGCGGTTTCGCCAAGGTGCGCCATTCCAAGCCGATGCTGTCGCTGGACAACGCTTTCAGCGAAGAGGACGTCGCCGATTTCCTGGCCCGCATCCGGCGCTATCTCGACCTCGCGGACCAGGCGGAAATCGAAGTGGTAGCCGAACCCAAGATCGACGGGCTCTCCTGCAGCCTGCGCTACGAGGACGGCGAACTGGTGCAGGCCGCCACGCGCGGCGATGGCAGCGAGGGCGAGGACATCACCGCCAATGTGCGCACCATTAAGGACGTGCCGCACAAGCTCAAGGGCAAGGCGCCCAAGGTGCTGGAAGTGCGCGGCGAGATTTTCATGGAGCGCGAGGCCTTCCTGGCGCTGAACAGGCGGCAGGAGGAAGAGGGCGACAAGATCTTCGCCAACCCGCGCAACGCCGCCGCCGGCTCGGTACGCCAGCTCGATTCCACCATCACCGCCAGGCGGCCGCTGGGCTTCTTCGCCTATGCCTGGGGCGAGATCGATGCCGAACCCAAGACGCAATGGGATTTCCTGCAGGCGCTGAAGGGTTGGGGTTTCAGGATCAACCCGCTGACCAAACGGGCGGCGGACCTTCAGGAGATGATGGCATTCTACGGCAAGATCGGCGCCGATCGCGCCAAGCTGCCCTACGACATCGATGGCGTGGTCTACAAGGTCAACCGCACCGACTGGCAGCGCAGCCTGGGCTTCGTCAGCCGCGCACCGCGCTGGGCCACGGCGCATAAATTCCCCGCCGAGCAGGCGCAGACGCTACTGGAAGACATCATCATCCAGGTCGGCCGCACCGGCACCTTGACGCCGGTCGCGGTGTTGAAGCCGATCACGGTGGGTGGCGTCACCGTGGCGCGCGCCACCTTGCACAACGAAGACGAGATCGAACGGCTGGACGTGCGCATCGGCGACACCGTGCGCATCCAGCGCGCTGGCGACGTCATCCCGCAGGTATTGGGCGTGGTCGAGGATTTGCGCCCAGACGATGCCAAAAAATTCCGCTTCCCGCGCAAATGCCCATGTCCGTTGAAGACGGAGGTGGTGCGCGAGGAGGGCGCGGTGGCGCGCCGCTGCAGCGGCGGGCTGGCCTGTCCGTTCCAGCAGGTCGAGCGCTTGCGCCATTTCGTCGGCCGCGGCGCCTTCGATATCGAAGGCCTGGGCGGTACCCATATCGAGAATTTCCACGCCGACGGCCTGCTTGACGTGCCGGGCGACATCTTCCGCCTGCACAAGAAAGAGAAGGAACTGCTGGCGCGCGAGGGCTGGCAGGAGAAATCCGTCACCAAGCTGCTCGACGCCGTCGAGGCCCGGCGCAAGATCGGCTTCGATCGTTTCATCATCGGGCTGGGCATCCCGATGATCGGCGAAGCCACCGCCAAGAACCTGGCGCGCGAATACGGCGCCGCCGAGGATTTCATCGCCCAGATGCTGCAGGCCGCGAAAGAGCGCGGCAAGAATGCCGAGCCGACCAAGAAGGAGAAAGCGGCCGAGGAAGTCGGCGAGGCTTATGGCCGGCTGTGCAATGTGCCGGATATCGGGGTCACCACCGCCGATGCCGTCACGCATTTCTTCGCCGACAAGCGCAATGTCGATGTGGTCAAGGATCTGGCGGGCGAACTCGAGATCCAGTCCATGGCGCGCCGCCCGGCAGCCGCCGCCGACAGCAAGATCGCCGGCAAGACCGTGGTGTTCACCGGGTCGCTGGAGCAGATGACGCGCGATGGCGCCAAGGAGCAGGCCGAGGCGCTGGGCGCCAAGGTGGCCGGCTCGGTGTCGAAGAAGACCGATTACGTCGTGGTCGGCGCCGATGCCGGCTCGAAGGCCAGGAAGGCCGAAGAGCTTGGCGTGACGATGCTCACCGAGCAGGAGTGGCTCGACCTGATCGGTCAAGAGTGATGGAAGGCTTGTTTCGCTATCTCGATGCCGCCGACGGCGCGACCGAACCGGACCTTGAAAAACTCGAACTCGATCTGTGGCAGCGCTTCGGCCGCAAGGGTGCGGCGCTGGTGCTCGACATGTCGGGCACGTCGCGGGCGGTGCGCGAGCGGGGCATCGTGCCGCTCCTGCTGCGCATACGCCGCATGCAGCGCATCGGCATTCCCGTGATCGAAGCGCAGGGCGGCGAGCTGGTGAAAGCCGAAGCCGACAATCTTTTCGCCTTCTTCCGCCATGTGCGTCCGGCGGTCGATGCCGCCATTGCTTTGCAGCTTGCCCTGAGCGAGGACAATCGCGGCCGCGCCAAAGAGTGGCGCATCGACGCCTCGATCGGTATCGCGCAGGGACGGGCGCTGGTGCTGCCGGGACGGGATCTGTTCGGCGATTGCGTCAACATCGCCGCCAAGCTGGGCGAAGATCTGGCGCAGCCCGGCGATATCCTCGTGGCGCTGCAGGCCTTCTCGCGCATCGAAGCGCGCGAGACTTATGCTTGCGAGGGAATGGAGATGAAAGTGTCGGGCCTCGCTATCGAAGCGGTGCGCGTTACCTATTGAGCGGCGCCGTCGCCTGTTCCAGCCAGGCCTGGGTCGGCGCGTCGATCTGCGGGCCGATCTGTTTGGCCACCCGCGCGTGATAGGCGTTGAGCCAGGTCAGTTCCGCATCGCTCAGCAGCGAGACGTCGATCAGATTGCGGTCGATCGGCGCCAGGGTCAGCGTCTCGAAATGCAGGAACTTGCCGGCCTCGTCCGCCTTCTGCACCAGGATCAGATTCTCGATGCGGATGCCGTAGCCGCCTTCCTTGTAATAGCCAGGCTCGTTGGACACGATCATGCCCGGCCGCAGCGCCACGGTGTTGGGCAGCTTGGAGATGCGCTGCGGGCCTTCATGCACCGACAGGAACGAGCCGACGCCGTGACCGGTGCCGTGCTCGTAGTCGAGGCCGATTTCCCACAGCGGCCGGCGCGCCAGCACGTCGAGCTGCGAGCCGGTGGTGCCGGCGGGAAAACGCACCGTGGCCAGGGCGATATGGCCTTTCAGCACGCGGGTGAAGCGATCGCGCATCTCTTCCGTCGGCTGGCCGATGGCGATGGTGCGGGTCACATCGGTAGTGCCGTCGGGATATTGCGCCCCGGAATCCACCAGATAGAGCTCGCCCTGGCCCAGTCTGCGGTTGGAGCGGTCGGTGGCGCGGTAATGCACGATGGCGCCATGGGGGCCGGCGCCCGAAATCGTGTCGAAGCTCAGGTCGCGGCACGACCCGTGCTCGCGGCGGATCGCTTCCAGCCGGTCCGACGCTTCCATCTCGGTCAGCATCCCTTGCGCGCTGGCGTTGGCCAGCCAGCCCAAAAACCGCGTCAGCGCCGCGCCGTCGCGCGCATGCGCCTTGCGCGTGCCTTCGATCTCGACCGCGTTCTTGCAGGCCTTGGGCAGCGCCACCGGATCGGCTTCGCGCACCAGCCGCGCGCCGGAAGACTGCAGGCGATGGGCGACGCGATAGGGCGCGGTGGTGGGATCGACCAGCACCGTGCGCTTGGCCTGTCCCAAAGCTTCCAGCGCAGAATCGAACGCGGCCGGCGGCTGCACGCTGACCTGGTTGCCCAGATGCTGGCGCGCCGCTTCCGTCAGCTTGCGCGGATCGATGAACAGATCGACCGAGGCGTCGTTGTGCAGGATGGCGAAGGACAGCGGCAACGGCACGTGTGGTACGTCGGCGCCGCGGATGTTCAGCAGCCAGGCGATGGAATCGGGCAGGCTCAGCACCGCGGCATCGGCTTTGGATTTCGCCAGCTCGAGCGCGATGCGCTGGCGCTTGGCGGTGGACTCTTCGCCGGCGAATTCCTGCCCATGCGGCACCACCGGCCCCAGAGGCGGTGGCGGCTGGTCGGACCACACGGCATCGATCGGATTGCCCGCCAGCGCCACCAGTTCGGCGCCGGCGCGCACACAAGCCGCCGCCAGACGCTCGCATTCGCCAATGCCGTGCAGCCAGGAATCGAAACCGAGCTTCATGCCGGGCTTCAGAGTCCCGGCCAGCCATTTATCGGGCGGCATCTGCGCCAATGGCTGCGGCGCGAACAGCGCCATGTCGACCTGCTGGGTCACCTGCAAGGTGTAGCGTCCGTCGATAAAGATCGCCGCCTGGTTGGCCAGCACGATCGCCATGCCGGCCGAGCCGGTGAAGCCGGTGAGCCAGGCCAGGCGCTGGGGCTGCAGCTCGGCGCGCAGCGCCTGCAGGCGGCTGGAAGGCGGAATGGCGTCCTCGATGCCGTGGGTGGCGATGGCGAGACGGCGATGCGCATCGATCAGCGCCGCCCTGGTGGTCGCATCGACCTTGCCAATCAGCTCCAGCCATTCCGGCCCGGCGAATCCCTGTGGTGCCGCGGCAATACCGGCCAGTAGATCGGTGAGCTCCGCCGAGGAAATGGTCCGGCCCTGGCTTTCCAGCCGGGCAGCGATTTGACGGATGCCGTCGTCGGGCGAACTCATGCGGCAAACCTGGAGAGAAATTGCATTGGGGAAGCCTAAACTCCGCCCGCCCGCTCGGCAAGATGGAGAAATATCAGCTATTTCAAATCGTTAGATAGTATCCTGTTTTTGTTATAGATATGCGCAGAATGCACTGCTGCGCCGCAATATGACCGCTCCCGGTATGGCGATGCCAGTCCTATCTTCCTCTCGTTACGCGGATCTACGCCGGATGTGCCGACGCCCCGCGTTCTAACCTCGGAAGAATAGATCATGTCGCCCTATAAGAATCCGCACTACGACGTCTCCGAAATCGTTGCCCTGGCTCACGCGCAGCGCGCGCAAATCCTGGGCGATCTGATCGGCAAAGGCGTGCATTTCCTCGTTGCCGCCGTCGGCAACGCCTTCACCCGCTTGCAGGCCGCGAACAAGCAGCGCGCCGCGGTTGCCCAGCTGATGGCGATGGACGAGCGCATGCTGCAGGACATCGGCCTCAACCGCACGCTGGTGCCCTTCGTGGTTACCGGCAGCGTCA
>JAQSWP010000086.1 GCA_029266575.1 Alphaproteobacteria bacterium | reverse complement strand
CGAACTCTGCGGCCAGCGCGGCATTCCGCTGATCTTTCTGCAGAATATCGTCGGCTTCATGGTCGGCAAGAAATACGAAGCCGGCGGCATCGCCAAGGACGGCGCCAAGATGGTCACCGCGGTGGCGACCGTGAACGTGCCGAAATTCACCGTCATCGTCGGCGGCTCCTATGGCGCCGGCAATTACGGCATGTGTGGCCGCGCCTACAGCCCGCGCTTCCTGTGGATGTGGCCATCGGGCCGCATCTGCGTCATGGGCGGCGAGCAGGCGGCGTCGGTGCTGGCGACCGTCAAGCGCGAGGGCATGGAGCGCAGCGGCGAGAACTGGAGCGCCGAAGAAGAGGCCGCGTTCAAGCAGCCGATTCGCGATCAGCTCGAGGCCGAGGCGCATCCGTATTTCGCCTCCGCCCGCATCTGGGACGACGGTGTAATCGATCCCGCCGACACGCGCATGACTTTGGGCCTGGCGCTGTCTGCCACCATGAACCGTCCGATCGAGCCGACCAAATTCGGCGTGTTCCGGATGTGATGATGGAAGACCCGGTTCTCTATGCCGTCGAAGGCGGCATCGCCACGGTTCGCCTGAACCGGCCGGCGGCGCATAACGCGCTCGACCGCGCCACCGGCGAAGCCCTGATCGCCTGCATGAAACAGGCAGCGAGCGATGCCAGCGCCCGCGTCGTGGTGCTGGCAGCCGATGGACCGACGTTTTCGGCCGGCGGCGATTTCAACTGGGTGCTGGGCTGGCCCAAGCTGTCCAGTCAGGAACAGCATGACGGCGCCAAGCTGCTCTCCGATGCGGTGCAGGCGATCTACGATCTGCCCAAGCCGTCGATCGCACGGGTGCAAGGCGCCACGGTCGGCGGCGGCATCGGCATGATGCTGGCCTGCGATTATGCGGTGGTGGCCGACAACACGCGCTTCGGCCTGACCTCGGTGCGCAACGGCCTGCTGGCGGGCATCGCCATTCCCGAACTGATCCAGGCGCTGGGCGCGCGCAAGGCGCGGCAATTGCTGCTGCATGGCGGCATCATGCCGGCAGACCAGGCGCTGGAGATCGGGCTGGTCGATAGGGTCGTGCCGGCAGCTTTGCTCGATGAGGAAGTGCAGGACCTGGCCTACGAGTTGAAACAGGGCGCGCCCACGGTGCAGGCCCTGATCAAGCGGCTGGTGACGGAGTTTTCCGTTGCCGCCCGCGACGAGAAAATCGCCGCCCGCATTGCCGACGAGGTCGCAGCCCAATGCACCACGCCCGACGCCGGGGAGGGCATGAGCGCCTTCCTGCAGAAGCGCAAGGCTGCGTGGACGAAGTGAGATAGGAAACGCAAATGTTCAGCAAAATCCTGATCGCCAATCGCGGCGAAATCGCCTGCCGGGTCATCAAGACTGCCCGCCGCATGGGCATCAAGACCGTCGCGGTCTATTCCGACGCCGACCGCAACGCCATGCATGTCGCCATGGCCGACGAGGCCTATCACATCGGCCCCGCCTCGGCGCGCGAGAGCTACCTGGTTGCCGACAAGATCATCGATGTCGCCAGGAAGTCCGGTGCGCAGGCGGTGCATCCGGGTTACGGCTTTCTGTCGGAGAATGCCGGTTTCGCCGAAGCCTGCGCCAAGGCCGGCATCGTCTTCATTGGCCCGCCGCCTGCGGCCATTCGCGCCATGGGTTCCAAGAGCGAAGCCAAGAAGATCATGGAGAAGGCCAAGGTGCCGCTGGTGCCAGGCTATCACGGCGACGACCAGAGCGAGGCGCTGCTGGTCAAGGAAGCGGCGCGCATCGGCTATCCCGTGCTGATCAAGGCTGCGGCTGGCGGCGGCGGCAAGGGCATGCGCGTGGTCGAGAGCGAGGTGAAGTTCGTCGAGCAGCTGGCCGGCGCCAAGCGCGAAGCCAAGGGCGCCTTCAGCGACGATCACATGCTGATCGAGAAGTACCTGACCCGCCCGCGCCATATCGAAATCCAGGTCTTCGCCGACACCAAGGGCAATTGCGTCTATCTGTTCGAGCGCGACTGCTCGATCCAGCGCCGCCATCAGAAGGTGGTCGAGGAAGCGCCGGCGCCCGGCATGCCGTTGGAGCGGCGCAAGGCGATGGGCGAGGCAGCCGTAGCGGCGGCCAAGGCTATCGGCTATGTCGGCGCCGGCACGGTCGAGTTCATCGCCAACCAGGACGGCACGTTCTACTTCATGGAGATGAACACCCGGCTGCAGGTCGAGCATCCGGTGACGGAGATGATCACCGGCCAGGATCTGGTGGAATGGCAGCTCAAGGTCGCTTCGGGCGAACCTCTGCCGCTGCTGCAGGACGATCTGGCGATCAACGGCCATGCCATCGAAGTGCGCCTCTATGCCGAGGACCCGGTGCGCAACTTCCTGCCGTCGATCGGCCCGCTGCGCCATTTGCGCCTGCCGGAAGAGAACGCCCATGTGCGCGTCGATACCGGTGTGCTGCAAGGCGTTGAAGTGTCGATGAACTACGATCCGATGATCGCCAAGATCATTGTCTGGGATATCGATCGGCTCTCTGCCATTCGCCGTCTGGCCGGCGCCATGTCCGACACGCAGGTGGTGGGCGTGTCCACCAACACCGCTTTGCTGGCCGCGATCGCCGCGCATCCGGCGTTTGCCGCCGGCGAACTCGATACAGGCTTCATCGAGCGCCATAAGGCGGAAGTGATCGTCAGGCCAGGTGCGCCGTCCGATCAGGTGCTGGCTTTGGCGGCTCTGGCGCAACTCAGCCGTTTCGGCGCAAGATCGTGCGAACTGCAGAAGCAGTCGCTCGATCCGTGGTCGCCATGGGGCATTGCGTCAGGCTGGCGCGTGAACGGCACCAGCCAGGACACGCTGGGCTTCAAGTCGGGCGACAATGACATCAAGGTAGGTGTTACCTATCGCCGCGATGGAACCTATGAATTGGCGTTGCCGAATGGGGCGATCGTTGCTTCCGGCGAACTGTCCGAAGATGGCGGATTGCGGGCGACAGTGAATGGCGTGCGGCAGTCCGCCAATGTCGTGCGTCTGGTCGCCAACGACGGCAGCGAAGATCTCGTCATCATGGCGCCGGGCATCAACCAGCGCCTCAAGGCACTCGATCCGCGCAACGTCTCGGCAGTCGAGGAAGCGCCGCACGGCACCTTGCAAGCGCCGATGCCGGGCAAGGTGATCGACGTCAAAGTGAAAGACGGCGAGAAGGTGCGTCGTGGCCAGCCGGTCGTCGTGCTGGAAGCGATGAAGATGGAGCACACCATCTCGGCCCCCTCGGACGGCACCATCAAGAAGGTGAAGTTCGCCGCCGGCGAACTGGTCGACGAAGGCGTCGAGCTGGTCGAGTTCGAACCCGCGGCCTGAGGAGACGGCAATGGCCCTGCCCAAGCGAGTGCGTCTGGTCGAAGTCGGCCCGCGCGATGGTTTGCAGAACGAAGCCAAGCCAGTGCCGGTCGAAGTCAAGGTCGAGCTGATCGACCGGCTGACCGATGCCGGCCATATCACCATCGAGGCCGGCAGCTTCGTTTCGCCCAAATGGGTACCGCAAATGGCCAGCACCGACGAGGTGATGGCCAGGATCAGGCGCAAGCCGGGCGTGTCCTATCCCGTGCTGGTGCCCAACAAGCAGGGCTTCAATGCAGCACTTGAAGCCAAGGTCGAAGAGATCGCTGTCTTCGCCGCGGCGTCCGAAAGCTTCTCGCGCAAGAACATCAACTGTTCCATCGCCGAGAGCCTGGAGCGTTTCGCACCGGTAATGGAAGCCGCCCAGCACCATGGCATCAAAGTGCGCGGCTATATCTCGACTGTGGTCGGCTGCCCCTACGAAGGCGACGTGGCGCCGCAAGCTGTCGCCGATCTGGCGGCGAAACTCTTGGCGATGGGCTGCTATGAGATTTCTCTGGGCGACACGATCGGCGTCGGCACGCCGGGCAAATGCGTCGCCATGGTGGAGGCGGTGGCGGCCGTCGTGCCGCGCGAGAAGATCGCCGTGCATTTCCACGACACTTACGGCCAGGCGCTGGCCAATATCCTGGCGTGCATGGAGCGCGGCATCACGGTGATGGATACCGCCGTCGCCGGGCTGGGTGGCTGCCCCTATGCCAAGGGCGCGTCGGGCAACGTCGGCACCGAGGACGTGCTCTATATGCTTAACGGGCTCGGCATCGAGCATGGCGTCGATATCGAGAAGATCGCGGCCACCGGACGCTTCATCACTGCTGCCCTCGGACGGCAGCCGGCTTCCAAAGTCGCACAGGCGATGGCAGCCAAGCTCGCCGCCTAATCAATCGGCGATCTGCACCCTGACCTGCACCGCGCTGCTGCGGCCGGTGGCGTCGATCACGGCAATGCGGGCGAAGCCGTCGCCATCTGGTTTCCAGGCGGCCTGATCCAGGAGCGGCTCGCCATTGACCACCCAGCGCAGCGGTCCCTGGCCGCCTTCGGCTTTCAGCGGCAATTGCTGGCCAGTGGCATCGGCGCGGCGCAATTCGATCACCGCGCCTTCCACCGGGTAAAGGATGCGGGGTGATGAGGCCTGGTTGCGGGCGCGCGTCCCGATGGTGATCTGCGGTGCGCTGGGATCGAACATCTGTAGATAGGGCGGCAACGCGGCGGTATTGGCGACAACCAGCACGTCGGCCGGTTTGCGCTGTGGCGTGACGTCTTCCGGCGGCAGCAGGTCGAAGGCGCGCAGCATGATGGGGGCGGCGGCATTACGGCCGAACTGTCCCGGACGCGGCGTGCCATCGGCATGGCCGGTCCAGACGCCCACCGTGTAACGCGGGCTATATCCCACCGCCCAGGCGTCGCGGAAACCGAACGACGTGCCGGTCTTGAAGGCGATGCGGCGACGGCTGCCTGGTGTCGCCGTCTGCGCATAAGAGTCGGGTGGCGCGGAGCCGACCAGGATGTCGCCGACATACCAGGCCGCGCGCTCGCCGACGAAGCGGCGCGGCTTGTCTTGCGTGGCGCGATCGCCTTGGCGCAGCGACAGCCGTTGCATGCTGCCGCCATCGGCCAGCCCGGCATAGAGCATGGTCATGTCCAGCAGCGAAATGCCGGCGCCGCCCAGCACGATGGCGAGCGACCCCGAGCCTGTCGCATCCTTGGGGTAGAGCAGGGTGGCTCCGGCCTGCTGCAGGCCGGCTGCGAAGCGTTCGGGCCCGATGCGGTTGACCACGACGACGGCGGGAATGTTCAGCGACTGCTGCAGCGCTGAGCGCACCGTCAAAGTGCCCTGGAAGTCGCGGTCGAAATTGCGCGGCGCGTAATCGCCGAAGCGATAGGGCGAATCGTCGATCAGCGATTCAGGATGCAGGATGCCGTCATCGAAGGCTATGGCATAGGCAAAGGGCTTCAGCGCCGAGCCGGGCGAGCGTTTGGCCCGGGCGAGATCGTTCTGCCCCGCCTTGCCGAAGAAATCGGCGCTGCCGACATAGGCCACGACCTTCCGCTCGCGATTGTCCACCACCACCATGGCCACATCGGCGCCGTCGGCGAAACTGCGGGCGCTGTCATAGGCCAGCCGCTCCAGCCCGCGCTGCACGCCGCCCAACACGTGCGTCCTGATGGTGCTGCCGGCCGGCACGTCACCGGCGAGAGACAGGGCCAAGTGCGGCGCCACGAAGGGCAGCGCCTTGCGTTCGGCTGGTACCGGACGGTCGATGGCCTCCAGCCGTTGCGCCGCGGTGAGCGCGCCGCGATCGGTCAGCACGTCGATCACCCAGTCGCGCTCGCGCTTGGCGATGGTGGCGCGCAGATCGGGGCGGCGGCGCTCGGGCGACTGCGGCAGCGCCACCAGAAGGGCCGCCTCCGCCGGCGTCAGGCTCTGCGGCTCCTTGCCGAGCCAGGCCAGCGAGGCCGCCCGCACGCCTTCGAGATTGCCGCCATAAGGCGCCAGGGTCAGGTACAGCGTCAGGATCTCGTCCTTGCTGTAGCGCAGCTCCAGTTGGACGGCGCGCGCCATCTCGAACAGCTTGCCGCCGAGATCGCGCGAATGCGGCTCCAGCAGTCGCGCCGTCTGCATGGTCAAGGTCGAGGCGCCGGAGACGATCTCGCCATTGGCCACGTACTGGCCGGCGGCGCGCACCACAGAGAGCGGATCGACGCCGGGATGCCAGCGGAAGCGGCGATCCTCGTAGGCGATCAGCAGCTTGAGGAACAGCGGATCGACGTCCTGCGGGCCGGCCAGCAGCCGCCAGCGATCGTCGCGCGAGGTGAAGGCGCGCAGCACCTTGCCGTCGGCATCGAGCACCAGCGTCGATCTGTCGTTGAAGCGCGACAGGTCGGGCGGGAACAGCCGGTCCAGCACCGCGCCCGCGGCCACTAGGGCCGCGCAGCACAAAGTGAGGATCAGCAGCAGGCGCCGCATGGCGATGCCTCGTTCTTGTCCTATTGCCGCGGCAGCACGGTGATCGTGCCGCCGGCGGTGCGGCCGATCACGCCCGGCCGGTACATGTCTTCGATCTGCGCCGGCGGCAGCACGTAGGTGCCTGGCGTGACGGCACGCACGACATAGGCCAGCGCGAAGTCGGTGGTTTCATCTTCCTCGTAATAGTAGTTGCCGCGATAGGTGCCGAAATAGGTCGGCTTGCCGAAGGTGAAGCTGGCGAAGAAGCGATCGTCGCGCGCTTCCCGCGTGCGCGTGAAGCTGATCTTGGGCAGCCAGGAATAGGCCTGCTCGCCTTCGGGTGAATGCGGGATCACCGCCTCGATCTCCCAGCCCGCTGGCAGCAGGTCGAGCAGCGCCACCTCGTGATAGTCCTTGTCCAGCGAGCGCCCTGTGAGCACCACCATCAAACGCTCGTTCTGCGTCACCTTGGTGAGGTCGGCATTGCTGCCGTCGAGCTTGCGGAACACGCGATCGACGCGCATGCCGCGCTGCACGGCCGGCTGCATCGCCTTGGGAATGCCGCGCACCGAGACGGTGCCCCAGATCTCGCGATCGGTGGTGTTCTTGATGGCCAGCGGTTCCTTGGGCAGCGTGCCGGGCTCGGGATAGAACATCGCCGGCTCGCGCTTGGGCAGCACCGGCTTGCCGTTGACCTGCAAGGTCAGCGGGGTCGCCGATTGCGTCATGGCGTGTGCCGCCAGCAGCATCCAGGCCTTCTCCTGGGTCGAGGTGTTCTCGATGCTGGCCTTGTCGAAGCGGCGCAGGCGGGTGGTCAGGTCGGGCAGCATGTCGGTCTGGTTGGCGAGCGCCGCCACGGCGGTCAGTCCGGCGATATCGCGCAGCGAGGAGCCGTAGTAATCGCCACGGATGATGGTGCCCACCGCCTGTTTGGATTGCTCGAAGGCGGTCAGCGCGCGGGCTTTCTCGCCCACCAGCGCGAGCGCCGCCGCCAGATGGCCGCGGCCCAGGCCGTTGCGGATGTTGCGGAACTCCGTGTCCTGGAAGTAGCGCAGCTGGCCGACATCGGCCTGGCCGGCGCGGGCCAGTATGTAGTAGCCGTAGGCACGCGCTTCGTGGCCGAACTCGTTGAGCGCGCCACGCGTCCAGAACAGCGCCCGGGCGATGGCGGAGTCAGGCACCACGAAATCCTTGGCCTTGGCCTGGATCAGGAAATCCAAGGCGAACATCTGGATCCACGGATCGGCGCTATAGTTGCCCGCGCCCCACATGCCGAAGCTGCCGTCGGGCCGCTGCATGTCGAGGATGCGCGATACCGCTTCCTGGATGCGCACGGGCAGGGCCTTGTCCTGTTTGACGCCACTCATTGCGGCCAGCTCGCCGAAATACAGCAGCGGCAGCGCGCGGCTGGTGGTCTGCTCGAGGCAGCCGAACGGATATTTATCGAGCGCTGTCAGCAGGCCGGGCACGTCGAAGCCGCGCGTGCTCGCCATGCTGACGGACACCGTGGCACTGCCGGGAATGAAAGTGTCGAGCGAGCTTGCGTCGACGGTGAAATCGGCGCCCGGCTTTACAGCAGCAACCAGTTCGACCGTCTGCGGCGCTTGCGCCGGACGCACCTGGATCTGCCAGTCGCGCGTGACGGAGAAGCCGTTCGGTCCGGTGATGGTGAGATCGACCTTGCCGATGCCGATCTCGCTGCCCTTGATCGGCCAGCCGAAGAGCTGGCGCTTGCCGGCCGGCATGTCGATGCTCTGGTCGATCTTGGTCGGCAGGGTGACGGCGCCGGTCGCAGTCAGCGTCACTTTATAGGCGCCGGGGGCCGCCTCGACATTGTGCAGCAGCAGCGAGAGGCGGCTTTCGTCGTTTGGCGCCAGGAAGCGGGGCAGGGTGACGTCGCTGACCAGCGCATCACGCACGGTCAGCGGCTTGCTGGCCTGGCCGACGCGATTTTTATCGAAGGCGACGGCCATCAAGCGCAATTCGCCCGTGAAGTCGGGAATGTCGAGCGGGATCAGCGCCTGGCCTTGGGCATCGAGCTTCACTATGCCGGAGAACAGCGCCACGGTGCGCGTCGGCACCACTTCCAGCCCGCGTCCCGCGGCGCTATCACCGCCAGTGCGGATCAGGCCCACCATGTCGGCCGTGCCGTCGAGCAGGCGGCCGTAATCGTCGCGGATGGCGACGGTGAGGCGGCGCTTGCCGAGATAGTGCTTCGCCGGATCGGGTGAGGCGAACTTGGTAAGCTGCAGAATGCCTTCATCCACCGCGGCCAGGGTGACGAAGGCCTCGTTGCCGGCCTGCGCCACTTTCACCGGAACCTCGATCTTGCGCCGCGGCGTGACCTTCTCCGGGCTGCCGATCTCGACCGCCAGGGTGCGGCTGGAAACGTCCAGCCCCAGCCACACCAGGCCGATGGCGCGCACTGGTGCGCGGTCGTTCTTCTGCGCCAGCGGGCGGAAGGCGCTGACCAGCGCATAAGCGCCGCTGCCCCAGTCGGACGCGACCGGGATTTCGACCGTGGTGCCTTCGGCCGCGACCTGCACCAGGCGCTTGTCGAACACGCGGTCGCCGGCGATGACGATCGTGGCTTCGCCGGCGAACGGCGCTTCGATGCGCACGCGTGCGGTCTCGCCCTGTTTATAGGTCTGCTTGTCGGCCGTGACCTTGACCATGTCCGGCGTTTCGGACACTTGCGAGGAGGCCCAGCCGGAATAGTAGCTGACGCTGGTCTGCGAATTGGTCGCCGGGTCGGTGACGGTGAGGCGGAAGCGGCCCCAGGTCTGGGTGGTGCTGACGATGGCCAGCTTGTCGGCTTCGACGTCGACCGTGCCGCTGGTCACCGGCACGTCGCGGCTGAAGGTTTCCCAGCGCCAGGTGTTGCCGGTGCGATACCACTGATAGTTATGGACCTCGCGCACCAGCTCCCATTTCATGCCGGGACGCGCCAGGCGCTTGCCGGTATTGTCGACCAGCGCGATCTCGATCTCGGCCGGCGTGCTCTCCTGCACGTAGCCGTCGAAGCGCGGACGCATGCCGACATAGCTCTCGCGCGGGCGCACAGGGAGCGCGATCTCATCCTTGGTGGCGCGGCCGCCCGGCTCGAAGACGGACACCGAGATATTGGCCTTGAGGGGCTGGGTGCCTTGCTGCACCTGTTCGATCTTCCCCTTGGCGGTGGTCTTGCCCTGGGCATCGGTCTTGCCGATTTCCAGCGGCACGATCGCTTCCTTGACCTTCTCGCCGGTGAGGCCGAAGCGGAAACCGGGCAGCGACGGGAAGGCCAGCGGATCGGCGACGATCTTCATCTCCGCCTCGCCGTCGAGCTCGGCGGCCGGCGCGCCGTAGAGGAAGCGGCTGTCGACGGTGACCGACACCGGATCGCCGATTTTCAGCGGCTTGTCCTTGTCGGCGGTCAGCGCCAGCTTCAGGCGCTGCGGCACGAAATCCTCGACGCTGAACTCTGCGGTGCCGATCGGCGCCGCCTTGGGATCGACATAGGCCGAGACGCTCCAGCGCCCGCGCTTGGCCGAAGGGCTGAGCTCGACCGGGAAATACACCGTGCCGGCGCTGGCGCCGCCCAACGTGGTGCGCCGATACTCGACGCCATCGGAGCGGCGCACGATCAGGGTCAGCGGCGCATCGAGCGCCACTGCGGTGCGATCGCGCAGCATGGTGGCGACATGCACGGTTTCGCCCGGCCGATAGATGCCGCGGTCGAGATAGACGAAGGCGTCGGTGGCGCCGGGTGCGGCGCGGCCCTCGACGCCGCGGTCAGACAGATCGAACCCGGCCCGAGTCAGGTTGAGATAGTTGAAGTCGGCGTTGTTGGCCCCGTACGCCATCACCGCGACCGGCGTATTGCCGCCGCTGCCGCGCAGCAGGCCGGGCGCGAACATCACATAGCCCTGCGCATCGGTGGTGAGGCGGGCCAGTTCTTCGTTGTTCCTGGCGATCAGGGTCAGGGTGGTGTTGGCCAGCGGCTTGGCCGAGGCCAAAGCGCGGGCGAAGACGTGCAGCCCGTCATTGCCCGTCAGTACAGTCAGGCCGATATCGGAATCCACCACCCATTGCGAGGCGGTCTCGTACCGGTAGTTGAATTCCTCGTTGTTGCCGTCACCGAAGGCGGCATCTGCGGCATTCCAGGCGATCACCAGATAGGCGCCGGGCTTCCACGTCTTCACCGCTTCGCGGATCGGGAAGGCAGTGGTCACGGTCTCGTTCTGTCCACCCTTCACCGGCATGGTGCCTTCCCATACCAGGGCGCCGGTATCCTGCAGCACTTCCTGTACGCGCCACGGGCGCATGCGCTTCTCGTCGAATTCCTCCGGCGCCAAGCGGGCCATGATGCGGTCGGGCACGCGCAGCACCTTGAGCCGCACGGTGTTGACGTTGACAGTGGTGATCGGCACGCCCGCGGTAGTCTCGCGCGGCAGGATCAGGCCGGAGCCGGTGAATGCCACCACCGGCGGCCGCTCGCCCAGGGAAACCTTGATGGTCTCGGCGACGGCCAACGTCTTGCCGTCGGCGGCCGGCATTCCAGCCAGCAATTCGACGTCGTAATCGCGCCCGAAACCCAGCCCACCCAGGCACAGCCGGTCGCCAGCGACGCGAATAGCCGGCTTGGTGACGGGCGTCAGCTTGACATAGTCGTCGTAGCGCACGCTGCCGGTCTCGTTCAGCGGCTGGGAGAAGCTGAAGCAGGCCTCGACCAGATCGCGCGTGCCGTCGATGGTCAGCCGGCGGAAGGCGAACGGCGCCGTGGCTGCGGTGGACGGTGTGGTGGCGGCCGGCGTAGTGCGCGCTGGAGTCGCCGGCGCGTTCGCCTGCGTCTGCGTCGGCATCTGCGGCTGTGGCGCCGCTGGTGTGGTGGTTGCGGTTTGCGGCGTCCGCTCCAGGGAGGGAGTGGGACGCAGGGCGAAATAGGCCAGTCCGCCGATCGCCAGCACCGCGGCAATCAGCAGAGTCACGACAGTCGTGCGCTTCATCGATGGCTCCAGAGGACGGCGGGGGCTTGTTTTATTTCAGCGCATTCTAGCGCGCTGGCCCCCCGACGTGTGATGCTATTCAGCGTCTGGTTTGCGGAGAATCTGTGGCGGCTGGCGCGTGCGCGGCGCCCGATTTTCAATTTCAGGCTGCTGTGGGAAACCGGCCACAGGTCAGTTGCGGATGGACCATTCCAGGACGTAAACAAAGGCCATGGCTTTGCATCTGATCAAACTGGCCGTCGGCGCCGCCTCGCTCGAGGAAATCGAAAAATTTCAGGAAAAGCGCCGCAAGGAGCGCAAGCAGAAGCCCAACTCGCCACACCGGGTTTTCACTCGCTCGACCCCCAAACGGACCGAGGAATTGCTGGATGGCGGCTCGCTCTACTGGGTGATCAAGGGTTTCGTTCGGGCGCGGCAGAAGCTGGTGGGATTCGACGAGACCGCGGACGAGCAGGGGCGCAAATATTGCGTCTTTCTGGTCGAACGCAAACTTATCCCCACCGCCGCCCGCGCCATGCAGCCCTTCCAGGGCTGGCGCTATCTGGACCAAGCCCGCACTCCTTCCGATGCCCGGGCTGGGGATTCGACCGACGTGCCGGAAGAAATGGCAGCCGAATTGCGCCGCCTCGGCCTACTCTAAGCGGGGCCGGGAGTGCAAAGGGGGATCGGC
>JAQSWP010000085.1 GCA_029266575.1 Alphaproteobacteria bacterium | reverse complement strand
GAAGGGTGAGATTACGCAGATCATCTGTGTAACTCGTCCTTCGACGGGCTCAGGACGAGGAATTTCAGAACTGAAGCGATAAAGCGGAAAGCAAAACGGCCCGGAGGTTTTCCGGGCCGTTTGTGGTTGAAGCGAAGGTCGGCGCCTAGCGCGAGTAGAACTCGACCACCAGCGACGGCTCCATCTGCACCGGATACGGCACGTCGGCCAGTTTCGGGGCGCGCACGAAGCTGCCCTTCATGCCCTTGTGATCGGCGGTGATGTAGTCCGGCACGTCGCGCTCGGAGCTCTGCACGGCTTCCAGCACCACGGCCATTTCCTTGGCCTTGCTGGTCAGCTCGATCTCGGCGCCGTCCTTGACCTGGTACGAGGCGATGTTGACGCGCCGCCCGTTGACCTTGACGTGGCCATGGTTGACCAGCTGGCGCGCGGCGAACGGGGTCGCCACGAACTTCATGCGGTAGACCACCGCATCGAGACGACGCTCCAGCAATTCGATCAGGTTTTCCGACGTGTCGCCGCGGCGGCGCATGGCTTCGGTGTAGTAGCGGCGCATCTGGCGCTCGCTGACATTGCCGTAATAGCCCTTCAGGCGCTGCTTGGCATTGAGCTGCAAGCCGAAATCGGTCGGCTTCTTGCGCTTCTGGCCGTGCTGGCCGGGCGGATATTCGCGGCGGTTGTACGGGCTCTTGGGGCGGCCCCAGAGATTGGCGCCGAGACGCCGATTGATCTTGTATTTCGAATTCTCGCGTTTGCTCACGCGGGCTCTCCTTCGTTCTTACATTTGTCCGGATAGGCCTTGGTCCGATCTGGGATCGGGGCGGGAGGCCCGCAATTTTAGCGGGTTCCACGTTCTCCGGAATGGCGGCGGAGTATAGTCAGGCACCTTGCCCTGTCAAACGCCTATTCGGTGCCTGGCTCGGGCTTGGACCGGCCCGGCCGGCCTTGGGCTAAGCCACTGATAATGCCATGAAAAGTCCGCACTTCCTGTTCCGTCAGGGTGCCCCGCTGCAGCATGGTGCGGATGTTGCGGATCATGGTCGGGCGCATGGCCTCGTTGCGCAGGAAGCCGCACTCGATCAGTTCGCGCTCCAGATGCTCGAACAGATTGACCAGTTCTTCCTTGCTGGCGGGCGCGGTTTCGCCTTCCGGCACCGGTTGCGGCTGGTTGCCGAACACCAGATGCGCCCACTCGTAGCCCAGCACCAGGACAGCCTGCGCCAAATTCAAGGACGAATGCTCGGGGTTGAGCGGCACGGTGATCATCGTGTCCGCCATGGTGAGATCGTCGTTGGTCAGGCCGCTGCGCTCGGGGCCGAACAGGATGCCGCAGCTTTGCCCCTGTCCGATGCGGTTGCGCAATTCGGCGCCGGCTTGGCGCGCATCGATCACGCGATGCGGCATGTCGCGATTGCGCGCGGTCATGGCGTAGATGCGCTGCAGATCGGCCACGGCCAGCGGCAGATAGGGATAGAGTTTGGCGTTGGCCAGGATCTCGTCGGCGCCGGCCGATGCCGCGACTGCCTTTTCCGAAGGAAACTTGTCGCGCGGCGCGACGAGGCGCAATTCGCTCAGGCCGCAATTCATCATGGCGCGCGCGGTGGTGCCGATATTCTCGGCCAATTGCGGGCGCACCAGGATGACGACTGGGGCGGCGGAATTTTCACTCATGGATAATCAGCCGAGCGCGCGCAGCACCGGGCCGGATTTGCGCTGCTCGGATTTCACCCCGTCGCGGAACAGCTTGTAGGCGATGCTGTCGTAGAGCGCGTTGAAGGAGGCGTCTATGACGTTGCTGGAAACGCCGATACAGGACCAGCGCATGCCGGCCTCGTCGAGGCATTCGATCATGACGCGGGTGATCGCCGCCGTGCCGCCGCGCGGATTGAGGATGCGCACCTTGTAGTCCACCAGCGCCATGCCGGCGAGGCTGGGATAATGCGGGATCAGCGCCTGGCGCAGCGCGCCGTCC
The DNA here is from genome assembly GCA_029266575.1 of Alphaproteobacteria bacterium. GTDB lineage: Bacteria > Pseudomonadota > Alphaproteobacteria > Reyranellales > JAQSWP01 > JAQSWP01. Next base: position 13,874 of record JAQSWP010000085.1, on the reverse strand, counting down.
AGCGCATTCACCGGGCCATTGCCCTCGCCCACGGTCATCATGCGTTCTTCGCCGACGCCCAGCTTCACCGTCGCTTCCGACTGGGTGATGAGATCGCCGCGCGCATTGTAGCGCCGCTCGGTGATGACGCGGAAAGAATGCAGCTCGAAGAAATCGGTGACGGTGTGCAGCATGCGCCGCGCCAGCAACTCGAAGCTGGCCGAGGCGCCGTCATAGGCATAGCCCTCCGATTCGCGCTGCTTGATCAGGTCGAGCAGCTTGGGCACTTCCGGCGCGTTGGGATCGATCTCCAGCCCGATTTCGCGGAAGCGCGCCAGGATGTTCGACTTGCCGGCCTGGTCGGAGACCACGATGTGGCGGGCATTGCCGACGATGGCCGGCTCGATGTGCTCGTAGGTGCGCGGATCCTTCTCCACCGCCGAGACGTGCAGGCCACCCTTATGCGCGAAAGCCCGCTCGCCGACGTAAGCCGCCGAGCGGTTGGAGGTTAGGTGCAGGCGATCGTCGAGCAGGCGCGAGAGATGGGTCAGGTGCTCGAGATCCTCGCGCTTGATGCCGGTGTCGTAGCCCATCTTCAGCATCAGGTTGGGAATCAGCGCGACGATGTTGGCATTGCCGCAACGCTCGCCCAGCCCATTGATGGTGCCCTGCACCTGCCGCACGCCGGCATGCACGGCAGCCAGCGAATTGGCGACGGCGTTCTCGGTATCGTTATGGCAGTGGATGCCGAGATGGCTGCCGGGGATGTGCTTGACCACTTCGCCGACGATGGCCGCGATCTCGTGCGGCAGGGTGCCGCCATTGGTGTCGCACAACACCACCCAACGCGCGCCGGCATCGTAGGCAGCCTTGGCGCAGCGCAGCGCGTATTGCGGATTCGCCTTGTAGCCGTCGAAAAAATGCTCGCAATCGAACATCGCCTCGTCGAGCCGCTTGTTAGCCTGCGCGATCGAGTCGGAGATCATCGCCACGTTTTCGTCGCGGTCGATTTCCAGCGCCACATCGACATGGAAGTCCCAGGTCTTGCCGACCATGCAGACCGTGCGCGCGGCAGTATTTAGAATCGCGCTGAGGCCGGGATCGTTGTCGGCGCTGCGGCCGGGCCGACGCGTCATGCCGAAGGCGGTGAACCTGGCCTTGGTCAGCTTGGGCAGTGACGCGAAAAACTGGTCGTCGGTCGGATTGGCGCCGGGCCAGCCGCCTTCGATGTAGTCGATGCCGATCCGGTCCAATGCTTCGGCGATCGCGGCCTTGTCGGCAACGGAGAAATCGACGCCCTGAGTCTGGGCGCCGTCGCGCAAAGTGGTGTCGAACAGGTAAACGCGCTCGCTCATCGGGCCAAATCCTTGATTTGCCCGCCCTTTCTGCACCGGCGAAGGGGTTGCGTCAACGAGGGCCGGCAAGCGCCTGACGGGACAGGGAATTGGCCCCGTCAGGCAGGGATTGGACCGCTCAGGCGGCCTTTTCAGCCGGGGCCGTCAGATCGGGATCGGTGGCTTTGACGCTGGCGCGCTGACCCATTGTCTTGGCCCAGCGGATCAGGTTCGGCCAGTTGTCGGCCGCCACAGCGTGCAGCTCTTCGATTTTCCGCACATGGAAGAAGGGCGGCACCAGGTACAGATCGGCGAGCGAGAGGCTGTCGCCGGCCAGGAATCGGTTGTCAGCCAGATGGCGGTCGAGCATGGCGAAGTGGCCTTTCACCTTCTCGATGGCGGCGGCGACTTCGCTCTCCGGCGCCTCGCGGAAGCCGAAACGCGGGATCAGCACCCCCACCACGAGGTCTTTGTAGATGTAGTCACAGGCAATGGAGACGAAGGTCTCGCACAGCACGGCCGCTTTGCCCTGCGTCGGGATCAGCTCCGGTCCCGGAAGGATCGGCATGAACTGGTAATCGACGCCCTTCTCATGACAGATCAGCCGCGCGGTGCGCGTGAACGAGCTGATCGGCATTCCATAGATTTTCACTTTGGCCATGACTGGTTCCCTTGCTGTCGAAAGCTCCCAAAACATTATTTAACCTATCAGTTAAATAATGTCCAGCGGGTTTTGCGTACTTCAATTCGACATCAGGAATCACTCAGCCGCGCCGCCAGGTCGTGCCCTTGGGGCCGTCCTCCAACTGGATGCCCTTGGCCGCCAGATCGTCGCGAATGCGGTCGGCTTCGGCGAAGTTCTTGGCCTTGCGGGCGGCCAGACGGGCGGCGATGACGGCGTCGATGGCCGCATCGTCCATACCGGCATCCGCTTGCGGCGGCTGCCATTTGAACCAGGCTTCGGGATCCTGTTCGAGCAGGCCGAGTATGGCAGCACCACCGAGCAGATCGGCTCGCGCTTTGGCCTTCTCCCGAGCGCTGGAAGCGGTGTTCAACCGATTGGCTGCATCGTGCAAGACGCTCAAGGCCAGCGGCGTATTGAGGTCGTTGCCCAGCGCTTCGATCACGCCAGCGTTGTCGGAGTGATCCCGCTCCCCTGCCCCCGCCAGACGCAGCGCCTGGTAGAGCCGGTCCAAGGTCGTCCTGGCCCGCTTCAGCCCGTCCTTGGTGAAGTCGAGCGGCTGGCGGTAATGCGCCGAGAGCAGCAGATAGCGGATCGCTTCGCCTGGAAACTCCTGCAGCAATTCGTGCACGGTGAAGAAATTGCCCAGCGACTTGGACATTTTCTCGCCATGAGCCAGCAGGTAGCCGTTATGCATCCAGTATTTCGCCATCAGCCTGGTGTCGTAGGCGCAACGCGACTGGGCGATCTCGTTCTCGTGGTGCGGGAAGATCAGGTCCAGCCCGCCGCCATGGATGTCGAACGTCTCGCCCAGCAGCGAGGCGCTCATGGCCGAGCATTCGATATGCCAGCCCGGCCGGCCGCGGCCCCAGGGACTGCCCCAGCCCGGCTGCTCGTCAGTTGACGGTTTCCACAGCACGAAGTCGGCCGCATCCTTCTTGTATGGCGCCACTTCCACCCGCGCGCCCGCCACCAGCTCGTCGCGGCTATGGCCGGACAGGCGGCCGTAATCGGCCATGCTCGTGACGTTGAACAGCACATGCCCATCGGCTTCGTAGGCGTGGCCCTTGGCGATCAGCGACACGATGATGGCCTGCATCTGCGCGATATAGGCGGTGGCGCGCGGCTCGTGCGTCGGCGGCAGCGCGTTGAGATGCCTGATGTCGTCGCGGAACTGCGCCGTCGTACGCTGGGTCAGTATTTCGATGCTTTCGCCATTCTCCTGCGCGCGCTCCATGATCTTGTCTTCAACGTCGGTGACGTTGCGCACGTAGCTGACTCGCGGATAGAGGCGCTGCAGCAGGCGGAACAGCACGTCGAACACCACGATGGGGCGGGCATTGCCGATATGAATGTAGTCGTAGACGGTGGGGCCGCACACGTAGAAGCGCACATGGTTACGGTCGATCGGTTCGAACGTCTCCTCCTGGCGCGTCAAGGTGTTGTGCAGGCGCAAGCTCACCGTAGTCTCCTGTGTCGAACGAGAATTCGGAAGATTTCAGGCCGTCTGGCCAGAAAGCCGCGCAGCGGCGCGCGCGCGGCCGATGAGCGGTAGCAAATTCTGCATCTCCGGTCCATGTTCGCGCCCCGTCAGCGCCAGGCGCAGCGGATGGAACAGGGTCTTGCCCTTGCGGCCAGTGGCCGACGCCACGGCAGCAGTCCAGGATTTCCAGCTCGCCTGGGTCCACGGCTCGGCCGGCAGCAACGATGCGGCCTGGGCGCTGAAGGCGGCATCCTCGATCATTGGCTGCAGCGGCCCCTGCACCACCTGCCACCAGCTCGCCGCATCCGCCAAAGTCGAAAGATTGCCGCACACCGCCAGCCAGAAAGCCTCATCGGCGCCCGGTGCGATCTCTTTCAGGCGCCCGGTAACGGCTGCGAAGTCGAGATGATGCAGGGTGCGGGCGTTGAGCTGCATAAGCTCGTCCATCGAAAAGCGCGGCGAGGCGCGCGCCACCTTGGCGAAATCGAACCCATCGATCAGTGGTTCCATGCCGGATACGAGCTCGATGGCGTCGGAGGTGCCGATGCGGGCCAGCAATCCCGCCAGCGCCAGCGATTCGATGCCCTGGGCGCGCAGGTCGGCTATCGACAGACTGCCCAGCCGCTTGGACAGCCCGGCGCCCGAAGCATCGACCAGCAGCGGCAGATGGGCAAAACGCGGCGACTTTGCACCCAGCGCCTCGAAAATCTGGATCTGGGTGCCGGTGTTGGTGACGTGGTCCTCGCCGCGGATGACATGGCTGATGCGCAGGTCGATGTCGTCCACCACCGACGTCAGCGTATAGAGGTAGGAGCCATCGGCGCGCACCAGAACCGGATCGCTCTGGCTGGTTTCATCGACGCTCTGCGCGCCGCGCACCAGATCGACGAACTCGACGGCGCGCTCTTCCAGCTTGAAACGGAAATGCGGCTTGCGCCCTTCTCCCTCCAGCCGCGCCCGGTCCTGATCGCTCAGGCGCAGAGCGGCGCGGTCGTAGACCGGCGGGCGGCCCTGCGACAGCCGGCTCTTGCGCTTCAGATCGAGCTCTTCCGGCGTTTCATAGCAGGGATAGAGCCGCCCGCTCTGGCGCAGCTGCGCGGCTACCTCGTCGTAGCGCGTGAGGCGGTCGGACTGGCGGGCGAACTCGTCCCACTCGATGCCGGCCCAGCGCAGATCCTCCTGGATGCCCTGGGCGAATTCCTCGGTCGAACGTCCCACATCGGTGTCGTCGAGCCGCAGCAAAAACACGCCCTTGTTGACGCGGGCGAAGAGGTAATTGGCCAGCGCCACCCGCATGTTGCCGACATGCAATTTGCCCGTCGGGCTGGGCGCAAAGCGCACGCGCACGGAAGACATGTTCAGCCGCGGAAAGCGTTGGTGATGGGATAGCGGCGATCGCGCGACAGCGCCCGCGAGGTGATCTTCACGCCCGGCGGCGCCTGGCGGCGCTTGTACTCGGCATTCTCCAGCATGCGCCAGACCCGCTGCACCGTGGCGCGATCCTCGCCCTCGGTCACCAGCTCGTCCACCGCCAGATCGCGCTCGATCAGCCCATGCAGGATGCGGTCGAGCTGCTCGTACGGCGGCAGCGAATCCTGGTCGGTCTGGTTGGGCCGCAATTCGGCGGTCGGCGCCTTGGTTAGAATGCGCTCGGGAATGACGACGGTCTTCGGCCCCAGCGCGCCGTCGGGCAGATTGCCGTTGCGCCAGCGCGAGACGTCGTAAACGGCCGTCTTGTAGACGTCCTTCAGCACCGAATAGCCGCCGCACATGTCGCCATAGAGCGTCGAGTAGCCCACCGACATTTCCGACTTGTTGCCGGTCGAGAGCACCATCGAGCCGAACTTGTTGGAGATCGCCATCAAGGTCATGCCGCGGGCACGCGCCTGGATGTTCTCTTCCGTCACGCCGCGCTCGGCATTGCCGAACAGCGGCTGCAGCATGGCGTCGAAGGCTTCCATGGCCGGACCGATGGAGATGTTGTCGAGCCGGATAGCCAGCGCCTTGGCGCAAGCGGCAGCGTCCTCGAGGCTTTCGGTGCCGGTGAAAGGCGACGGCATCATCACCGTGTGCACCCGCTCCGGGCCCAGCGCATCGGCCGCGGCGGCCGCGGTCAGCGCCGAGTCGATGCCACCCGACAGACCGATGACGACGCCGGGAAAGCGGTTCTTGTTCACGTAATCGCGCAGACCCAGCATCATGGCCTGGTAGATCGCGGCGCAGCGGTCGAGTGGGCCTGCGATCTCGCCAGGCTGGCAGATCCAGCCGTCATTGCCGCGCTGCCATTTCGTCAGCGTCACGGCTTCCTTGAACGATTCCATGGCGAGCTTGACCTCGCCATCGGCGCCCACAACGAACGAGCCGCCGTCGAACAGCAGTTCATCCTGGCCGCCGACCTGGTTTAGGTAGACGAACGGCAGGCCGCTTTCCTTGATGCGCGCCCGCACCAGATCGAGCCGCACGTCGTCCTTGTCGACCTCGAACGGCGAGCCGTTAGGCACCAGCATGATCTCGGCGCCGGTCTCGCTCAGGCATTCGACGACATCAGGGGTCCAGATGTCCTCGCAGATCGGCACGCCAAGCCTTATGCCGCGGAACACGATGGGACCGGGCATCGGCCCGGGCTTGAAGACGCGCTTCTCGTCGAACACGCCATAGTTCGGCAGATCGACCTTGAAGCGCTTGGCGGCGATGCGGCCTTCTTCCAGCAGCAGCACGGCATTATGCAGATTGCCGTCTTCAACCCAGGGCGTCGTCAGCAGCATGGCCGGTCCGCCGTCCTTGGTATCGGCCGCCAGCTCCTCTGCTGCCTGCTGCAGGGCGCGCTGGAAGGCGGGCTTCAAAACAAGGTCCTCAGGCGGATAGCCCGACAGCACCAGTTCAGTGAACAGCACCAGATCCGCGCCCAGCGCCGCCGCCTGCACGCGTGCGGCGCGCACCTTGGCCTGATTGCCGGCGACGTCGCCGACGATCGGGTTCAGCTGGGCCAAGGCTAGGGCGAGGGCGTCGGACATGGGAGGCAAAACCGAGAAAAACCAGCGCGTTAGGAGACAACGCCAAAGCTAGGGGCCGGTTCTGCCGCTGTCAATTGCAGCCACGGCAGGGCTTATCTGCCGAACAGGGCCTGCCGGGTGCGCAAGGCACAGGCACTGTCCTTGCGGAAGGCGATAGGCTGGGCCAGGCGGCCGAGCGGCGTTTCCAGCACGTAATCGCGCGCGAAAACGGGGTGGCTCTGGATTTCATCGGACCATTCCTTGTACCAGCGCGGTGGCAGTGCCAGTACGTCGGGCTTCGAGACGGTCAGCAGACGCTCGGCGGAAAAACCTTCTTTGACGAGATGCCGGTCGTGCAGACCGGAGTAATCCACGATGCGGTTGAGCCTGGCGTAGGCCGACAGGATGCCGTCTTCGGTGCTGGCGATGGAGCACTCCGGCCCCATGGCCATCACCATCTCGACCATGCGGCCGCCGAAAAAGGAGAACTCGCCGGCTCGATATTCGATGGCGGTCTTCTTGGTATTAAGCGAGGTGTCGGAAGCGTAAGCGGGAATGTGAAAATAAAGCACGCGCGCGGCGGTCAGCACGGTCTTGTGCGCCACCAGAAGGGCAAGCCCCGCCAGCAGCAAATAACCGGCGCTGCGCATTTTGACGAGCCCTGTCACCACGCCGCTGTGGCGCAGGATCGCCTCGATCGTCGGCACCGCCAGCAAAGTGAGAACCGGCACGATCGGCGCGAAGAAGCGTCCCAGAAAACCCATCACCGGCAGGACGAAAAACAGGTGGTAGATGGTGAACGCCAGCATGCCGATCGCCGCACCCTGCATGACGGCGGACAGGCGACGAAACAGCAGCAATGCCGGCAGTGCGAGCACGAATTCGGGCGCATGCAGCGACATCGTCACCAGAAAATATTCCAGCGGCGTGCCCAACGTCAGGTCGCGCTCTTCGGGCGGCAGGGTGCTGAACGGCGCGGTCTTGGCGAGAAAGGCCAGCGGCAGCGGATCGCCGTAATAGAGCCAGCACAAAAGAACGAGCAGGCCGATCAGGGCGGCTGCGAGCAGGCAGACCCACCATCCGGCTCGCCGCAATTGCGGGCTGGGCGCAAACAGCGCCAGGCCGGCCGGCGCCGCCAGGGCCATCAGCGCCACGTCCGGACGCATGGCGTAAACCAGCGCCACGCAAGCGGCATTTGCCACCAGCGCGGCCCAGCCGGTTTCGCCGTTCTGCACATGGAAGCTCGCCAGCAAGGACAGGGCCAGCAGCGCCATGGCCCAGCTGGTTTCCATGCCGGTGCCGAGCACGAGGAAAACCTGGCCATCGAAAGCGACCAGCACCACCAGCAGCGCACAAACCAGCAGGCGCAATTTCGGCTCGATATGCGGCTGTGACACCCAATAGGAAGCCGGCAGGGCCGCAAGATAGGCGACGCCGCCCAACGCTGCCGAGACCGCGACCGTGAATACCTGGTTGCGATCGGACAGCCAGAGCACCGCCGTCACCAGCAGCTGGTAGAGCTGCGAGGTGTTGCCGTAAATTGGCCCCTCGCCTCTGTTCCAGGCGAAGACGCCGGTATCGAGAAAATTATTGCCGTAGCGGACGAAGAAGAACGCATCGTCCACCAGCCACGGGCTGTAATAGCCGTAGTGCCAGACCCGCGTGCCGACTGCCGCCACGAAGAACGCAATCGACAGCGCCACGGCGGCGAGAGCGAGCGGTCTCATGGGCCGTAATGCGGCCTATTTGGGGGGTCTGCGGTGCAGGAACTCGCGGCCGACCTTGACGCGCTGTATGCCGTCATATTCGACGATGTCGGCGGTGGCGTAGGTCTCGTTCCAGATGTTGGGCAGGTAGGAGCCGGTCCCCACTACATCGATCGGCGCCGCGGCTTGCGCCATGACGCGGCACTTGGCCGGGCCAAAGCCCGACGAGGCAACGATGCGGACCTTGGGACAGCCGACCCGATCGAGCGCTTCGCGCAGATGGAAGATGGCGGCGGCGGAAACGCCGGTGCCGACCAGGTAGCGCAACTCCTCTTCCGAGCGATAGCCGCGAATGGCGCGCGGCGCATTGCGCTCCAGCACGGCATAGGAGGCTGGCGGATCGAGGCCTTCGACAAAGCGCCCGCCCGGCGTGTCGATGCGCACCGAAAGCTTGCCGGCGGAGGCGAGGTCGGGAAAGCGACGGCAGACCGCCAGCGAATCCGAAATCTCGCGGGCGAAATAATCGACCAGCACCGTCATCGGTTCGTCGGGAAACGTCTCGTGGAACATTTCCGCCGCGCGCACCGTCGAACCGGCATAGCCGATCAAGGCGTGCGGCATAGTGCCGAGCCCTTTCTCCTGGCCGAAGAAATGCGCCCCCAGATCGACCGAAGTGCCGACGAACCCCACCGCGCCCTCGATCTTACGCTTGGCGCGGGCCGAACCGACCGAAGCGGCATAGGCCATCAACTCGGCCATCTCGCTGCCGGCGCAATGGCGCGCATCCATGGCGAGAAACGCCACGCCGGGCAGTTCGGAGCACATCTGGAAGGCGTTATAGGCCGCGACGCAGGCCGGACCCAGCTTCTGCAGCAGCACGGTTTCGAGGTCGACCAGATGGAAAAACGGGCCGGTGACGTACATCATCGGCTCGCCGGCGCCAACCCATTTGCCTTCGGGATAGCGCAGCTCGATATCGACCTGCACGCCGCGCTGGCGCGCCATGTCCTTGACCCAGTCCATGGCCAGTCGCGGCGCGCAGACCACCGGACGGCGCATGAACACGGCATAGGTGACCTTGGCGTCGCCGAAGCGGCCAATCACCTTCTTGGTTCGGTTGAAATAGGAATCGGTGAAGCGCGCGACGTTCTCGTTGTCCGGATGCATCGCGCGCTCCAGAAGGTTTTACATGCCGCCGACGGCGACGGTCTTGCGTTCGACGTCCAGGCGCTCGGCCTTGAGATGCTCGGCGATCAAAAACGCCAGTTCCAACGCCTGGCTGGCATTGAGCCTGGGATCGCAATGCGTGTGGTAGCGATCGGCCAGGCCCTCTTCGGTGATGGCCTGGGCGCCGCCGACGCATTCGGTGACTTCCTGGCCGGTCATCTCGAAATGCACGCCTCCGGCATGGGTGCCTTCGGCGCGATGCACGGAGAAGAAGTCGTGCACTTCCGACAGGATCTGGTCGAAGCGGCGGGTCTTGTAGCCGTTGGCCGACTTGATGGTATTGCCGTGCATGGGATCGCAGGCCCACAGCACCGCGCGACCCTCGCGCTTGGCGGCGCGCACCAGACCGGGCAGCTTGCCCAGCACGTTGCCCGCACCCATGCGGCTGATCACCGTGATGCGGCCCGGCGTATTGTCGGGGTTCAGCACGTCGAGCAGGCGGATGAACTCGTCCACCGTCAGGCTGGGGCCGGCCTTGAAGCCAAGCGGATTACGCACGCCGCGCAGGAATTCGACATGCGCGCCATCGAGCTGGCGGGTGCGGTCGCCGATCCACAGCAGATGGGCGGAACAGTCGTACCAGTCACCGGTGGTGGAATCGACGCGGGTCAGGCACTGCTCGTACGGCAGCAGCAGCGCTTCGTGGCTGGTGAAGAAATCGGTCTCGGCAATCTGCGGCGTCGTTTCCGACGTCAGGCCGCACGCAGCCATGAACGCCAGAGTCTCGTCGAGCCGGTTGGCCAGATCCTTGTAGCGCTCGCCGGCCGGCGAATTGGCGACGAAACCGAGCGTCCAGCGATGGACCTGATGCAGGTCGGCGTAACCGCCCTGGGCGAAGGCCCGCAGCAGGTTGAGTGTGGCGGCCGACTGGTTGTAGGCCTGCACCATGCGCTCGGGATCGGGCTGGCGCGAGGCCGGCTCGAAATCGAAGCCGTTGACGATGTCGCCACGATAGGCCGGCAGCTCGACGTCGCCGATTTTTTCCGTCGGCGCCGAACGCGGCTTGGCAAATTGCCCGGCCATGCGGCCCAACTTCACCACCGGCAGACCGGCGCCATAGGTCAGCACCACCGCCATCTGCAGCAGAACGCGGAACGTATCGCGGATGTTGTTGGCGGAGAATTCAGCGAAGCTTTCGGCGCAGTCGCCACCTTGCAGCAGAAAAGCCTTGCCCTCGACGACGCGCGCCAGCCCGGCAGTAAGGCGTCGTGCCTCACCTGCAAAAACCAGCGGCGGGTAGCGGCGCAGCCGCTCTTCGGCCGCGGCCAGCGCCTTCTGGTCGTTATAGATTGGAGCCTGGTGGATCGGCTTGGCGCGCCAGCTGTCAAACGACCAGTTCCGCGCGCGCGTCACTTGCGTCGTCGCCGAGGTCGTTTTTGCCGGTCCAAGCCCGAGTACCATTGTCCGCCCTTTCAAAAAAGCCCGTTTGGGGGCAATCGCTATACGATCTTTTATGTCCGAACGCCAGCGCCGGTGCCGGCATGGCGGAGCACGGCCAAGCCGGTAGCGGCCGATCCTCGCCCGATCCACCAAATATAGCAGATCAAGCCACTGGTGCGGCGGCGATTTCCGTCTATTCCGCCGCCTTGGCCTGCAGCGGCGGCCGTTTGGACCGCATGGTGACGAACTCCTCGGCTGCCGTGGGGTGGATGCCGACGGTGGCGTCGAACTGCGCCTTGGTGGCGCCTGCCTTGACGGCGATGCCGATGCCCTGAATGATCTCGGCCGCATCGTCGCCCACCATATGCGCGCCCACCACCCGGTCGGTTTTGGCATCGACCAGCAGCTTCATTAATGTCTGCTGCTGGCGACCGGAGAGCGTGTATTTCATCGGCCGGAAAGTCGCGGCATAGACGTCGATCTCGCCGTGGACGCGCCGCGCCTCCTCTTCCGTCAGTCCGACCGTGCCGACCGGCGGCTGGCTGAACACCGCCGACGGCACATTGGCATGGTCGGGCTTCATTGGCCGCTTGCCGAACAGCGTATTGGCCAGGAAATGGCCCTCCATGATCGCCACCGGCGTCAGGTTGATGCGGTCGGTGACGTCGCCGATGGCGTAAATGCTGGGCACCGTGCTTTGCGACCATTCATCGACGGCAATGGCGCCAGCCTTGTTCAAACCGACGCCGACCTGCTCGAGGCCGAGATCCTGCGTGTTGGGCGCCCGGCCGGTGGCGAACATGACCAGATCGGTCTCGATGGTCTCGCCGGCCGCCGTCTTGCACAGACAGGCATCGCCCGATTTCTCGACGGCAACCAGTTCGGTATTGGGGCGGAAGATGACGCCCTTGCGCGTCATCTCCTTCTGCAGGTGCTGGCGCACCTCCTGGTCGAAGCCGCGCAGAATGAGATCCCGCCGCACGACCTGGGTCACCTCCGCGCCCAGTCCATTGAAGATGCCGGCGAACTCGACAGCGATGTAGCCGCCGCCATAGACCAGGATGCGCTTGGGCAGGGTCTTCAGGTGAAAGGCTTCGTTGGAGGTGATGCCGTGTTCGGCGCCTTCGATGCCCGGCCTGACCGCGCGGCCGCCGGTGGCGATAACGATGCGTTCGGCGCTGTAACGCTTGCCGGCCACTTCGACCGTGTTGGCGTCGATCAGCCGGCCACGGCCTTCATGCAACGTGACGCCGGCATCGGATAGCAAGCGCTTGTAGGCACCGTTCAGCCGGTCGATCTCGTTGTCCTTGTTGGCGATCAAGGTCGGCCAGCTGAACTTGCTCTCGCCAACCTGCCAGCCATAGCCGGCAGCGTCCTCGAATTCTTCGGCGAAGTGGGAGCCGTACACCAGCAGCTTCTTCGGCACGCAGCCGCGGATGACGCAGGTGCCGCCCACGCGATCGTCTTCGCAGATGGCGACGCGGGCGCCGGCGGTAGCGGCGATGCGGCTGCAGCGCACGCCGCCCGAGCCGGCGCCAATGACGTAAAGGTCGTAATCGTAAGCCATTTTCGTTCCGTTCCAGACTGCTCCCGGAGCGCACTATAGCGGGCGGCGCGCGGAACGGAACCGCGGCATGCCCCTGCCGGTAGCGGGGTGATATCCCCCGATTGCCGCCTTGGCTGGGGATGCCGCCGCGGCGTGCCGCGTAACTAGAAACAGAAGCCGATGCCTCCCCCACATCGGCGAGTAGTAGGAGTTCGCAAAACATGCGTAAGGCAATTCTCGGCGTGGCGCTGGTCTCGGCCGTGGCATTGGCTTCGGGCGCCGTCATGGCCCGTTCGGGCCAGGCAGGCGCCGGAGGCCATGGCGATCGCGGTTTCTCCCGCATCGACAGCGACAAGGACGGCGCTATCAGCAAGGCGGAATTCGCCGTCGGCCGCGACAAGATGTTCCAGAAGTTCGATGCCAACAGCGATGGCGCGTTCACTCGCGAAGAAGCCAGCGCCGGCGCCGAGGCCTGGCGCAAGAAGGCCGCCGAAGCCGGCAAGACCATCTCTGCCGAGCGCGAAGCCAAACACAAGGAGCGCGCCGGGAAAATGTTCAACGATCTCGATGCCGACAAGGACGGCAAGATCACCAAGGCCGAATTCAACTCGGCCGGCGACAAGCTCTTCGCCAAGCTCGACGTCAATGCCGATGGCAAGATCGTCAAGGGCGAGGGCCGGCCGGTCAAGCCGGCAACCACGCCGCCGGCGAAGCAGTAATCCGCGTAAGAAAAAGGGCCGCTGGATTTCTCCAGCGGCCCTTTCTTCGTCAGGCTAAGCGCTAGCCGCGCTCGCCCCAGCGCTCACCTTGTCCGCCATGTTCCCAGCGTTGGCCCTGCTCGTTCCAACGCTCGCCGCGCTCGTTGTAGCGTTCGCCACGCTCGTTCCAGCGCTCGCCGCGATTATTGTTATAGTAGTAGTAGCCCGGCGTGCCTGAGCGGTTATTAAAGCGCTCACCGCGACCGCAATACCGGTCATATACCCAGCGGCCTTCATGCCGCTCCCAGCCGCAAGTGTCGTCAGCCTGGGCCGGCTGCGCCACCGTTAGAGTCGGCTGATTGCCGTTCATCGTGACGCCTGTCACCGAGGCAACTGCAAACGCACCGACACCAAGCCAAATCTTCGTGTTCGTCCTCATAACTTTTTCCTCCTACAAACGCTACCGGAACGACAACACTTCTTGAGCGTTTCTCTGAGGTTTACCGTTCCTGGGAGGCAATTTGCGCCTCCCGGTCTTATATTGAACGAGCCGCTATTTGGAGGGTTCCGGTGATCATCTTCATGGGCGATTTGATGGACAAAGCGACTGTCGCGCGTCTCATTGCACTGATGGAACGCGCTGGCTTCGTTGATGGCAGAACTACCGCGGGCGAAATGGCAGCGCAGGTCAAGAACAACAATCAGGTTGATAGTGACGATCCGCTGATCCCGGAGATGCGGCAGATCCTCAACGAGTGTCTCGAGAAGAGCTATCTCTTTCACAGCGCCGCCCGGCCCCGGCATGTGCGCGCCGCGCTGTTCTCGCGTTACGTGCCGGGCATGGAG
>JAQSWP010000084.1 GCA_029266575.1 Alphaproteobacteria bacterium | reverse complement strand
ACCCTGCGGCGCGATGAGATCGCCCTTGGGCGTGGTCAGATCGAGCGTTGGGTCGTCGATTTTCTTTTGCGTTGCCGCCACCGCCGTGACGTTGAATTGCCGCTCCCGCCCGTCCGAGCCGGTGAAGCGGGGATTGTCCATGCGCATGTAGGAGCTGCCGGGCGGCGCCACCGGCACCGAGGACAGGCGGAAGGCGCCGCCGCTGAACACCAGCGGCCACACCAACCCGATCATCACGGCGATCGTCGCCAGCAGCGGAAAGCCCAACCGCAGCCATGGCACCAAAGGCGCCAGCATCGAACTGCGCGGCATACGCCGCGGCTGCATCAGCACGCGATCGAGCCGGGCGCTCTCCTGCGATGAAAGACGCGCGGGCTGCATCAGGCGACACCCGCGCGCAGGCAATCGTGGATATGCAGGATGCCGGCCAGCCGACCGTCCTCGATCACCAGCAGGCTGGTGATCGGGCTGCCTTCGTTCATCAGCGCCATGGCTTCCGCCGCCAGCGCCTGCGGCCGGATGCTGCGCGGATTGCGCGTCATCAGCGCTTGCGCCGGCTGGCGCGGCAGATCGTCCGCCATGTGCCGGCGCAGATCGCCGTCGGTGACGATGCCGAGCGCATGGCCGGCCTCGTCGACGACGACGACGCAGCCCAGCCGCTTGGCGGTCATTTCCACCAGCGCTTCGCTCATCGGCGTGCCCGGCTTGCACAGCGGCAAGTCGGCGCCGGCATGCATGAGATCGGACACCCGCAACAGCCGCTTGCCGAGCTTGCCGCCCGGATGCAGCACCTGGAAATCGGCCGAGGTGAAGCCGCGCCGCTCGAGCAGCGCCACCGCCAGAGCATCGCCCAGCGCCAGCATGGCGGTGGTCGAGGTGGTGGGCGCCAGGCCGAGCGGACACGCTTCGGTGAAGGGCGGCAGCAGCAGCGCCACCGTGGCAGCCTGCGCCAAGGTGCTGTTTGCCTTGCCGGTCATGCCGATCAGCGGAATCTTGAAGCGGGCGGCATAGGCAATGAGATCGGCAAGCTCTTCAGTTTCGCCGGAGAAGGACAGCGCCAGCACCGCATCGCTGCGACCGATCATGCCGAGATCGCCGTGGCTTGCTTCGCCAGGGTGCACGAACTGCGCCGGCGTGCCCGTCGAGGCCAGGGTGGCCGCGATCTTGCGGGCGACGTGGCCGCTCTTGCCCATGCCGCTGACCACGACTCTGCCGGAAACGCCTAGCAGCGCCTCGACCGCAGCAACGAAGCTGGCATCCAGGCTGGCGGACAGCGCGTGGATCGCCTGCGCCTCAAGCTCCAGAACGCGGCTTGCTGCCGCCAGATCGGCTTGGGCCGATCCTGAATCCGGTCGTGCTTTGATCATGCGTTAGGTGAGCCCAGATCCGCCGAGTTTAGGCGCCGGCTCGAAACCGCTCCGAGCAAAAACCGCGCCAAATGGAGAAAAGCCACTGAATTCCGGCAAATATGCGACGCGGCCGGTCAAAAATCAATGAATCGGATCAGGGCGTTACGCCGCAACCGCAAAGTAAGCCTAGTGCGAGAAAATATCGATATCCGGCCAGCCCTCAAGGTCGAGCCGGGCGCGGGTGGGCAGGAAACGGTAGCAGGCCGCCGCGATTTCAGTGCGGTTTTCCCGCTGCAGCATGGCATCGAGCTTGCGCTTCAGTGCGTGCAAATGCAGCACGTCGGAGGCGGCATAGTTGAGCTGTTCCTGGGTGAGGTCTGTGGCGCCCCAGTCGGAGGATTGCTGCTGCTTGGAGAGTTCGACGCCCAGCAGATCGCGGCAGATGTCCTTGAGCCCATGGCGGTCGGTGAAGGTGCGCACCAGCTTGGACGCGATCTTGGTGCAATAGACCGGTTCGCAATCGATGCCAAGGTAATGGCGGATCACCGCCAGGTCGAAGCGGGCGAAGTGGAACAGCTTCAGCACCAAGCGGTCCTGCAGCAGGGCTTTCAGGTTGGGCGCGGCGTATTGATCGGCGGCGAACTGCACCAGATGGCAATTGCCGTCGCCGGCGGAAAGCTGGATCAGGCACAGCCGGTCGCGATGCGGGTTGAGCCCCATCGTTTCCGAATCGATCGCCACGGCATCGCCGAAGCTCAGGCCCGCGGGCAGGTCGCCCTTATGCAGCGTTAACGCCATGTCGCCATCCTCGTAGCCATCCTCTCATAAACGCCAACGGCCGGCGCGCTTTTATCAAGCGGCCGGCCGCGGTTCACGAATGGTGCCCAGGAAAGGACTCGAACCTTCACGCCTCGCGGCGCTAGTACCTGAAACTAGTGCGTCTACCAATTCCGCCACCTGGGCAATCCTGTGGCTCCGGCTTGTCGCCGGCGGTCGGGGGCGTTCGGTAAGCCCTCGGGCTGTTCTTGTCAATACTTTGGCGGAAAACCTTGGCTAGCCGGCCGCGTTCGGCAATTATCCGCCGCACCAACGGACCCCGGCATTGGAGCAGGACAATGAGCATCGCACAGGTCACCGTCTTCGGCGGCTCAGGCTTTATCGGCCGGCATATCGTGCGGCGGCTGGCGCAGCGCGGCCTGCGCGTGCGGGCGGCGGTGCGGCGGCCGGAATGGGCCGAGTTCCTGAAGCCGATGGGCGATGTCGGCCAGGTCGTGCCGGTGCAGGCCAATCTGCGCCACGCCGAATCGGTGCTGATGGCGGTTGCCGGCTCGCAAGCAGTGATCAATGCCACCGGTATCCAGGTCCAGCGCGGGCGGCAGCGTTTCGAGGCCGTGCATGTCGAGGGCGTGAAGAATATCGCCAACGCCGCCAAGCGCTGCGCCGTCGAGCGGCTGGTCCATATTTCCGGGCTGGGCACCGAAGGCGTCGATGCGTCGGAAAACGCCTTCGTGCGCTCCAAGATCGCCGGCGAGAAGGCGCTGCGGGAGACCTTCCCCAACGCCACCATCCTGCGCCCCTCGGTGGTGTTCGGACCGGAAGACCGCTTCATCAACAACATGGCGGTGGCGGTGCGGCTGGCGCCGTTCATGCCGGCGATCGGCGGCGATCACACCAAATTCCAGCCGGTCTATGTCGGCGACGTTGCCGCTGCGGTGCTCGCCTGTCTCGACCGGCCGGAAACGACCGGCCAGGTGTTCGAGCTGGGCGGGCCCAGGGTCTACACCATGCGCCAGATCGCCGAGCTGATCCTGGAGGCGATGGGCCGCGAGCAGCGCATCGTCAACCTGCCGTTCTCGCTCGCCCGCCTGATGGGACTGGTCGGCCAGTTCCTGCCCAAACCGCCATTGACCCTGGATCAGGCGATGCTGCTTGAGATCGACAGCGTCGTGCGCCCCGGCCATCAGGGCTTGGCTGAGCTGGGTATCGCACCGACGGCAGCGGAAGTGATTCTGCCCACCTATCTGGATCGTTTCCGCGTTGGCGGCCGCTACAGCACGCACACGGTCTAAAAAGATCAATTACCTCAAGTATTTATTTTAGTACCATTTTGGTACTAAAAAGATGACACTACGGTCGGGATTTGCGATGGCAGCAAAATTTCCGCTAGCGATTCCCAATAATATGTCAGATAGTGTGACCAAATTCGTGTCCTTGCGGGGCACGAATCAAGGTTGGAATTCGTTGAGCTTAAAGCAGGCTAAATTGTAATTTTATTTCTCGCGCAGGCTGCAGCCGCCGGGAAGTACGGGGCTGATCTGATGGCTGAGAAAATGCTGAAGTTCGTGTCGGTCGAGCAGCACATGCCCGACAAGCGCGCCTCGCAGGAGCGGGTGCAGGACTTCGACGAAATCTATGCCCGCTTCAGCCAGGAGAAAGCCGCCGAGCAATCCTCGCGCTGTTCCCAGTGCGGCATTCCCTTCTGCCAGGTGCATTGCCCGCTGCACAACAACATCCCCGACTGGCTGAAGTTGACGGCCGAAGGCCGGCTGGAGGAGGCCTACGAGATCTCCTCGGCCACCAACAACATGCCGGAGATCTGCGGCCGCATCTGCCCGCAGGACCGGCTGTGCGAAGGCAATTGCGTCATCGAGAAGGGCTTTGAGTCGGTGACCATCGGCTCGGTCGAGAAATACATCACCGACACGGCCTGGGATCGCGGCTGGGTCAAGCCGCCCAGCCCGCGGCGCGAACTGGGCAAGTCGATCGGCATCGTCGGCGCCGGCCCCGCCGGCATGGCCGCGGCCGAGCAGCTCCGCCGCAAGGGTTACGAGATCCACGTCTACGACCGCTACGACCGCGTCGGCGGGTTGATGATCTACGGCATTCCCAACTTCAAGCTGGAGAAGGACGTGGTCGAGCGGCGCGCGCAATTGCTGCGCGACGGCGGCGTGACATTCCATCTCAACGTCAATGTCGGCAAAGATCTCAGCGTCGAGGAATTGCGCGCCCGTCACGACGCGGTGCTGATCGCCACCGGCGTCTACAAGGCGCGCGACGTGCAGGTGCCGGGTGTCGGGCTGGGCAATGTGGTCGATGCGCTCGACTACCTGACCGCATCCAACCGCAAGGGCCTGGGCGACGATGTGCCGGCTTTCGACTCCGGCGCGCTCGATGCCACGGGCAAGAACGTGGTGGTGATCGGCGGCGGCGACACGGCGATGGATTGCGTGCGCACGGCGGTGCGCCAGGGCGCCAAGTCGGTTAAGTGCCTCTATCGCCGCGACCGCGTCAACATGCCGGGCTCGCAGCGCGAGGTGAAACACGCCGAGGAAGAAGGCGTCGAGTTCGTCTGGCTGGCCACGCCGCGCGCTTTCCTGGGCGACCGTGAAGTTTCAGGCGTGCGCGCCATCCGCATGCATCTGGGCGTGGCCGATGCGACCGGAAGGCGGGCGCCGCAGGAGCTGGAAGGCTCCGATTTCACCCTGCCGGCCGATCTCACCATCAAGGCGCTGGGCTTCGATCCGGAGGACATGGTGCAGGTGATGGGCAGAAGCGATGTCGCACTCACCAACTGGGGCACCTTGAAGATCGACTTCCGCACCATGATGACCAATCTCGACGGCGTGTTCGCCGCCGGCGACATCGTGCGCGGCGCCTCGCTGGTGGTCTGGGCCATCCGCGACGGGCGCGACGCTGCCGAGCGCATCCATCGCCACATCCAGGCCAAGGCGCAACCGGCGCTGGCCAAGGCTTCGTAAGAGGGAGACGACCCATGGACGGACGCACCCCCGACCATTCCGAAGACTACGTCTCGCAGTATCGCCGCGAAGCGGCCGAGCTGGAGCTGAATGGTCTTTATCGCTCGAGCGACGAGCACGATGCCTGCGGCGTTGGCCTGATCGCCGCACTCGACGGCAAGGCGCGCCGCGACGTCGTCGTGGCCGGCATCAACGCCTTGCGCGCGGTCTGGCATCGCGGCGCGGTCGATGCCGATGGCAAGACCGGCGACGGCGCCGGCATCCATGTCGAAATCCCGCAGGATTTCTTCAAGGAGCATATCCGCCACACCGGGCATGAGCCCAAGATCGGCCGTCTGGCTGTCGGCATGGTGTTCCTGCCGCGCACCGATCTGGCGGCGCAGGAGCGTTGCCGCGCCATCGTCGAAACCGAAATCCTGAATTTCGGCCACACCATCTATGGCTGGCGCCAGGTGCCGGTCGACATCACCGTAATCGGCGAGAAGGCCAATGCCTCGCGCCCCGAGATCGAACAGGTGCTGATCGCCAACAGTCTGGGCGTCGAGAACCGCGAGTTCGAGCGCCAGCTCTACATCATCCGCCGCCGGATCGAGCGCGCGGTGCTGGCCGCCACCATCATCGATTTCTACATCTGCTCGCTGTCCTGCCGCTCGGTGATCTACAAGGGCATGTTCCTGGCCGAGCATCTGGCCGAGTTCTATCCCGATCTGAAGGACGAGCGCTTCGTCTCGCGCTTCGCCGTCTTCCATCAGCGCTATTCGACCAACACCTTCCCGACCTGGCGCCTGGCGCAGCCCTTTCGCATCCTGGCCCATAACGGCGAGATCAACACGCTGCTGGGCAACGTCAACTGGATGAAAAGCCACGAGACGCGGCTGGCGCATGAAGTGTTCGGCAAGGACATCGAAGACCTGAAGCCAGTGATCCAGGCCGGCGGCTCCGATTCGGCGGCGCTCGACAACGTCTTCGAGCTGCTGACCCGCGGCGGCCGTTCGCTGCCGATGGTCAAGGTGATGATGATTCCGGAAGCCTCGACCGACAATCCCACCGTCACGCCCGAACATCGCGCGATGTATTCCTATCTCAATGGCGTCATGGAGCCATGGGACGGGCCGGCGGCGATCGCAGCCTATGCCGGGCGCTGGGTCATTGCCGGGCTGGACCGCAACGGTCTGCGCCCGATGCGCTACACGATAACGTCGGACGGTCTGCTGATTGCGGGTTCGGAGACCGGCATGGTGCCGGTCGAAGAGAGCAAGGTGATCGAAAAGGGCCGGCTCGGGCCGGGCCAGATGATCGGCGTCGATATCGAGGCCGGCAAGCTCTACCGCGATCGCGAGTTGAAGGACGCCATGGCGGCTTCGCGGCCCTATGGCGAATGGACCACGCGCACCGTGGCGCTGGACAGCCTGATCCGCTCGGCCAGGGGCGAAACGCCGGCCAACGATCGCCAGGCGCTGCGCACGCACCAGACCGCGATCGGCTGGACCATCGAGGATCTCGAACTGATCCTCCATCCCATGATCGAGGACGGCAAGGAAGCCATTGGCTCGATGGGCGACGACACGCCGGTCGCGGTGCTGTCGCAGCATTATCGCGGCCTGCATCACTTCTTCCGCCAAAACTTCAGCCAGGTCACCAACCCGCCCATCGACAGCTTGCGCGAGCGGCGGGTGATGTCGCTGCGCACCCGGCTGGGCAATCTCGGCAACATCCTCGACGAATCGCCCGAGCAGTGCGAATTGCTGCAGCTCGATTCGCCGATCCTCTCGACCGCCGAATTCCGCGCCATGCGCGAATACATGGGCGACACCGCCGTCGAGATCGACTGCACTTTCGACGCCAGGGGCGGCGAGCAGGCGCTGCGCGAGGCGCTGGCGCGCATCCGCAACGAGGCCGAGGACGGCGTGCGCGGCGGCTGCCTGCACGTGGTCCTGGAAGATCACAAGATCGGCCCCGACCGCGCACCGATCCCGATGATCCTGGCAGCGGGTGCGGTGCATTCCTATCTGGTGCGCCAGTCGCTGCGCACCTTCACCTCGCTCAACGTACGCAGCGGCGAGTGCCTCGACGTGCATTTCGCCGCCGTGCTGATCGGCGTCGGCGCCACCACGGTCAACGCCTATCTGGCGGAGCAGGCGATCGTCGATCGCTTCTCGCGCGGCCTGCTGGGCAAGCTGGCGCTCGAGGACTGCATCAAGAACTACAAGAAGGCGCTGGACGAGGGCCTGCTGAAGATCATGTCCAAGATGGGCATCTCGATCATCAGTTCCTATCGCGGCGGCTACAATTTCGAGGCGCTGGGTCTGTCGCGCGCGTTGGTGGCCGAATATTTCCCTGGCATGCCCTCGCGCATCTCCGGCATCGGCCTGACCGGCATCCAGCAGAAGGTGCTGGAGCTGCACGCCCGCGCCTATAACGAGGACGTCGTCACCTTGCCGGTGGGCGGCTTCTACCGCTATCGCCGCGGCGCCGAAGCGCATGCCTTCGAAGGCACGCTGATCCATACCTTGCAGCAGGCGGTGGCCACCGAATCCTACTCGACCTACAAGAAGTATTCGGAAGGCGTGCGCTCATTGCCGCCGGTCGCCTTGCGCGATCTGCTCGACTTCAAGCCGACCGGCAAGTCGGTGCCGATCGACGAAGTCGAATCGATCACCGAAATCCGCAAGCGGCTGGTGGCGCCCGGCATCTCGCTGGGCGCGCTGAGCCCGGAAGCGCACGAGACGCTGTCCATCGCCATGAACCGCATCGGGGCCCGCTCCGACTCCGGCGAAGGCGGCGAAGATCCCGCCCGCTACCGGCCGCGGCCCAATGGCGACAACGCGTCCTCTGCCATCAAGCAGGTGGCCTCGGGCCGCTTTGGCGTCACTGCCGAGTATCTCAACAATGCGCGCGAGCTTGAGATCAAGATGGCGCAGGGCGCCAAGCCCGGCGAAGGCGGGCAGCTGCCGGGCATCAAGGTGTCGCCGCTGATCGCGCGCCTGCGCCATGCCACGCCCGGCGTCAGCCTGATCTCGCCGCCGCCGCATCACGACATCTACTCGATCGAGGATCTGGCGCAGCTCATCTATGACCTCAAGCAGATCAACGCCGAGGCCAAGGTCGCCGTGAAGCTGGTGGCGCGGGCGGGCATTGGCACCATCGCCGCCGGCGTCGCCAAGGCCAAGGCCGACGTGATCCTGGTGTCGGGCCACACCGGGGGCACCGGCGCCTCGCCGCAATCGAGCATCAAATACGCCGGCATTCCCTGGGAGATGGGCCTGGCCGAGGCGCATCAGGTGCTTACTCTCAACCGGCTGCGCGAGAAGGTGGTGCTGCGCACCGATGGCGGCCTGAAGACCGGCCGCGACATCGTCATGGCCGCCATGCTGGGCGCCGAGGAATTCGGCATCGGCACCGCCTCGCTGGTGGCGATGGGCTGCATCATGGTGCGCCAGTGCCATTCCAACACCTGCCCGGTCGGCGTCTGCAGCCAGCTGCCCGAATTGCGCGCCAAGTTCGACGGCACGCCGGAGAAGGTGGTCAACCTCTTCAGCTTCATCGCCGAGGAAGTGCGCGAGATCCTGGCGCAGCTTGGTTTCAAGTCGCTGCGCGACGTGATCGGCCGCTCCGACCTGCTGGCCCAGGTCAGCCGCGGCTCGCAGTATCTCGACGATCTCGACATGAACCCGATCCTGGCGCGGGCCGATGCCGGCACCTCGGCACGCTACTGCACGCTGACGGGCCGCAACGAAGTGCCCGATACGCTCGATGCGCAGATGATCAAGGATGCCGAGCCGCTGTTCCGCGACGGCGAGAAGATGCAGTTGCAGTACAACGTGCGCAACACGCATCGCGCCGTCGGCACGCGGTTGTCCTCGATGATCACTCGCAAATACGGCATGTCCGGCCTGCCGGCCGATCACCTGACCGTGCGCCTGCGCGGCTCGGCCGGCCAGTCGCTGGGCGCTTTCGCCGTGCAAGGGCTGAAGCTCGAAGTGTTCGGCGACGCCAACGACTATGTCGGCAAGGGATTGTCGGGCGGCACCATCGTGGTGCGGCCGCTGGTGTCGAGCAATCTCGTCACCAACCACAACACCATCATCGGCAACACCGTGCTCTACGGCGCCACGGCCGGCACCTTGTTCGCCGCCGGCCAGGCGGGCGAACGCTTCGCGGTGCGCAACTCCGGCGCCACCACGGTGATCGAGGGCTGCGGCTCGAACGGCTGCGAATACATGACCGGCGGCTTCGCCGTCATCCTGGGCAGCATCGGCACCAATTTCGGCGCCGGCATGACCGGCGGCATGGCCTTCGTCTACGACGCCGAGGGGCTGTTCGAGCAGCGCGTCAATCCCGATACGGTTTTATGGCAACGCCTGGCGACGCCCTACTGGGAAAGCCTGGCGCACGATCTGATCGCCCAGCACGTGGCAGCGACCAACTCCCTGCACGCCGCCACCATCCTCAACGACTGGAGCCGGCTGAAGAGCAAGTTCTGGCAGGTGGTGCCGAAGGAGATGGTGTCGCGGCTGGAGCATCCGCTAGCGCTGGAAACGGCAGAGAAGCGCGCTTAGAGATATTGCGCCTTTCCTGCAGCGCTTCGACAATGCGGCCGGGGTATTTCCCCGGCCGTTTTGCTTTTGGGAGGACGACATGCATCGCCTCAGCGTCGCGCACGACAAGACCGTCGCCATCGTGCGCTTCGACAATCCGCCGCACGGCTACATGGATGCGCCGATGGTCGAGGCACTGGATAAAGTCAGCCGCGAGCTGGTGGCCGACGAGGCGGTGCGCGCCATCATCTTCACCGGCGCGCTGGAAGGCGTTTTCATCCAGCATTACGACGTGGCCGAGCTCAGCCAGCTCGGCAAGGGTTTGCGCCAGCGCGGCCTGAAATTCTCAGACGCGCGCATGGCGCCGGAGCGCACGCTCGATCACATCTTCAACCGGCTGGAGGCCGCCCCCAAGCCAGTGATCGCCGCCATCAACGGCAACGCCATGGGCGGCGGTTTCGAATTCGCGCTGGCCTGCGATCTGCGACTGGCGCAGAAAGGCCCCTATTCCATCGGCCTGCCGGAAATCAACATCGGCATCCTGCCGGGCGGCGGCGGCACGCAGCGCCTGGCGCGGCTGGTGGGACCGGCACGGGCGCTGGAGCTGGTGCTACGCGGGCGCACCGTCGATCCCGACGAGGCGGCACGGCTTGGCATGGTGCATGAAGCCGTCGATGGCCCGGTGCTCGAGCGTGCGCTCGTTCAGGCGCATGAGCTCGCAGGAAAGTCGCCCTTGGCGGTGCGCCATATCAAGCGATTGATCCGCAACGCCGGGCAGCAATCCCTGGCCAATGATCTGGCGCTGGAGCGCACCTTGTTCCTCGACCTGCTGGTGAGCGATCAGGCCGACCGGCTGCTGCAGGAATTCGTCGACGGCACGCGCGATATCAGGACGCGCTAACGGGTCTTGAGGTCGCTGCCTTCGAGCTGCTTGCGCGCTTGCGCTGCGAGATCGGAGCTGTCGGGCACCAGGCGCAACACTTTGATGAAATCCTCGCGCGCCAGAGCCGGCTGCGTCGCCTTGCGCTGCAGGCCGCGCTCGAGATAGGCCTCGGGATAGTTGGCGTTGAGCCTGATCGCCTGGTCGACATCGGCGGCCGCCTTGTCCGGCTGGCGCGCCAGCCGCAGCACCGTGGCCCGCAAGGTAAGCGCCTCGTGCCGGCGGGGCGCGATGATCAGGGCGCGGTTGAGATCGCGCAGCGCATCGGCCAGCCGGTCGATGCCGGCATAGGTCACGGCGCGATCGACCAGGAAGTCGATCGAATTTGGCTCCAGATTGATGGCATTGCCCTGCGACACCAGCGCTTTGTCGGGATAGGAGGCCAGCAGCCAGGCCTGCCCGGCCTGGGCGTAAAGCTCGGCGCGTATCTTGTTGCGCGCGCCGGACTGGTTGGAGGCGAGGCGGTCGAGCCTGCTGGCGGCTTCGAAATAATCGCCCATGCCGAACAGCGCGATGGCGGCGCAATGCTGCGCTGCCTGATCGCCGCCGCGGTCGTACCAGGTATTGGCGCTGGCATAGGCTTCGCGCGGCCTGGTCTTGGCGAGATTCATGCAGGCGGTGTACTGCTGGGAATGGTCGAGCGGCACGCTGGACTTGCGCTGCTGGGCTTCGGCAGCGAACGGCAGGGCGAAAATCGCCAGCAGCAGCAACGGACCCGGTTTCATGGGCCGAAGCTTTGGCGCAAGCTGGGGTGCGGCGCAAGCCGGTCGTGAGGAAGAACGGATCTCGAATGCCATCGTCAACCCTGCTGATCCTGGGCGCCGGCTACACGGGCCAGGCCTTGGCGCGCCTGCTTGCCGGCAAAGCGTGGCAGATCAAAGGCACCAGTCGCAGCGAAATCGGCGCCGAGGAACTGCGCAGCTTGGGTATCGAGGGGGCGGTTCTGGCGGCGGAGAATTTTACCGCCGCCCCGCTCGATGATGTCGACGCGCTTCTGGTCTCGGTGCCGCCAGACGACCGAGGCGATCTCTTTGCACACCGGCTGACAGGCAAACCCAAGCGCCTGCGCTGGATCGGCTATCTCTCCACCACTGGCGTCTATGGCGATACCGGCGGCGCCTGGGTCGATGAAACCGCACCACCCAATCCCAGCAATGCGCGCGGCAGGCGCCGGGTGCTGGCGGAGAGCCAGTGGCTCGATTTCGGCCGCGAGTACGGGATCGCGACGCAGATATTCCGCCTGCCCGGCATTTACGGGCCGGGCCGCAGCGCGCTGGACGAGGTGCGGGCGGGCAAGGCGCGGCGTATCGACAAGCCGGGCCAGGTGTTCTCGCGCGTCCATGTGAGCGACATTGCCGCCACGCTGGCGGCTTCGCTCGAACGGCCCGCCGCAGGCGCGATCTACAATGTCGCCGACGATCTGCCGGCGCCGTCCGCCGATGTC
>JAQSWP010000271.1 GCA_029266575.1 Alphaproteobacteria bacterium | reverse complement strand
TTGCGCGGCATGACGACCTCGCCGGTATCGACATAGAGCTCGTGGTTCTCTTCCAGGCTGCGCGGCTCGTAGAGATAGTTCACCATGGCGCCGAAGGATTGCTGCAATCCCTTGCTCGAAAGATCGGCCGCAATGTTGATGCGCTCCAGCCGCGCGCCGTTCGACAGATGAAAATGGCCCACCGGATCGGACACGCCATTGCCGCGCCGGCACTGCGTCAGATAGGCCAGCGCCAGACGCTGCAATCCCTTCTGCGCCGCCGGCGGCAGGGCTTCGCCCTCGTTCAGCAGCCCGTCGATGCCGGCGATGGGATCGACATAGCCGTTGTAGCGCAGCAGCCGCCAGGCTTCCTCGCCCAACAGCGCCTCAAGCCGCGCCGGGCTGAACGCCTCCTTGTCCTGCACCGCCCGGCGCAGGCCGGGAATCGGCGACAGCGTGGCGAAGGTCTTGATGTTGGGCAGCTCCGCCTGCAATTCGCTGACCACCTGCTTGATCAGGAAATTGCCGAAGGAAATGCCGCGCAAGCCGTCCTGGCAATTGCTGATGGAATAGAAGATCGCCGTATCGGCCGCCTGCGGCTCGCCGATGGTGCGGTCGGTGGCGATCAGCGGCTGAATGGCATCGGCCATGCCGCTGAGCAGCGCCACCTCGACGAAGATCAGCGGCTCGTCCGGCATGGCGGGATGGAAGAAGCCGAAGCAGCGCCGGTCCGCCGCCAGCCGCAGGCGCAGATCGTCCCAGCCGTCGATCTCGTGCACCGCCTCGTAGCGGATCAGCTTCTCCAGCACCGAAGCGGGCGTATTCCAGTCGATGCGTTCGAGCCCCAGGAAGCCTCGATTGAACCACGAGGCCAGCAGGTGCCGCATATCCTCGTCGATGGCGCGCAATTCGGGATGCTGCGGCAAAAGTTCGAGCAGGCAGCGGCGCAATTCGACCAGGGTCGCGGTGCCGTCCGGCGCCATGTTGAGGCGGCGGAACAGTTCCTGGCGCGGCGATTCGACCGCCTGGCGCAGGGCGCTCAACGCCGCATCGTCGGGCTGGCGCTGCCACTGCGCCACCGCTTTTTCGATCGCCGCCTTGTCGCCGACGAATTCGCGCGCCAGCACCTGCAGGAACTGGATCAGCGCCTCGGGCGTCATGCCGCGGATCAGCCGCGCCAGATCCTGCGCCAGCGCCAGGCCCGAAGCCTCGCCGCGTTGCGCCAGCAGCCGGCGCGCCAGATCGCCAGGTTCCGGCGCGCGCTTGCCGGTTGCCAGACGCAGAATCTCCCGCCCGCGATCGGCGATCGAGCCGACCTGATCGCGCCAAAAACTCCCGAACATGCAGAAAAGCCCCTTGTGCCGTCATCCTATCATAGGATGCCGACCGAACGCGGCAAAGCGATGACGGTTCAACCGCCCGCCGCATAAAAAATTGTGGCCGTAGGCAGTTTCGCCGGAAAAAAGAGGCCAATTGCGGGATTGTGGCTCTGTCAGAAGTGACAGGTGGCAGCGCCGGCCTATGCCCCTAGCCTGCTCACCAGGACCATAGTCCAGGGGAGCGAACAGTGACACCAACCGAGCGCCGCAATGCGGCAATCATGCGCAAGGTTTACGTTGGCTACGACAAGACCGAGTCAACGCCGGAGAAGCGCCTGCAGGCGGTGCTGGCCCCAATCGCGCCGGACACCATTTTCGTCGAGCATGCGCCAGAACAAAAGATGAAATGGGGTGGCATCTACAAAGGCACGGAAGGCGTTCTGGCATTCCTGGGAAAAATTTCCGAAGAGCTGGATCACGAAAGCTTCGCCTGCGAGGGGCTTGTTGCTCGCGGACCGTGGGTGTTTTCCTGGGGCCACGTGCGCACCAAATGCCGCACAAGCGGTCGCCGCTCCGAAGCCGACTGGCAACATCGCATCCGCTTGAAGGGCGGCAAGATCGTCGAATGGCATGAATTCTACGACACGCTGCGTTCGGCGATCGAGCTCGGCCGCCTTTAATCGGGAGCCGTCGCCAGTTCCAGCAGCCGGTGCAGCGGGCTTTCGCGGAAGCCCAGCTCCTCCAAATGCTTCACCGTGCTGGCGAAATAGTCGAGGCAGCGGCCGCGGTTGCCCACCCCGTTGCGGATCAGGAGCGCCGCCTGTTCGGGGCTCAGCCGGCCGGCGTATTGCGGATGGAAGCGGTCGGCGACATAGGTCAGCGTCGGCACCGTCTCGCCGCCGTCCAGCAGCACCGGCAGGCTCTTCTCCTTGTAGACCCCGTCATTGCCGATCTCACGCTCCCACAGATAGGCGCGCACTTCCTGCTCGCGCTCCGCGGCGACGCGATAGACCAGGCCGCGGCAGGCGCCGCCGCGATCCAGCCCCAGCACCAGCCCGGGATTCTCGGCCGTGCCGCGGTAGTAGTGCGAGTAGATGCAAAAGGCGCGATGGTAGCCGCGCAGCAGGCCGGGCTGGCGGTCCTCGTAGGCGAAGCCTGGATCCCACATCAGCGATCCATAGGCGAAGACGAACAGATCGCTCATGCGGGTTTCGCCGGCCGCGTCGCCAGCGCCACGCCGAACGCCACCAGCGCCATGCCGACCAAGGCCAGCACGCCCAAACGCTCGTCAAACAGGAAGAAGGCGATGATCGCCGTGCACGGCGGCACCAGATAGAACAAGGCGGCGGTGCGCGAGGCCGCGCCATGGCGCAGCAAATAGAACAGCAGCGACACCGCGCCGATCGACAGGATCACGATCGACCAGCTCAGCGCGAAGATGAATTCGCCGGTCCACTGCACCTCGCCGGTCTCGATGGTGAAGGCGAACAGCGCGACATAGGCCGTGGTGGCGAAATACTGGATTGCTGTCCCCGAACGCAGATCGAGCGTCGGGCAGAATTTCTTCTGGTAGACCGTGCCGGCGGTGATGCCGAGCAGCGCGATGCCGGACAGTGCCACGGCCCACAACCCGTCGAAGGTCAGGCTCAGCTTCTCCCATACCACCAAGGTCACGCCAGCCAGGCCCAGCAGCAAGCCGGTCCATTGCTGACGCGTGACCCGCTCGCCCAGCAGCGGCCCGACGATGGCGGCGGTGAGCAAAGGCTGCAAACCCACGATCAATGCGGATACGCCCGATGGCAGGCCGTGATAGATCGAGTCGAACACGCAGGAGATATAGACCGCGTGCACCAGCAGGCCGGCCACCGCGATATGCCCCCACTCCTGCCAGCGCTTGGGCCACGGCGCGCGCAGCACGACGGCGGCGGCCGCCAGCAGCACCGCGACGATGCCATAGCGCAGCAGCAGGAACGTATAGGGCTCGGCATAGGGCAGGCCCAGCTTGGCGGAGATGAAGCCCGTGCTACACAACGGCACGAACAGCGCCGGCAGCAGCAGGGCCTGCCAGC
>JAQSWP010000270.1 GCA_029266575.1 Alphaproteobacteria bacterium | reverse complement strand
TCGCGGATCGCCAGCCAGTAATGGCCCAGCCGGCCGGTCAGCAGCCAGCGGCACAAGCCGAAAGCCAGCACCACCAGGCTCAGCATCACGTAATAGAACATGGTCGGCGAGCCGCGCAAGTTCAGCAGATCGTTCTCCTGCCGGTTCTCCACTTTCAGATAGAAGCCGGCGGAGGCGCCAAGCCAGTCGATATGGTCGAACAGGATGCGGAAAAACTCGGCGAAAGCGATGGTCAACAGCGCGAAATAGACACCGGTGATGGCGAAGCGGAAGCCGAGATAGCCAACGATTCCGCCGACCGCGGTTGCCACGGCGATGGCGGCGAAAATGCCGGCCCACGGTCCGATATCGGCCTTCATGTAAAGGGCGGCAGCGGCATAAGCACCCAGCCCAATATAGAGCGAGTGGCCCAGCGAGAGTTGGCCGGCGAAGCCCATCATGATGTTCCAAGCCTGGCCGACATAGGCGAAGTAGAAGATCAGCACCATTAGCGGCACCGCTTCGGGGCGGATCCAGGGCGTGACCAGCAACAGCACGGCAAAAACCGCGAGGGCCAGTGCGGCCCGTCGCGGTACGCCGCCGAAGAGCCGCTGCAGAATGCCCATGGCTCAGGCAGCCTTGCCAAACAGCCCTTGCGGGCGGATCAGCAGCACGAGGATGAGCAGGCCGAAGCTGAACACGCTCTTCAGCGACGGCTCGAGCAGGAAGCCGGCGATGGCTTCGGAGACGCCGATCAGCAGCCCGCCGGCGATGGCGCCGCGCAGGCTGCCCAGCCCGCCGATGATGACGATGGTGAAGGCCAGCAGCGTATATTCCAGCGCCAGGAAGGGCTGGACCTGCACCAGCATGATGGTGAGCGAACCCGCCGCGCCGACGCAGGCAGCGCCGATGCCGAAGGTGATGGCGTACAGCCGGTTGACGTCCAGCCCCACCACCAGCGCGCCGTTGTAGTTGTCGGCAGCGGCGCGGATCGCCTTGCCGATGCGGGTGCGGCTGAAGAACAGGAACAGCAGGAAGGCGATGACCAGCGAGCCGATGGCGGCATAGATGCGCGTCTTGTCGATCAGCAGCGCCCCGATCTCGAAGCTGTCGAGCGCGTAGTCGAGCTGCACCCCTTGCGCATCCGGCCCGGCCAGCAGCAGGCAGGCATTGACCAGGATGATGGCGATGGCCAGCATCAGGATGAACTGCATGTGCTCGGGCACGTTGATGAAGCGGTTGATCAAGGTGCGCTGCAATCCGTAGCCGAAGGCGAACAGGATTGCCGCGATCGGCACCAGCGCCAGCATCGGATCGACGCCGATCATGGCAAACGACATGACGGCCAGATACATGGCCACGACCATCATCTCGCCATGGGCAAAATTGACCACCCGCATGACGCCGAAAATCACGGTCAGGCCCAGCGCCATCAGGCTGTAGACCATGCCAGTGAGCAGACCCTTGATGATGGCCTGCAGAAGATCGAAGGCGCTGAATTCCATGGCGATCGGCAGTTAAAGCTACGGCCGCCGAACCGGGTGGATCGGCGGCCGTAGCTGGGTTGGAAGGATCAGCCGCGCGCCTTGGCGCCCCAGCCCGGCATCGGAAACACTGGCTTGGCGGCGGCCGAGTCGGCTGGCAGCACCACGGTCGGCTGGCGCTTCAGGTTCTGCACCGCCGCCGACTTGATGTTGACGTTCTGGCCCTTGGGGTTGAACTGGATCGGCCCCCCGACCATGACGTGATCGTCGATCTTGGTGGCGCGCAGCGC
Source organism: Alphaproteobacteria bacterium (assembly GCA_029266575.1). Lineage (GTDB taxonomy): Bacteria > Pseudomonadota > Alphaproteobacteria > Reyranellales > JAQSWP01 > JAQSWP01. Next base: position 1,621 of record JAQSWP010000270.1, on the reverse strand, counting down.
CTCGATCATGGCGTTGGGATGAGCCGACTTGGTGCGCTTGTAGGCGTCCGCGGCGATGAGGATCGCCTCGAAGGTGAAGCCGACGTTCAGTTCGAGCAGATCCTTGGGGAATTTCTCCTTGAAGCGCTTGGCCAGCACCGGCGTCATCTTGGACTTCGGATTGAGCCACGGCACGTTGGAGACGCAGAACTCGGAATACTTGCCCAACGTCTGGTAGAATTGCTGCTCGTACATGCCGGGCGCCCCCGGATTGACGATGCCCATCGGCTCCCAGCGCTGCTTGACCATTTCCTGCACCAGCAGGATGGCGTCGTTCAAGCGCGACACAGGCATCAGCAGCTCGGCCTTGGTCGCCTTGGCTTTGGCGACTTCGACCGACAGATCCTTGGCGCGCGGATCGTAGGAGATCACGTCGACGATCTGGTACGGCATGTTAAGCGTCGGGAACAGGCCCTTGATGCCGTTCTGCATCGCCGTGCCGAACGTGTCGTTGACGCTCATCAGCACCGCGGTCTTGGGCGTCTTGCCGGTGGCGGCGAACAGCTCCTTCTGCAGCGCCAGCGCGTCGGTGATCAGCATCGGCGCGGTCGGAAAGTTGCGGAACACGTATTTGTAACCCTGTTCCGTGATCTGCGGCGCGGCGGCGATATTGATGATGTAGGGAATGCCGCGCTGCTCGGCGACCTGGGCGATGGCGGCGCTCTGGCCGGAGTCGAAGGCGCCGGTCAGCACGTTGGCGCCGCCGTTGATCAGTTTCTCGGTCTGAGTGCGCGCGACGTCGACGTTGGATTCGGTGTCGGCGTTGATCAACTCGATCTTCACGCCATAGTTCAGATCGTTGAGCACGGCCTGCGCGATGTCGGCGCCGCGCTGGCAGGCCTGGCCGAGGCCGGCCTGCACGCCCGATTTCGGCAGCAGCACGCCGATCTTGAGCGGGGCGCTGCCCTGCGCCCAAGCGGTGCGCATGATGCCGGGCGCGGTCAGCGCCGCGCCGCCGGCGGCGATGCCGACTGCGAACTGCCGCCGCGAAATGCCGGATTTGTTGTCCTTGGCCATGATCCCCTCCCAAGTGGATTGTTTTGGTATCAAACAATAGTCCCGTCTCCTGTGGACGGGCAAGGTTTCCGAGCGGAATTTAGCACCCGACGGATGCGAAATCGCGCTCAATCCCGGCGGTCGAGATTGCGGGAAATTCGTCGTTGCAGTGCGGAAATGTCGATCTGATCGACCGATCCTGAGCCTGCCAGATCAAGCGCGTAGGCGGCGGCGGCGCCGGTGGCGATGCAGGGACCCATGACCCGCACTGTGGACAAAGCGGCCGGCTCGCCGTCGATGCAGCGCCCGGCGGCCAGCAGGTTTTCCGCGCCTTTTGGGATCAGGCAACCCAGCGGCACATAGTGCATGTGATCGTCGCCGAACTCCTCCCAATGCACGCCCGAAGCCCGGTTATGCAGCTCGATCGGCCAGGAGCAGCGGGCGATGGCGTCCACCGTGCGCACGCCGTTGCGCACCATGTCGGTGGTAAGATGCTCGCGGCCGACGATCCAGCGCGTCATGCGGATGCCGGGCAGTCCGTAATTGCGGATGCGGGCGCTGGCGAAGGCTTGGGGATATTCCTGGC
>JAQSWP010000269.1 GCA_029266575.1 Alphaproteobacteria bacterium | reverse complement strand
ATGCTCTATCGCCTGAACGACGTCTATATCGGCCGTTCGCTGGAAACCTATGGCGAGATGGGCGAGCTGGAGGCGCGCGTGTTGTGCGGCCTCGTGGCGCCAGGCGACGTCGCCATCGAGGTCGGCGCCAATATCGGCACCAATGCCATACCGCTGGCCAAGCGGCTGGGCCCGCAGGGCCGGCTGCTCGCCTTCGAGCCGCAGCGCCAGGTGCACCAGATGCTGTGCGCCAACGTGGCGCTGAACGGGCTGTCCAATGTCATGACCTTCTGGGCTGCCGCCGGGGCCGAGCCTGGCGCCATCACCGTTCCGGTTCTCGACTACGACAGCCAAAACAATTTCGGTGGCGTGTCGCTGGGCGCGCATGACAAGGGCGAGCGGGTGCCGGTCATGACCATCGACAGCTTGCGCCTCGCTGCCTGCCGGCTGATCAAGATCGACGTCGAGGGCATGGAATTCGAGGTCTTGCAGGGCGCCGGCGACACGATCGGGCGGTTGCGCCCACGCCTCTATCTGGAGAACGACCGGCGCGAGAAATCGGCGGCGCTGATCGCGCATGTGACCGCTTTGGGCTATCGCTGCTACTGGCATCTGCCGCCGCTCTACAACCCGGACAATTTCAGGAACCACCAGCAGGACATTTTCGGCCGCATCGTGTCGGTTAACATGCTGTGCCTGCCCGACGACGATCCTCTCGACGTCTCCAGCCTGCGGCAAGTGTCGGGCCCGGACGACGACTGGAAGCGGCCGGCGACGTAGCGGCGCGGCGGCCAAATATCCTCACCCTGAGCTTGTCGAAGGGTGCGCTACTGGGAAAGCGCCTGCGAACCTCGTCCTTCGACGAGCTCAGGATGAGGTTTTCTCTCACCCAGGTTCCAATTTTTACGCCGCCGTGCCGCCCACCGTCAGCGATTCGATCAGCAAGGTCGGCTGGCCGACGCCGACGGGCACGCCCTGGCCGTCCTTGCCGCAGGTGCCGATACCGGGATCGAGCGACATGTCGTTGCCGATCATCCTGATCTTCTTCAAAGCGTCGGCGCCGGAGCCGATCAGGGTCGCGCCTTTCACCGCCGGGCCGATCTTGCCGTTCTCGATCATGTAGGCCTCGGTGCAGGAGAACACGAATTTGCCCGAGGTGATATCGACCTGGCCGCCGCCGAAATTCACGGCATAGAGGCCGCGCTTGACCGAGCCGATGATATCGACCGGCGAGGCATTGCCGCCCAGCATGATTGTGTTGGTCATGCGCGGCAGCGGCTGGTACGCATGGCTCTGGCGACGGCCGTTGCCGGTCGGCCGCACGCCCATCAGGCGCGCATTCATGCGATCCTGCATCAGGCCAACGAGCTTGCCGTCCTCGATCAGCACCGTGCGCTCGGTCGGCGTGCCCTCGTCGTCGATGGAAAGCGAGCCGCGCCGGTCGCCCATGGTGCCGTTGTCGATCACCGTTACGCCAGGGGCGGCGATCTGCTCGTTCATCAGCTTGGTGAAGACGGACGTCTTCTTGCGATGGAAATCGCCTTCCAGACCATGCCCAACGGCTTCGTGCCAGAGAATGCCCGACCAGCCCGAACCCAGCACCACCGGCAATTCGCCGGCCGGGGCATCGACCGAGTCGAGGTTGACCAGCGCTTGGCGCAAAGCTTCATCGGCTTCGCGCTGCCAGTGCGCCGGATCGATCAGCCGCTTGTAATCTACCCTGCCGCCCGAGCCGGTGCCGCCGGCTTCCATGCGATCGCCATCCTGCGCCACGACGGAAACGTTGAGCCGCACCAGGGGCCGCACATCGGCCACCCGCAGACCGTCGGCGCGCAGCACCTGCACCACCTGCCAGCTCGCCGACAGCGACACCGACACCTGCTTGACGCGCGGATCCCTGCCGCGGGCATAGGCGTCGATATCGGACAGCAGCTTGACCTTCTGCTCGAACGGCAGCGGCAGGATCGGATTGGCGTCGCTGTAATAGAGCCGGTTGGTGCCGCGCGGCGGCTCGGCCATGGTGCCGCCATGGCCGGCGCTGACCGAGCGCACGGTCTGCGCCGCGCGCCTGATCGCCGCTTCGTCCAGGGTCGAGGCATGCGCGTAGCCGGTGGTTTCGCCCGCGATCGAGCGCAGGCCGAAGCCCTGGCTGGTGTCGAAACTGGCGCTTTTCAGCTTGCCGTCGTCGAACACCAGCTGCTCGCTCTGCACGTATTCCAAGAACAGCTCGCCGTCGTCGGCGCCCTTCAGCGCGTCGCCCACGATGCGCTCGATCCTCGGCCGCTCCAGCCCGGCGCGGGTGAAGAAGAGGTCGTCGGCAATGGCGAGGTTGGACATGGAATGCTCCGGAACTGCGGACGGCCACCTTAGCGTCTGGGCCGGCCCTGGTCATGCCGGTCCTATATGGGCAGTCGCACGGGGGTGGAAAAGGCCGCGATCGGATGCGGTAACCCGTTGAGCGGGCTGCGCAAAGCCGACCGGCAGCAAGGCGTTGCGCGGTTTTCGCGCCTGTGGCCTATAGTCGGGGAAACGGGAGGGAATTGGCCCGCGTTTCCGTATCGGCACAAGGCCCGGTGCGCGGTGCAAAACTTGCCCGCCGTGCGGCTTGCCGCCGCATGGTGCGCCGGTGCCGAAACCCTTATTGCACTTGGGAAATTCGGGCTGTCCAGGGCGCAAAAAAGACGTCGGCGCCGCAAGGAGCAGGGGAGTGGTTGAGATGATGAGGCTTCGTTCGCTGCCGGTGTGGCTGATGGGCGTCGGGCTGGCCGTCATGGCGGCGCCGGCGCTGGCCGACAAGCCGCATCCCTGGCAATTGAATTTCCAGGAGGCCGCGACGCCAGTCGCCGAGCATCTGCGCAGCCTGCATGACTGGCTGCTGATCGTCATCAGCGTCATCACTCTCTTCGTCATGGCGCTGCTGGCCTACGTGATGATCCGCTTCCGCGAATCGCGCAATCCGGTGCCGTCCAAGACCGCGCACCACACCCTGATCGAAGTGCTGTGGACCGTGCTGCCAGTGCTGATCCTGGTCGGCATCTCCATTCCTTCCTTCCGCCTGCTGTATTTCCAGGACCGGGTCGCCAATCCGGAGATGACGATCAAGGCCATCGGCCGCCAGTGGTACTGGTCGTACGAATATCCCGATCACGGCAATTTCACCTTCGACGCCTACATGGTGAAGGATGCCGACCTCAAGCCGGGCCAGTTGCGCCTGCTCGAGGTCGACAACCAGGTCGTGGTGCCGATCGACACCAACGTGCGCCTCTACACCACCGCGTCCGACGTGCTGCACGCCTGGACCATTCCCGCTTTCGGCGTCAAGGTCGACGCCGTCACCGGGCGGCTGAACGAGACCTGGTTCCGCGTCACCAAGCCCGGCGTCTATTACGGCCAGTGTTCCGAACTG
>JAQSWP010000083.1 GCA_029266575.1 Alphaproteobacteria bacterium | reverse complement strand
CAACTCGTCCTATGTCGGCGTGTTCTCCTATGCCGGCATGCCGCCTGCGGAGGCCGAGCGCAATCTGCGGCTGTTCGCCAGCGACGTGATGCCCGAGCTGAAGAAATTCGATGCCGGCCAGCCGATCGACCAAGCGCAGATGCTTAAGACGGCGGCGGAATAGAGTTAGCGGAGGAAGACCAAGACAAAGAAAAAGCCCCGGCGGTTGCGCCGGGGCTTTTCGATTCTACTGTCTCTCGTCTTTACGAGATCGGCAGGCCGAACATGCGGCGATACCAGGTCGGCAGGAAGCGGTCGGTGTCGATGCCGAAGGCCAGCATGAAGGAGGTGGCGACCACCGCCAGCACCGGCAGGATGCCGACGCTGATGGCGCCGGAGACGATGTCCTGCACAGTCGGGTTGAGCGGCGCCGTCAGGCGCGCGATCAAGAACAGGGCCACTGCGGGGCCCAGGGTCAAAAGGTACCAGACGCCAAATCGAGTAAGCATGCTCGTCCCCTGCAAATGCACAAAACGATTATCCCGCGGCTGAGGTACCAGAGGCATAAGGGTTAGGCAAGACGGATAGTTGTCCGATACGTTGGGATTAGAAAATTGCCCCGGTCCTCCTGCAGGGATTGTGCAATTTGCCCAAGGCTTTGCTGCGTCACTCTTGAGTAACGTGCGAATAGGGAAAAAATGCGGAGAAATGGTGCCCCGAGTCGGATTTGAACCAACGGCCTACCGCTTACGAAGCGGTTGCTCTACCACTGAGCTATCGGGGCATTCCGGGTGAATTCTCCCGCCAAATCAGGGTATTGGCCCCTTATGGACGGCAGTATCGGACCGGCGCGGGCTGCTTATAAGGCTTTGGACCGGGTCAGGCAAGGCGGTCAGGGTCGCAGCCTCAACCGGTAAAGCGGCAATTCCCGCCCCGCGATGGCGTCGGAAACATGCATGCGTTCGAAGCGGCAGCCCATCTTCTCGTAGAAGCCGGCGGCATGCGGATCGGACAGCACCGTCATCTCCCGCCCGCCCAGCATGCGCGCTTCGCTCACCGCGTCCTTGAATAGTGCCTTGCCGACGCCGCTGCCGATCGCGGGCGGATCGACGAATAGCAGATCGAGATCGACCGCCTTGCCCTGCGCCTCCAGCGCATAGACCCCCAGCAATCGCTCATCGCCGTCGACCGCCACCACCACCGGCACGTCGCGGATCATGATCTTGGAAATCGTTAACGCCTTGCGCGATTGCTCCATGAAGGCCGCGTCGTAACCCCAATGCGCCTTGGAGCGGAAGCACAGCTCGCTCAACGCATGCGCCTCGCTTTGCCTGGCGGGGCGCAGGCGCATGTCAGCGACTGACCACAGAGACACAGAGGCACAGAGAGGAGCGATTAACTCTGTGTCTCTGTGCCTCTGTGGTTCTCATTCTCGTCAAATCCCAAACGCCTGCCGCACATTGGCGCCCAGCAGACGCTTGCGTGCCGGCTCCGGCAATTCGCCGGCCATCGTCTCCAGCGCCTGCAGGTAATCGCCGGTGTGGTCGGGATGGGGATAGTCCGAGGCCCAGAAGAAGCGGTCCTCGCCGTAGAGCTTCATCAAGGACGGGATGGTGCGCTCGTCCGGGTCGCAGGAGATGAAGCACTGGCGGCGGAAATAATCCGACGGTTTCAGCTTCAGCGCCGTGCGGTTGCCGAGAAACGTCGCCTCGAACACCCCATCCAGCCGATCGAGCCAGTAGCCGATCCAGCCGCCGCCCGATTCCAGCAGCACGATCTTCAGCTTGGGGAAGCGCTCGAACACTGCGTAGTCGAACAGGGTGGTGAAGGCATGGCGCACGCCGTCGGCGGCGGTGACGGCCGACAGCAGCGGCAGGCGATGGCCGGCGGTGAAGCGGCGCGAGCGCAATTCGAACGGCTCGAAACTGGGATGGATCGCCAGCGGCACGTTCAGCTCCTGCGCCGCGGCGAACACCGGATCGTGCGCCGGATCGCCATGCGCCTTGCGCGTGATGGTGAAGGGCACCACGAAGGCGCCGCGGCAGCCATCCTTCACCGCGCGGCGTAATTCGATCGCGGCAGCCTGCGGATCGCCCAGCGACAGATGCGCGATCGGGATCAGCCGCCCGTTGCTGGTGCGGCAGAATTCGGCGATCCAGCGGTTATAGGCGCGGCAATAGGCCTGACTCAGCTCGACGTCCTCAAGCTCCGCCTCCCACAAAATGCCGAGCGTCGGATAGAGCACGGCGGCGTCGAGACCCTCGGCATCGAGCAGCGCCAGCCGCTCGGTCGCGTCCATCGCGCCGTAGGGCGCGTTGGCCATGTAGGTTTTCTCCGGCGACGGCGTGAAGACTTCCAGCTCGCGCTCGCCCATGCGGCCCAAGGTGGCGGGATAGCCCTTTCGCGTCATCTTGGATGGCGCGCCGTTGATCTCCAGGTATTCCAGCCCGTCCTTGTCGCGGGCGATGCGCATGGCGCGGTCGCGATATTTGGCCTCGATAAAGTCGTCCCACAGTCCGGCCGGCTCCAGCACATGTCCGTCGGCATCGACCGCGCCCGGCCAGCGAATGCGATAGACGTCCTTGATATCGAAAACCGGCCGCATGCTGTCTCCCGCACTCCGCCGCTGAACGGCTGTTTATGAGCCGATCTTAGCCTTGGGTGGCGGCCGCGCCAGTCTGCGCCTTGACCTTCCAGTTACTGGAATGTCCATATAGCCTCCGCACAGAGCAAAGGAGGCCGCCATGAATATCGGCGAAGTGGCAAAACGCGCCGGGCTTAACAGCCGGACCATCCGTTTTTACGAGAGCATCGGCCTGGTCAGCCAGCCCGACCGTGCCCGCTCCGGCTATCGCGATTACGCGGAGAAGGACGTGCATCAACTCCGCTTCGTCGCTTCCGCCCGCGCGCTGGGATTTTCGGTCGAGGAGATCCGCCAGTTGCTGGCGCTGTACGACGATCGCGCCCGCTCCAGTTCCGACGTCAAGCGCCTGGTGCTGCACCATGTCGAGGAGATCGACCGCAAGCTGCAGGAGCTGGCCGCCATGCGCCGCACCCTGATGCACCTGGCCGAGCGCTGCCACGGCGACCAGCGTCCCGAGTGTCCGATCCTGGACGAGCTTTCGTTGGTCAAGCGCCAGCAATGAAAATCCTGAAATGGCTCGGCATCGGCTTTGCCGCGCTGCTGGCGCTGATCGTCGCCGCCGCTTTCGCCATTGGCTTTCGCCTCGACATTCCCGTTGACGAGCTGAAGCCGCGCTACGCTACCGCGCCGTCGCGCTTCGTCGAACTCGACGGGCTGGCCGTGCATTACCGGGATCAGGGCCCACGCGGCGCGCCTGCGCTGCTGCTGCTGCACGGTTCTGCCGCCTCGCTGCACACCTGGGAAGGCTGGGCGCGCAATCTCGGAGGTGATTTTCGCGTCGTATCGGTCGATCTGCCGGCGCATGGGCTGACCGGCCCGTGGCCCAATGATGGCGACTACAGCCTCGACGCCTATGCGCGCTTCGTCGACCGCTTCGCCGACAAGATCGGCCTGCAGCGCTTTGCCCTCGCCGGCAATTCGATGGGCGGCACGATCGCCTGGACCTATGCCGGCCGCTATCCGCAGCGGGTCGAGAAGCTGATCCTGCTCGATGCCGCGGGCTACCCGCACCTCGACGCGCAGCGTTTTTTCGGTTTGGCGCGCCTGCCGGGCAGCGAATTCCTGCTGCGCTGGTTCGCCCCGCGCTTCGTGGTGGCGCTGACGCTGCGCTCGGTCTATGCCGATCCGGCCAAGGTCGATGACGCGCTGATCGACCGCTATCGCGACCTGGTGCTGCGCGCAGGCAATCGCGCTGCCACCATGGCGCGGCTTGAGGCGTTCAAGCCCGACCTGGCGCTGCTGGCGAAACTCGACATGCCGGTGCTGGTGATGTGGGGCGGCAAGGACCGCATCGTGCTGCCCGCCGACGCCTTCCGCTTCCACAACGACATCAAGAACGCGACGCTGAAAATCTATTCCGATCTCGGCCACGTTCCGATGGAGGAAGATCCCGAACGCAGCGCCAACGACGTGCGCAAGTTTTTGCTGGGGCGGTAGAAAGCAAACCTCGGCACGGCCAACCCCGTCATGCTGAGCGCAGCGAAGCATCCTGTTTGAGCGAGTATGAGTGCTACCGCGAGAAGGTCGGTCCGTTAATGCAAGACCCTTCGCTACGCTCAAGGTGACGGAAGAGAAACTTTACGCCAGCGGATCGATGCGCTGCGGCAGCACTGGCGGCGGCAAGGGCTTGTCGTCTTCCTTCTTGGCCGCGCCGTTGCCGTTCACCGGCACCGGCATGGTCGTCGCAACCGGCGGCTTCTCCACCGTGATCGCTTTCATTTCTTCCGCCGTGATGCCGTCCTCGAGGCTGAGGATGCCCGAGTAGCCCGGTGGGGGGCTGCGCCAGTCGATGGTGCCGAAGGCGCCGCAATTGGGGCACACCGACTGCCAGCGTTCCGTCACCATGCCGCAAGGCTGGCAGCGCCAGTGGCGGTCGATCGGGGCGGCGGTGGCGCGGGTCAGCCACAACCGCACGCGCTCGCCATCGCCGAATTCGCTCTCTTCGAGATCGGCCATCAAGCGGCAGATGCGGGCCGGCGGATTGTCCCCGCCCGCCGCCACCAGGTGGCGCCGCGCCTGGCCCCACAGCCGCGCCTCCAGCGCTTCGCGCGCCAGCACGATGTGGCTTTCGACATCGTCCGGCCGCTCGGAAGTCAATTCCTGCAAGGCCTGCACCCGCTTCAGCGGATCGGTGTTGCCGGAGGCCGCGAGATAGAGCTGCGCCAGGTCGGGATGCGGGTGCAGCGCCCAGGCGCGTTCGAGGATCTTGCGCACCCGTTTGTGATCGTTATCGGCGATCAGCCGCTCGCCGTAGCGCTGCGCCACGGGAATGCGCGAGGGTTCGGTGAGGAAAGCCTCGCGGGCGAACTGCGTCGCTTCGCCATTCTTGCCGCGTGCCTCGGCCTGGCGGCTGCGCTCGACCAGCAAGATCGCCTTCAAGGTGCGGCCGCGCTCGACCGGAACCACCTTGTTGCGCAGCGCCTCCTGCAAGGTCTCCTGCGCCGCCAGCCACTGGCCGGCGCGCGCCTGCATGTCGAACAGTGACTGCACCACCCAGGGCGTGGTCGGCTTCATCCGGTGCGCCTGTTCGGCCAGCCGCAGGGCTTCGGGCGCATTGTTCTCGCGCGTCGCCTGCATCAGCAGCCCGCGCACGCCCAGAAACGCCGTCTCGGGATTTTCCAGCATGGCGGTGAAGTAGCGCCGCGCCGCATCCTTGTCGCCGGTGAGCTGGGCGGCCTGCGCCGACAGCAGCATGGTGAGCGGCGGATCGTCGAGCATGGATTCGGCGCGCCTTGCCTGGCGCTGGGCTTCGTCGGCATCGCCCGCCGCCACCGCCACCATGCCCAGCGACAGTGCGCGATAGCCGCGCCGCTTGCGGCTCTCGCTGCGGCTGCCGAACCAGGCGCCCGGCGCGCCGATCAGTCCGCGCCACAGCATGTAAAGCAAGGTGATCGAGGCACCCAAAATCAGCACCGCCGCGCCCAGTACGCCGACGGTGGTATCGATGCGATAGCCCAGCCATTCGATAGCGACGTCGCCTGGCCGGTCCGCCAGCCAGGCGGCGGCGGTGACGATCAGGGCAAAGACGACGATGCCGGAAATCAGACGGATCATGCGGGGCCTTAGCGCGTCGCCGGCTGGGCGCCGGTGCTTTGGCTCAACAGCACCGCACCGCGCGCCACGATGCGGTCGGCAGCGGTTTGCGCTGCCAGCACCACTTCGGCATCGGCCACCCAAGGGGCGGCCGCCTTCGCCGCCTGTCCGGTGAGAGGCTTCAGCGCCGCCACCGCCTGATCGAGCCGGCCGGCCTGCAAGGCGGCTTCGGCCTGCGCCACGCGCGCTTCGGCGCTGTCGCCGGTGACGTCAGGGCCGGTGCGGCGGATCGACACCAGATTCTGCAAGCGCGCCAGCGCCTTTTCCCACCATTCGCCGGCCTGGTCGGTGGTGTCGCCGGCCACGATCTCGCGCGCCACGGCAGAGAATCGCTGGCGCAGGGTTTCCGGGCTGACGAGCTTCTTGCCGGCCAGCGGCGCCAGCGCGGCCATCGGCTCGGCCAGTTCGGCATCCGCGCCCGCCAGGCTTTTGAGCGCGGCAAGATCGGCGCTGCTGTCGGAGCCTTGGGCCACGGCCTGCTTGACGCGCGTGCCGAGCGAAACGATCGCGGCAGCGCGCGCTGCATCGGTCGCCTTGCTGTCGATGCCGCGGCGCTCGGCGGTTTCCTTCTCCAGCGCGCCGATACGGGTTTCCGCCTGCGCCAGCTTGGTGAGCTGCGCTACCGCCGCATCGAGCTCGCCGCGCATGGCGCGCAGTCTTTCGAGCGCGGCGGCAGCCTCGCTCATCTGCTGCTCCATGCGGGTCAGCCGCTGCGCCAGCGCCTCGGTATTGGCCGCGCCCTGCGCCGGCTTGATGTCGTCGATCTCGCCCGCCACCTGGGCCAGCGCATCGGTAGTGGCGTCTTGCTCCTTGCTCAGCCGCGTCAGCTCTTCCTGCAGCTTGGCGATCTGGCCGCGCACGCCATCGGCCTGCGCCGGATCGGAAGCGGGACGCGCCGCGAGTTGCTCGACGCGGGCGGCCAGTTCGGCCACGCGCGGATCGGGCGCGGGCGCGGCAACGGACGCCGGTGCGTTAACGCGCATGCCCAGCATCGGCGTCCAGCGCGGGGCAAAATAGATCAGCGCGCCGGCCACCAGAACGCTGACGATCAGCGCCACCACGGCGACGCCGGCGAAACCCATGCCGCCGCGAGAAACCACAGTCGCCGCGGCCGGCTTGGGTGGCGGCGATGCGGCTGGCTTGCTCTCGGGAATTTTCGTCTGGGCGGGCTTGGTTTCGCTGCGGGCCGAACTGGCGGCCGTGCTGGCGGCAGACGTCGGTTCGAGCGCGGTTCCCATCGCTTTGTCGGCGGGCTTGTCGGCCGGCTTCTCGCCCGGCTTGCCGTCGTTGCTGTTGCCAAAGAAGGGATCGTTGCTCGTCATCCTTGCCTCTGCTCTCCACAAATCCCTGACTGCAACGATGCCGGCCGCCGAACGTGCCGGCGAATTCTCCTGCAGGCCTCAGCCTGCGAATTTGCCGTCGCGCCATTGCTCCAGGATGGCGAGCACGGCAGGAAGGGTCGGCTTTTCCGCCACCAGTTTCAAACGCCAGATCATGTCGTTCGTGGCCGCCGCGGCGACGGCCGGGCTGAAGGCGATCAACGTCATGCCGGCGCAGGCATATTCGACGCCCGCCTGCCGCACGAGACTAACAAAGTTGGCCGCACCCCGGGGGGAAAAAAGCACCGTCGCTTCGATGCTGACCTGCTTCAGGCCGCGCTCGACCGGCGGCCGGAATTGCCGCACCGGATCGGCGGCATAGGCGATCATGGCATCGACGTCGTAGCCATCCGCCGTCAAGGCCGGCGCCAGATCCTGCGCCACCTCGCGCGCCCGCAGATAGAGGATCTTGCCGTGCTTGGGACGCAGGCGCTGGCGGCACAATTCAAGCAGCGCCGCGCCATCGCCTTGCGCGCTGGTGACGTCGCCAAATCCCAGCTTGCGCGCAATACGCGCGGTGCCGTCACCCACCGTCAGTACCGGCAGAAAGCGCCGCCGCGTATAGGCGCCCAGTTGCGCCATGGCATTGGTGCTGGTGACCACCGCCGCCTGCGCCTCGTCCAGTCGTGTTTCGAAATCCGGCGGTGGCGGAAATCTCTCCACCTGCAACAACGCCTGGTAGATGCCGGTTATGCCAGCGCGCGCCACTTGCTCGACCAGCGGTCCCGCCTGCGCCACCGAACGGCCGATCAAAACGCGTCGTGTCATGGCGCGAAGAATCCTGGCCCGCCGCGCAGCTTTAGTTCGTCGGCCGCGTCGCGGCCCATGGCGATGCCGTCGCCGATGCCGCCAAGGCGTTCGGTGAAATGCACGATGGTGCCGTCGGGCTTGGCGATCAGGCTGCGAAAGCGCATGCGCTCGCCGGAGATTTCGGCCAGGGCGGCGATCGGCGTGCGGCACGAGCCGTCCAGCACCGATAAGAGCGCGTGCTCGGCCAGCACGCATTGCGCCGTCGGCCAATGGTTCAGTGGCTCGAGCAGGGCTGCGACCTTGTGATTGCCTTCGACGTGTTCGACGCAGATCGCGCCCTGGCCCACCGCCGGCAGGATCTCCTCCACCGGTACGGCATAGCCGACGTCATGGCGGCCCAGCCGGTCGAGGCCGGCGCGCGCCAGCAGGGTGCCTTGCACCAGGCCCTCGGCCAGCTTGCGCAGGCGCGTGTCGACATTGCCGCGCAAGGGCACCACCACCAGATCGGGCCGCAAGTGCCGCAACAGCGCTTCGCGGCGCAGGCTGGCGGTGCCGATCAGCGCCCCCGGCGGCAGTTCGGCGATGGTTTTCGCGGCGCCGGCGATTAGCACGTCGCGCGGGTCGGCGCGTTCGCAGAAACAGCCCAGCACCAGACCGGGCGGCAGGCGCGTGGGCATGTCCTTCATCGAATGCACGGCAAGATCGATGCTGCCCTCGACCAGCGCTTCCTCGATCTCTTTGGTGAACAGGCCCTTGCCGCCCAGCTCCGCCAAGGTGCGGTCCTGGATCCGGTCGCCGGTGGTGCGGATCGGCACCACTTCGAGCGCGCCCGGCGCCGCCAGTTCGGAATGCGTGGCGGCAAGGCGCAAGGCAACCTGCCGGGTCTGCGCCAGCGCCAGCGGACTTGCCCGCGTGCCGATGCGCAGGAGGGGTGCGGTCATGGGTCAGTTCTTTAGAGCCTGGAGGGCACAGAGAAAAGGGTTGATTCGCCGCATATTGCAGCCAATAACGGCTTGGGCGGCCTGCGAAAAAGTCGCATCGGAGCAAAATGGCGCTAATCCTGGGACTGGAGACGAGCTGCGACGAGACGGCGGTGGCGCTGGTCGATTCCGGCCGCCGCATCCTGGCCGAGCGCATCCTGTCGCAGATCAAGGAACACAAGGCTTTTGGCGGCGTCGTGCCCGAGATCGCCGCCCGCGCCCATCTCGACCATCTCGACCGGCTGATCGGCGAAACCATGGAAGAAGCCGGCCTGTCCTATGGCGATCTTTCCGCCGTCGCCGCTACCGCCGGTCCCGGCCTGATCGGCGGCGTCATTGTCGGCGTCACCACCGCCAAGGCGATCGCGCTGGCGCATGATCTGCCGTTCATCGGCGTCAACCATCTCGAAGGCCATGCGCTGACGGCGCGGCTGACCGACGATGTGGCCTTTCCCTATCTGCTGCTGCTGGTCTCGGGTGGGCATTGCCAGCTTCTGGCCGTCGAAGGCGTCGGCAAATATCGCCGGCTGGGAACAACCATCGACGATGCGGTCGGCGAGGCGTTCGACAAGACCGCCAAGCTGCTCGGTTTGGGCTTTCCCGGCGGGCCGGCGGTGGAGCAGGCGGCCCTTGCCGGCAATGCCAGCCGTTTTGCCCTGCCGCGCCCCATGCTGGGACGCAAAGGCTGCGACTTCTCCTTGGCCGGCTTGAAGACGGCGGTGCGGCTGGCAGCGGAGAAGCTGGGCGAGGCCAGCGCGCAGGACATCGGCGATCTTTGCGCTTCGTTCCAGGCCGCCATTGGCGACGTGCTGGTCGATCGCTGCCGCAATGCGCTCGAGGTTTTCTCTCAAACGCATTCTGGACCGGTGCGGCTGGTGGTGGCCGGCGGCGTCGCCGCCAACAAATATCTGCGCCAGCGCCTGCACGATCTGGCACAAAACGAGGGCGCGAGCTTGATCGCGCCGCCGCCGCGCCTGTGCACCGACAATGCCGCGATGATCGCCTGGGCCGGCATCGAGCGGCTGCGCCTGGGCCAGTGCGATGCGCTGGATCTGGCGCCGCGTCCGCGCTGGCCGCTCGATCCCGCCGCCACCGCCAAAATCGGCCGCGCCGGGCTGGGCGCCGGCGTCAAGGTTTGACGCCGCCCCTGCGGCCAAAGGACAATCGTGCCATGACAGGGCAACAGACCATGCGGCCGGGCGCCATCGAAGTCTCGCCGCTTTTCGCCACACCGGTCGCGCGTCTGCTGCTGCCGGATGCCGCCTCGATCAACGCGCAACTGCGCGAGGCGATCGTGGCGCGGGAGAAATCGCATCCATCGTCGCAGCATTCCAATCTCGGCGGCTACCAGTCGACCTGGGACATGGAGCAATGGGGCGGTCCGGGCGTGGCCCGCGTGCTCACCCAGGTGCGCAGCATTGCCAATCGGCTGACCAGCGACCGGCAGGGCAAGCCGGCCAACGTCGAATGGAAGATGAATTGCTGGGCCAACATCAACCGCGCCGGCAACGGCAACGAGTTCCATGCGCACCCGGGAAGTTTCTGGTCCGGCACCTATTACGTCGACGATGGCGGCATTGCTGCCGATCCATCGCTGGGCGGCGAGCTTGAGTTCCTCGATCCGCGCGGCGTCGGGCCGGCCATGTACGCGCCCAATCTGGCGCTGGCGGTGCCGGGCGGCCGTGCCATCGGCGCCAGCGAGGTGATCCCGCCCTTGGCTGGCGTGCTGGTGCTGTTTCCCGCCTGGATCTACCACCAGGTGCGGCCCTATCGCGGCAGCGCCACGCGCATCTCGATCGCCTTCAATCTCTCGCTCTGATCCATGAGCAGCTTGGCGCGCTTTGGCATCGTCGGCGGTGGCGCCTGGGGTACTTCGCTGGCCATGGCCGCCCTGCGCGCCGGCCGCGAGGTCACCTTGTGGGCGCGCGAGGCGGAAGTTGTCGACGATATCAACCGGCATCAACGCAATTCGACCTTCCTGCCCGGCATGGCGCTCGATCCGCGCCTGAAAGCCACCGCGACAATCGATGCATTGGTCGACGCAGACGCGGTGCTGCTGGTGACACCGGCGCAGGTGGTGCGCGACATTGGCGCAAAATTGTCGGCGCTGCTGCCGGGCAATGTTCCAATTGTCATCTGCGCCAAGGGTATCGAGAAGAATTCCGGTCTGCTGATGAGCGAAGTGGCGGCGCAGGCGATGCCGGGACGCACCGTCGCCATGCTGTCCGGCCCGACCTTCGCGGAAGAGGTGGCGCGGGGCCTGCCGACCGCCATCACGCTTGCCTGCAGCGATGCCGCGCAGGGCGAGGCGCTGGCGCAGGCGCTGGCTACACCCACCTTTCGCATCTACTGGAGCGATGACGTCACCGGTGTTGCGCTGGGCGGCGCGGTGAAGAACGTGCTGGCCATCGCCTGCGGCATCGTCGAAGGCCGCAAGCTTGGCAGCAACACGCGCGCCGCCCTGATCACCCGCGGCTTCGCCGAGATGATGCGGTTGGGACTGGCGCTGGGGGCGCGGGCGGAAACCTTGTCCGGGCTTGCTGGCCTGGGCGATCTGACGTTGACCGCCACCTCGCGCCAAAGCCGCAACATGAGTTTCGGTGCAGCTTTAGGGCAAGGCGGCAAGGCGGCGGAGCTGCTGGCCAGCAAGCCGCAGATCGTCGAGGGCGCCTATACCGCCGCCGCCGTGGTGGCGCGCGCTGCAGCGCTTGGCGTCGAGATGCCGATCTGCCAAGCCGTCGATGCCGTGGTCAATCGTGGCGCCGAAATCGGTGCTAGCATAGAAGCCTTGCTGGCGCGTCCGCTGCGCGGCGAGCGCGACGCCTGAATGGGGAAGAGACATGGCGTATTGGTTGCTGAAATCCGAACCTTCGACCTATTCCTGGGAAAATCTGCGGAAGGACAAGCGCACCAATTGGAGCGGCGTGCGCAATTTCCAGGCGCGCAACAATCTGCAGGCGATGAAGAAGGGCGAGCAGGCTTTCTTCTATCATTCCGGCGAGGGCAAGGAGATCGTTGGCATCGTCGAAATCGTCAAAGAAGCCTATCCCGATCCCGACGATGACAGCGGCAAGTTCGTCATGGTCGACGTCAAGCCGCTCAAGGCGCTGAAGACGCCGGTAACGCTCACCGCACTGAAAGCCGATAAGCGCTTCTCCGATCTGCCGCTAATACGCGCCTCACGCCTGTCGGTCAGCCCGGTGGGCGAGGCGCACTGGAACGAACGGCAATGTCGTTCTGGCTTCGGCCACCAAGCGCGCCGACGGCCAGCCGCGTTTCGTCATGCCGCTGCTCGCCAGCATGATCGACAGCGATGCCGGCATTTCCTACATGGTCCGCCACGAGGTGTTCCACGACGGTTTCGAGCGGGTCAGCCGCGACATCATCGACGCCCATATCGAGCCCGACGACGTCTTCATCGATATCGGCGCGCATTGGGGCTGCATCATGCTCTCGGCCCTGTCGCGCCATCCCGGCCGCATCAAGGCCATCGCCGTCGAGCCGCATCCGCTCAACGTGCAGCAATTGATGCGTGGCGTGGCGGCCAACCGGTTGGGCGAGCTGGTCGAGATCGTGCCGGCGGCGGCCGGCGCCGCGCCCGGCCTGGCGCGTCTGGCCTTCAACAGCACCATGGGCCACTCACTGCTGGAAAGCAGCTCGCGGCAAACCAGTGGCACGCCCTTGCGCGTGCCGGTGGTGAGCATCGACCAGTTGCTGGCCGAGCGGCGCGATCTGGCCGCCGCCAAACTGGTGATCAAGATCGATGTCGAGGGTTTCGAGCCTGAAGTGCTGGAGGGCGCGCGCAAGACCTTGGAGTCGGGACGCGTGAAGCTGCTGGTATGGGAGCGCGGCCACGATTATCGCGTGCCGGAGCGGCGCACCGCCGTCAATCGCGCCGTCGCCACTTTGAACCGGATGGGCTTTCGCCATTGCGCGCTGCCCTATGCCGAATGGGGCGGGCCGCTGTTGCCCCTGACCGAGGACGTGTTCCTCGGCAACGTCTTCAGCTTCGGCAAGGGCATGACCAAGCGCGACGTCTATCCGCAAGACTTCGCCAAACGCCCGCCGTTCAATCCTGGCTTTCGGCTCGATCGCTCGCCTCCTGCATTGGCCAAAGCGACCGAACTCTATGCCGCGGCAAAGGGCAGCGACGGGCCACGCTGGTGCGATGCGCAGGCGCTGCCGGCCGGCGCGCAAGCGCGGGCGCAAGCTGCCGCCAGCGCCATTGCCGCCGGCGCTCATGTGCTCGATCTCGGCTGCGGCGCGCAAGTGTTGCGCACTCTGCTGCCCGTCACTTGCCGCTACACGTCGGCTGACCTGGTAGCGCGCGGCGAGGACACGGTGCTGCTCGATCTCAACCAGGACCAGTTCGTCGAAGGCAAATTCGACGTGGTGGCGATGCTGAACGTGCTGGAATTCCTGCACCAGCCCGAGCAGGTTCTGGCCAAATGCCGGCAGGCGGCCAACACGCTGGTGCTGTCCTACGATCTTTCCGGCCATGGCAAGAAACCGGCGCGGCTGGAGCGCGGCTACTTCAACGATTTCAGCGAAGCCGAGCTCGAGCGCCTGCTGAAGAAAGCCGGCTGGCGCGCCGACATGAAGGGACGCTCCAGCGAAGGTCTGATGCTGCGCTGCCTGGCGGAGTGAGCGCTCACTCTTTCTCGGGTTGAGGTGCGGCATTGGGCGGCGGGATCGGCTCGGGACGCACGCCTTCCTCGCCGCAGTCGACATCGCCCGCGCCCATATGCTCGAAACCTTCGATCACCACGATGTTGCAGATCTGGCTGGCGCCATCGGGCCGGCAGCCCTGGATGTCGACCGAGGCGATGTTGGCAGGCAACGGCGCGCGCGGCGACAGCGGCAGGCCCAGCAACGTGCGGATGGCGGTCTGCGTCAGCCGCTGCTTCAGCACCACGGTGATCGCCTGCACTTCGCCATGCTCGTGCGCGACTCTGATTTCCTCGAACTGCTCCAGAACCTTCGCAGCCTTGCCGGCGGGAAATTGCGGCCCCTCGTAATAGGGGCTGGCGGGATCGCAGACATTGCTGACATGGACGTAGTTGCGCAGCGCGCAGTTGAATTTTGCATCCTTGCTCTCGAAGTCGCGCTCCAGCATGCAGCCGAATTTGTCGACCGGCGCGCGCGGCCAGCTCAGCACGTTCTTTGGATCGAGCGGTGGGATGGTTTGCGCCAGCCCGGGCATGACAACGCAACACACCATCAACAGCACTGCGACGGCGGGTTTCATCGCTTGCCGCCGGCGAGCTTGACCGCATCGGGATGGGCGCGCAGGCGCGCCATGGCCAGCACACCGAGGAAGGGGCCGATGGCAAGCGGCATGAAGGCGTAGCGCCAGCCCAACGCCTCGACCAGCAGCGGCATCAGATGGATGGTGATCAGGGTCAAGGTGAAACCGAGCGCTGTCTGCAAGGTCAGCATTGTGCCGGTCAGGGCCGGGTCGGACAACTCGGCCACGGAAGCCGAGAATTGCGCGCTGTCGGCCACGATGCTGAAGCCCCAGATCAGGCAAACCAGAATCAGCAGCACGGGCGAGGCCTCGAACAGCAGCCCGACCATCAGCGCGCAGGCGCCGCTCACCGCCATGGCGGCGATGGTGAGCGTTGTGCGGCCGAAGCGGTCGGCCATGACGCCGGCCAGGATGCAGCCCAGCGCGCCGATGGCGACGGTGGTGAAGGTCGCCAGTCGCGACCACAGGCTGGCGGCGGCGGCGTCCATGCTGTGCGCGAAACTCGCCGCCAGAAAGGCGCCGATCCAGGCCCACATGGCGTAGAGCTCCCACATGTGTCCGAGATAGCCGAAATTGGCCAGCCGCACCGCTTTGATGCGCCAGGCGAACAGCACCATGGCGGGGCGGAAGCGCGGCGCCGCTGTAGCGCGCGGGCCGATGCCGGCGAACAGGATCAGCACGGCGGCGAGCAGCGCCAGCAGCGAAGCGCCGGCGATCGCCACCCGCCAGTCGACGCCGCCCAGCGCATTCAGCAGATGCGGCGAGGCGGAGCCGAAGGTCAGCGCGCCGACCAGAATGCCGACCAGCACGCCCAGATCGCTCTTGCCGCTGGTCCGCGCCCAGGTCGAGGCGAGCTTCATGCCCACCGGATAGAGCCCGGCCATGCAGGCGCCGGTGACGAAGCGGGCCAGCGGCAGCAGCGGCCCGGCCGGATCGCTCAGCAGCAGGCTGGCATTGGCCAGCGAGGCGATCACGGCGCTGACGGCGAAGAAGCGGCGCGGATCGAGCCGATCAGCCAGCCCCAGCAGCGCCGAGGCGAGCGAGCCGACCACGAAGCCAAGCTGCACGGCGGAAGTGAACAGGCCCTGCTGGAAAGCGCTGAGTTGATGCATCGCGGCCAGCGTCGGCACCACCGCGGAAGCCGAGAACCACAGCGACAGCGCCAGCATCTCCGCCAGCACCAGGAAGGTGAGTGAGCGGATTTTGCTTGCGGATGACCAGCCTAGCATCGGCGCAAACTCCGGCTCGCCCAAATCACGTTGTCATTCCGAGCGCAGCGAGGAACCCTAGCCCATGGACCGAGTGTTGCCGGCAGATGCCTTGCTCGTCGCAAGCTGGGGAGGGTGTCTCGCTGCGCTCGACATGACAGTTAAGCGTAGCGAGGACACGCTGCGGCGGTAGCGGCGTATACGCCCGCGCGGAGTGCATGGAAGCGCTAAACCGTCGCGCCCTTGCCGACAAACCCCAGATAGTCCCCGGCAATGTCGCCCACCGCCGCCTCATAGAGACGCTGCCCCGCTTCGCGCGTGGCCAGGTCGGGGTTGGAGCCGATGCGGCCATCGGGGAAATTGCGGCGATAGTCGAAAGCGTCGGTGAAGCTGCCGTTGGGGGCGATGGCCGGCTCCATCTTCTGGTGCCGTTCCGCCTGCGGCCAGCCGTACCAGGTCAGCGCCACTTCCGACGGCGTGGCATGGCTGCCTTCGGCTTTGCCGTAGAGCTCCTTCGACAGCCGGCCGACGCCGGGGCTTTCCCACCAGTTCTTCAGCCGGCAATGGATGCCCGGCGTGTTCGAGCCGCCGGCCAGGCTGGCATCGGCGTAGATTTCCGAGAAGGCGGCGGTGACTGTAGCGATATTGCCGCCATGGCCGTTGATGAAGAAGAAGCGGCGGAAGCCGTGCCGCGCCAGCGACTGCACCATGTCGCGCACCACGGCGATCATGGTCGAGGGCCGCAAGGTCATCGAGCCCGGGAAGCCCAGATGGTGCTGCGCCATGCCGACGTTTATGGTCGGTGCCACCAACGCCTGCGCCTTCTCGCCGACGCCGCGGGCGACGATCTCGGCGCACAGCGCATCGGTGCCGACCAGGCCGATCGGCCCGTGCTGTTCGGTCGAGCCGATCGGCATGATGATGCCGTCGCTGCGCTTGAGATAGGTCTCGACATCGGGCCAGGTCTGAAGCTGCAGCTGCATGATTGTCCTCGTTTTCGGGACGGCCATTACACCTGCCCGACCTTGCCGCAGCAAGAGGCAGGCCATGCGGCGCCTGCGCGGCCGTCTTGTGAGGCCCGGGTATTTCGCCAATAATCCGGCCAAACCCGCCGCTTCTTGCGCGGACAATGAACGTATTTCCGGGAGATCCCGCCAATGTCTGACGCGCTCATTGCCATCAAGCCCGATGCTGCCGCCAAGGCCTATGTCGATGAGGCCAAGTACAGGGAAATGTACGAGCGCTCGGTGAAGGATCCCGAAGGCTTCTGGGCCGAGCACGGCAAGCGCATCGACTGGATCAAGCCCTTCACCAAGGTCAAGGACACTTCCTTCACCGGCAATGTCGGCATCAAGTGGTACTGGGACGGCACCTTGAACGTCTCGGCCAATTGCCTCGACCGGCATCTGGCCAAGCGCGGCGATCAGACCGCCATCATCTGGGAAGGCGACGATCCCAAGGACTCAGCCCACATCACCTACGCCCAGGCGCATGAGCATGTCTGCCGCCTGGCCAACGTGCTGAAGGCGCGCGGGGTGAAGAAGGGCGATCGGGTGACGATCTACATGCCGATGATCCCCGAAGCCGCCTACGCCATGCTGGCCTGCGCGCGCATCGGCGCCATCCATTCGGTGGTGTTCGGCGGCTTCTCGCCGGATTCGCTGATCAACCGCATCCAGGATTGCGATTCCAACTGCGTCATCACCGCCGACGAGGGCCTGCGCGCCAGCCGCAAGGTGCCGCTGAAGGCCAATACCGACGAGGCGCTGAAGAGATGCCCCTCGGTCAAGAGTGTCGTTGTCGTCAAGCGCACCGGCGGCCAGATCGGCTGGGTGCCGGGCCGCGACGTCTGGTACCACGAGGAATGCGCCAAGGTTTCCGCCGACTGCAAGCCCGAGGAAATGAGCGCGGAGGATCCGCTGTTCATTCTCTACACCTCGGGCTCGACCGGTAAGCCCAAGGGCGTGCTGCACACGACGGGCGGCTACATCGTCTTCGCCTCGATGACGCATCAGTACGTCTTCGACTATCACGACGGCGACATCTACTGGTGCACCGCCGATGTGGGCTGGGTGACCGGCCACAGCTACATCGTCTACGGACCACTGGCCAACGGCGCCACGACCTTGATGTTTGAGGGCGTGCCCAACTATCCCGATTCCAGCCGCTTCTGGCAGGTGATCGACAAGCACAAGGTCAACATCTTCTACACCGCCCCCACCGCCATCCGCGCGCTGATGCGCGAGGGCGAGGCGCCGGTGAAGAAGGCGACGCGCAAGAGCCTCCGCCTGCTAGGCTCGGTCGGCGAGCCGATCAATCCCGAGGCATGGCTGTGGTACTACCGCGTCGTCGGCGACAGCCGCTGTCCGATCGTCGACACCTGGTGGCAGACCGAGACCGGCGGCATCCTGATCACGCCGCTGCCCGGCGCCACCAAGCTGAAGCCCGGCTCGGCGACCAAGCCGTTCTTCGGCGTGCAGCCCGTCATGGTCGATGCCGAGGGCAAGGAGCTGCAGGGCGCGGTCTCCGGCAATCTCTGCCTGATCAATTCCTGGCCGGGCCAGATGCGCACGGTCTACGGCGACCATCCGCGCTTCATCGACACCTACTTCAAGGCCTATCCCGGCAAGTACTTCACCGGCGATGGCGCGCGCCGCGATGCCGACGGCTACTACTGGATCACCGGCCGCGTCGACGACGTGATCAACGTCTCGGGCCATCGCATCGGCACCGCCGAGGTCGAGAGCGCCCTGGTCGGCAACGTGAAGGTGGCCGAGGCCGCGGTCGTGGGCTTCCCGCACGACATCAAGGGCCAGGGCATCTACGCCTATGTGACGCTCAAGGCCGGCCAGCAATCCTCCGAGGATCTGCGCAAGGAGCTGGTCGCCTGGGTGCGCAAGGAGATCGGCCCGATCGCCACGCCCGACGTCATCCAGTGGGCGCCCGGCCTGCCCAAGACGCGCTCGGGCAAGATCATGCGCCGCATCCTGCGCAAGATCGCCGAGAACGATTTCAGCAATCTCGGCGACACGTCGACCTTGGCCGATCCCGCCGTGGTCGACGACCTCGTGAAGAACCGCGCAAAGTGAACGGAAGCAAGTGAACCCGACCATTCAGCAGCTCGCGGCCGACCTGGCGGCCGGCCGCACCACCTCGCGCCAGCTCACCGAAGCAGCGCTGGCCCGCATCGCCGATCCCAAGGGCGA
This sequence comes from Alphaproteobacteria bacterium, assembly GCA_029266575.1. Taxonomy (GTDB): domain Bacteria; phylum Pseudomonadota; class Alphaproteobacteria; order Reyranellales; family JAQSWP01; genus JAQSWP01. The sequence continues at coordinate 474 of JAQSWP010000083.1, read as the reverse complement.
AGGTGGCCACGCCTTCATCAAAGTCTGGCGCGACCAGGCGTTGGTTGCGGCCGTCGCCAGCGACGGCCAGCGCAAGGCGGGGCTCGTGCCCTCTCCGCTGGCCGGTATCCCGGTCTCGATCAAGAACCTGTGTAACGTCGCGGGCGAGACCACGCTCGCGGGCTCCAAGGCGCTCGACGATGCGCCGCCAGCTCAGGCCGACGCGCCCGTGGTGGCACGGCTGCGCGCCGCCGGCGCGGTGATCGTCGGCAGCACCAACATGAGCGAGTTCGCCTTCTCGGGCGTGGGCTTCAACCCGCACTACGGCACGCCGGGCAATCCGGCCGACCGCAAGCGCGTGCCGGGTGGTTCCTCGTCGGGCGCGGCGGTGTCGGTCGCCGACGGCATGGCCGTGGCGGCGCTGGGCACCGACACCGGCGGCTCGGTGCGCATTCCCGCCGCCGTCTGCGGCATCACCGGCTTCAAGCCGACGGC
>JAQSWP010000082.1 GCA_029266575.1 Alphaproteobacteria bacterium | reverse complement strand
CACGCGCAATGCCAAGCCAGCACGCTCGGCCAGCAATTGCCAAGGCACTATGTTGGAATGATGCTCCAAGGTTGACAGCATGATTTCGTCGCCGGGCTTCAGCAGGCTGCCATAGCTATAGGCCACGAGGTTGATCGCGGCGGTGCAGCCCGGCGTGAAGACGATCTCTTCCGGCGCCACGTTCAGAAAGCCGGCAGTGGTCGCGCGCGCCGTTTCATAGGCTTCAGTGGCGCGCTCCGCCAGGGTATGGACGCCGCGCAGCACGTTGGCGCGCGCATGGCTCTCATGGCGCGAGACGGCATCGATCACTTCCTGCGGTACCTGCGCCGTGGCGCCATTGTCGAGATAATGGAGCGGCTTACCATTGATCTTCTCGCGGAAGATCGGGAACTGGGCGCGCAGCGCAGCGACATCGAAGCTCATGTGCGCCCTCCCAGGTATTCACGCAGAGCCTCCGGCGTATCGAGATCGGTCAGCACCGCGGCATCGCCCATCTCGACTTCGCACACGGTCTCGGCGTTCTCGCCGATCAGGTGACGGGCACCGACATCGCCCGCCAGTTTCAGCATCTCGGGTACGAAGCGCCGCGCCCAGAGAATGGGATTGCCGCGCTTGCCTTTGAAGGTCGGCACGCAGATGGCGCGCTGCTCGATGGGATTGAAGGCGGCGATCAGCCGGTCGATCTGTTGCGGCGTAACCGCCGGCATGTCGGCCAGGCAGACCAGCACGGCATCGGCCTTCTCCGGCAGCACAGACAGGCCGGCCTGCAACGAGGTGCTGAGGCCCTCGGCGAAGTTCGGGTTCTCAACAAAGCGGATGCGCTTGTCGCCGCCGGCATCCCTGACGACGATGTCCCTGACCTGCGACGCGTTGTGACCCAGCACCACGACGATATCGTCGACCTGCGCGGCGCGGACCGCCTGCAGGCTGCGCGCCACCATGGCCTCGCCGCCGATATCCTGCAGCAACTTGTTGGGGCCGCCCATGCGGCGCGACATGCCGGCGGCCAGCAGTAGGGCAGTGACGCGCGGTGCGGCTGGCGGCGCTTCGGTCTCGGCGCGCGGCAGCGGCCGGCTGGGAATTTCCGCCAGCAGGCCGCCGACGCCCATGCGCATGATCTGCTCCGGCCCGACCGGCAATCCGGCCAGCAGGCGCTGCAGCACCTGGTCCAGCCCGTTGAACTTGGGCGAGCGGGCGCAGCCCGGCAGGCCGATCACCGGCTTGTCGCCGATATTGGCGAACAGCAGCAGATTGCCGGGATCGACCGGCATGCCGAAATGATGGATCGTGCCGCCGGCCTGCTCGATGCCGGCCGGCACCACGTCGCGGCGATCGACGATCGCCGAAGCGCCCGCCACCAGCAGCAATTCGCAACCTTCCGCTTTCAGCCTATCCAGTTCGGCTGCCACTTCAGTCGCGTCATGCCGGCAGCGGCGCTCGGCGATCAAGGTGCTGCCCAGATCCTCCAGCCGCTTGCGCGTGACATTGACCGTCTTGTCGAGCACCGATGATTTGGTGCCGGCAACCATGGTCTGCACCAGGCCCGCTTTCATCGACCGCAGGCTCGCCACGCGCAGCAGCGGCGCATTGCCAGCGATCTCCAGGCATTTTTCCAGCGCGGCGCGCGGGGCGGCAAAGGGGATGATCTTGATGGTCGCCACCATCTGCTTCTCTGTCACGGTGGCATGGGCCGGCAGAGTGGCGACGGTAATCGATTCGTGCACCAGATTCAGCACATCGATCCGCGTCGCTGTCAGTTCGACGATGCCAGCGGTGGCGGCGAACAGGTTGACACGGCCGGTAAAGGCGGCGCCGACCGACAGGCCCTCGCCCGCCAACGCCCGCGCGAGCCGCGCCGCGGCCTCGTCCTCCGGCACGTCGTCGGCTTCCAGCCGTGCCGCCACGACGGAGGCGACGCCAGCCGCACGCAGGATTGCGATATCGGCCGCCGACAGCACCCGTCCCTTGTTCAGCGACTTGCCCGGCGCGCGCCAGGAATGCGCCAGGATGGCGCCCTCGGCTTCGGCCAGCTTCGTGTCGCCGAACTTCATGCGCCCTCGGGCTTGCGGCGGCGAACCTGCGTGATCTGGCCGACGATTGACACCGCGATCTCGGCTGGCGACAGCGCGCCGATGTTGAGGCCGACCGGCCCATGGATGCGCGCCATGTCGTCCGGCGAAAACCCCATCTCGCCCAATCGTGACAGACGCTTGTCATGCGTACGCTTGCTGCCCAGCGCCCCGATATAGAAACACTGCGATTTCAGCGCCGCCGCCAGCGCTGGATCGTCCAGCTTGGGATCGTGCGTCAGCGTGACCACGGCAGTGGCGCGATCGGGCTTCAGCGTCTCCAACGCCTCGTCCGGCCAGTCGGTCAGCACGGTGACATTGGGAAAGCGGCTGTCGGAGGCAAAGGCGCGGCGTGGATCGATGACGGTGACGTAGTAGCCGGCCATGGCCGCCATCGGCACCAGCGCCTGGGCGATATGCACCGCCCCCACCACGATCAGGCGTGGCGACGGGACATACGCATGCAGGAACAGCTTGCCGATGCCGGTTTCCACCACGCCGGAACGGTCGGTCAGCATCGCCTGCCGCGCCGCCTCAACGACAGTCTCGTCGCCGGCCAGCGGCCCTTCGGCTGATTTGGCGAAGACCAGCGCCTGCTGGCCGTCTTCCAGCCGCGTCGCCAGCACCACGGCGCGGCGTTCGTCGCGCGCTCTGATCAGCCGCTCGAGCAAAGAGGATTGCATCTAGTCCACCGGCTCGACGAACACCTGCACCTTGCCGCCGCAAGCAAGGCCGACATCCCAGGCCTGCTCGTCGGTGACGCCGAAATCGAGCAGGCGCGGCTTGCCGTCCTTCATGGCATCCAGCGCTTCCTTGACGACGGCGCCCTCGATGCAGCCGCCGGAGACGGAGCCGATCATGGCGCCGTCGGGCCCCACCGCCATCTGGCTGCCCACCGGCCGCGGCGAGGAGCCCCAGGTAGTGACCACCGTGGCCAGCGCCACCTTGCGGCCGGCGCCGCGCCATTCCTGCACCTTGCCAAGCACGTCGTCGTCATAGGTCGGTAATGCGTTCATCTATGCCTCCGCCAGACGCCGCCGCCACTGCGCCATATCGCCGTTGGTCTTAGGCGCCGGCTGCGACAGCGCCCGGGCCAGCGAGCCAAGACTGTCGAGATTGTGCACCGGGCGAAACTCATCGACATGCGGCAACATCGCTCGATTGCCCTGGGATTTGGGCGCGAACGCCTCGTAGCGCAAGAGCGGGTTGAGCCAGATCAGCCGCCGGCAGGACCGGTGCAGCCGCTCCATCTCCTCCGCCAGTCCGGGCCCGCCCTCGCGGTCCAATCCATCGGTGATCAGCAGCACGATGGCGCCCTGCCCCAGCACGCGACGGTTCCAGAAGCGGTTGAACTCGTGCAGGCAATGGCCGATGCGGGTACCGCCGGACCAGTCGTCGGCCTGCTCGCTGGCCTTGGCCAGCGCGACATCGACGTCACGATAGCGCAAGGCGCGGGTGATGTTGGTCAGCCGCGTGCCGAAGATGAAGCTGTGCACCCGGTCGCGATCGTTGGTCAGCGTATGCATGAAATGCAGGAACATGCGGCTGTACTGCGTCATCGAGCCGGAAATGTCGCACAGCACGACCAGGGGCGGCGGCCGAAGGCGGCGGTGCTTGCGCGCCAGCTCGATCATGCCGCCTGCACGCAGGCTGCGGCGCAGGGTAGTGCGCAGATCGATGCGCGCGCCGCGCCGGTCGGCGGCAAAGCGGCGGGTCGGGACATCGGCGATGGGCAGGTGCAGGCGCTGGATGGCGCGCATTGCGGCATCGGCTTCGGCCTGCGACATCTGCTCGAAATCCTTTTTCTGCAGCAATTCGCGGTCGGAAAAGGTCAAAGCGGCGTCGATCTCGACTTCCGGCGGCTCCTGCTCCTCGCCCGGTCCATGATCGTCGTTGGCTGGACGCATCGCCTCGGCCAGGCGGCGGCTGATCTCCTCGCGCTTGTCCTCCGCCTCGTCTGTCTTCACCGAGGGCAGCATCATTTGCAGCATCTTTTCCAGCAGCCGCGGATTGCGCCAGAAGATGTGGAAGGCCTGATCGAACAGCGCGCGCTGATCCTGCCGGTTGACGAAAATCGAATGCAGGGTCCAGTAGAAATCGTCGCGCCGCGCCACGCCGGCCGCCTCCACGGCCTTCACCGCCTCGATCACCCGTCCCGGTCCGATCGGCAGGCCGGCGCGCCGCAAGGTGCGGGCGAAATGGGCGATGTTGTCGACCAGCCGGCCGTCGCCCATCTGTCCCGCGGCGGTATAAACGTCGCTCATGCGTCAGCTTCCTGCCAGCGCCAGCTCGCGGTTGACGCGGTTGAGCAGTTCGGCGGCCGGGCTGCCCTGGATCTTCTGAATGTCGTCCTGATATTTCAGCAGCACGCCTAACGTGTTGTTGAGCGTGTCGGGATCGAGCTCCAGCACGTTCAATTCGGTCAGCGCCGTGGTCCAGTCGATGGTCTCGGCGACACCAGGCAGCTTGAACAGGTCTTGCTTGCGCAGATCCTGCACCACGGCCACGATTTGCCGGCTCAACCGCTCGCGCGCCCCCGGCACCTTGGCGGCGATGATGCGCATCTCGCGCTCGGCATCGGGATAATCGACCCAGTGATAGAAGCAGCGCCGCTTCAGCGCGTCGTGGATCTCGCGCGTGCGATTGGAAGTGACCACCACCAGCGGCGGCTTTTCGGCCGTGATGGTGCCGAGTTCGGGAATGGTGACCTGGAAATCGGACAGCACTTCCAGCAGATAGGCCTCGAACGGCTCGTCGGCGCGATCGAGTTCGTCGATCAGCAGCACCGGCGGCGCGCCACCCGGCGCCGGCTGCAGCGCCTGTAGCAGCGGCCGGCGGATCAAAAAGCGCTCGTTGAAGATCTCGTCGCCCAGATTGCCGCGATCAACCACGCCTTGCGCCTCGGCCAGGCGGATCTCGATCATCTGCCGGGCGTAGTTCCACTCGTAGACGGCGGAGGCGACGTCGAGGCCCTCGTAGCATTGCAGGCGGATCAGCGGTCGACCCAGCACCTGCGCCAGAACCTTGGCGATCTCGGTCTTGCCGACGCCGGCCTCACCCTCGACGAAGAGCGGCCGGCCCAGCTTCAGCGACAGGAACAGCGTCGTCGCTAGGCTGCGGTCGGCCACGTACTTGCCCGCGTCAAGCAGGGTCATGGTCTCGTCGATGGAGGCGGGCAATGCTCGGGTCATATCCATTCCGGTGCGCGAAAGATCGAGGATTTTAGCGCAGAAAACTCCAAGCCGGCCAAGGCTTTCCCATGCGTTTTCAGGCGCTTTGCCTTGCGTGCCGGGAGTTGCCGGCGATAATGCCGCCGGGAGCCAACGCCAATTCAGGGAAAGCCATGAAACTCTATGACAGCAAGACCGCGCCCAATCCGCGCCGCGTGCGCATCTTTCTCGCCGAGAAGGGCATTTCCGTGCCTACCGAGCCAGTCGATATCGCCGGCAAGCAGAACCGCGGCGCCGAATACGCCAAGAAGAACCCGATGTTCGGCGTGCCGATCCTCGAGCTGGACGACGGCACCATCATCGCCGAGACCATGGCGATCTGCCGTTACTTCGAAGAAACGAATCCGAATCCACCATTGTTCGGCACCGGCGCCAAGGATAAAGCGATCGTCGAGATGTGGCAGCGGCGCATGGAACTCAATGTCATGAGCTGCATCACCGGCGCCTTCCGCCACGGCAATGCCTTCTTCGCTGACCGCATCACGCAGGTGCCTGCTTTCGCCGAGCAGTGCCTGAAGGAAGCGCCGGGCATGTTCGATTTCCTCGATCAGACTCTGGCGAAGAGCAAATTCATCGCCGGCGACCGCTACAGCGTGGCAGACATCACCGCCTTGTGCTCGGTCGATTTCGCCCGCGTGCTGCGGCTCAAGATCGACCCCGACAAGCAGAAGAATCTCGCGCGTTGGCATGCCGAGGTTTCGGCGCGTCCCAGCGCCCAGGCCTGAGGTCGTCAGGCCGCCCATTGCGTTGTGAAAGGACATCATGCGCGAATTGGCCGGCAAGACAGCTTTCGTCACGGGCGCCGCTAGCGGCATCGGCCTGGCGCTGAGCCGGGTCCTTGCCCAGGCCGGCATGAAGGTGATGCTGGCCGATATCGAAGTACAGGCATTGGCGGTCGCCGTCGAAAGCCTGCGTGAGTTTGCCCCAAACGTGCGCAGCGTGGTTTGCGACGTAAGCGATGCCGCCAGCGTCGAGCGCGCCGCCCAAGCCGCCTACGCGGCCTTCGGCAAGGTCCATGTGGTTTGCAACAATGCCGGCGTCGCCGGCGGCGGCGGCTCGCTCGAGAGCTGGCGTTGGGTGCTCGACGTCAATTTGATGGGCGTGCTGCACGGAATTCATACCTTCCTGCCGCATATCCAGGCGCATGGCGAAGGCGGCCATATCGTCAACACCGCTTCGATGGCCGGATTGCAGAGCAATCTGGGCTTCAACTCCTACGCCACTAGCAAATACGCCGTGGTGGCGATGTCGGAAGGGTTGGCCAAGCAGCTCGCCGCTTCGAATATCGGTGTAACGGTGCTGTGCCCCGGCTATGTACGCACTGAAATCGGCAACAGCGGCCGCAACCGGCCGCAGCGCTATGGCCCGTCGCCCGCTCTGGATCCGGCAAGTCCGGGCGGCAAGCTGGTCGCCGAAATCGCCAGGCAATTGCAGTCCGGACTCGATCCGGCGGAGGTCGCGGCGCAAACCCTGGCGGCAATTCGCGCTAACGAGCTTTATGTCTTCACCCATCCCGAAATGCGCGACGAAGTCGAGGAGCGGTTCGCTGCCATCGTGGCAGCACTAGATAAAGCGCAAGCTCGCTAGCCGGCTGCCGCGAAACTCAAATAAAAAGGGAGGCTCTGGCCTCCCTTTTCGATTCTTCGTTTGCTGGCGCTATTTGGCTGCGTCGGCCGCGCGCTTGGCCATCACCGTCACCAGATGGGCGCGATATTCGGCGCTGCCATGGATGTCGGAATTCAGGCCCGTGGTCGGCACCTTGATGTTCTCGACTGCCTTGCCCGAGAAATCCTTGGCCAGCGCCTCTTCCATCGCCTTGACGCGGAACACACTGGGACCGGCGCCGGTCACGGCGACGCGAACGCCGCCGGCCAATTTGGCGACGAAGACGCCGACCATGGCGAAGCGCGAGGCCGGGTTGTCGAACTTCATGTAGGCGGCTTTCTCCGGTACCGGGAAGCTCACCGAGATGATCACCTCGCCTTCCTTCAGGGCAGTCGTAAAGATGCCTTTGAAGAAGTCGTCGGCGGCGATGGTCCGCTCGTTGGTCTTGATGGTGGCATTCAAGCCTACGATGGCGGCGGGATAATCGGCCGCTGGATCTGAGTTGGCGATCGAGCCGCCCAAGGTGCCCATGTTGCGCACCTGCGCGTCGCCGATCTCCGAAGCCAGCATGGCCAAGGCCGGAATGGCCTTCTGCACTTCGGCCGATGCGGACACTTCGGCATGCTTAGCCATGGCGCCAATGACGACGGCGTTGCCTTCGACCTTGATGCCGCGCAATTCAGGCACACCCGATAGATCGACCAGATCTGTCGGCTGCGCCAGACGCATTTTCAAGGTCGGCAGCAAAGTCTGGCCGCCGGCGATGAGCTTGCCGTCGGCGGCCTTCTTCAGCGCCGCGACCGCGTCGGCAACGCTCTTGGGACGATGATATTGGAAATCGTACATGGTTCAGGCCTCCCCTATTCCGCGGCCATTTTTGTGTTCGCCCGCTGGATCGCCTGCCAGACTCGGCTGGACGTCGCGGGCATGTCGATGCTCTTCACGCCGACCGGCGCCAGCGCATCGTGGATCGCGTTCATCACCGCAGCAGGCGCTGCGATCGCACCGGCTTCACCGCAGCCTTTGACGCCCAGCGGATTGTGCGGGCATGGCGTGACTTGGTAACCGACATCGAAGCTCGGCAGATCGTCGGCACGCGGCATGGTGTAGTCCATGTAGGAGCCCGTCAGCAGCTGGCCGCTCTTCTCGTCGTAAACGCCATGTTCCAGCAGCGCCTGGCCGATGCCTTGGCCGATGCCGCCATGGACCTGGCCCTCGACGATCATCGGATTGACCAGATTGCCGAAATCGTCCACCGCCGTGAATTTGGCGATGGTGCTGACACCGGTATCGGGATCGATCTCGATCTCGCAGATATGCACGCCGGCCGGATAGGTGAAATTGGCCGGATCGTAGAAGGCGTTCTCGTCCATGCCCGGCTCGACTTCGTTGAGCGGGTAGTTGTGCGGCACGTAGGCCGAGAACACCACACCGCCCAGCGGCACCTGCTTGTCGGTGCCGGCGATGGAGAACACGCCGTTCTTGAACTCGATATCGGCGGCCGATGCTTCCAGCATGTGCGCGGCGATCTTCTTGCCCTTGGCGATGATCTTGTCGCAGGCCTTGACGATCGCCGAGCCGCCGACGGCCAGCGAACGCGAGCCGTAGGTGCCCATGCCGAACGGCACTGACGCCGTGTCGCCATGGATCACTTCGACCTGGTCGAGCGGCACGCCAAGCTGGGTCGAGACCAACTGGGCAAAAGTCGTTTCGTGGCCCTGCCCGTGGCTGTGCGAGCCGGTATAGACCTGCACGTTGCCGGTCGGATTGAAGCGCACTTGCGCTGATTCCCATTGCCCGACGCCTGCCCCCAACGAGCCCACCACGGCAGATGGCGCGAGACCGCACGCCTCGATATAGGCCGACAGTCCGATGCCGCGCAGCTTGCCTTTGGCTTTGGAGTCGGCGCGCCGCTTTTCGAAGCCGTCGTAGTCGGCCATTTCCAGCGCCTTCTTCAGCGCCCCGGCGTAGTTGCCCGAATCGTAAGCCAGCGCCACCGGCGTCTGGTACGGATAGGCGTCCGTAGCGATGAAGTTGCGCCGGCGCAATTCGGCCTTGTCGATCTTCATCTCGCGCGCCGCCTGTTCGACAATGCGCTCCAGCACGAAGGTCGCCTCCGGGCGGCCGGCGCCGCGATAGGCATCGACCGGTGCGGTGTTGGTGAACACCGAGCGGACGTTCACATGGATGGCCGGCGTGGTGTATTGGCCCGCCAGCAAGGTGCCGTAGAGATAGGTCGGCACGGCGGTGGCAAAGGTCGAGAGATAGGCGCCCATATTGGCGATGGTATCGACCTTCAGCGCCAGGAACTTGCCATCCTTGTCCATCGCCAACTCGGCATGGGTGACGTGATCGCGGCCATGCGCGTCACTGACGAAGGATTCATTGCGCTCGGCCGTCCACTTGATCGGCCGGTTGACCTTGGCCGAAGCCCAGGTCAGCAAGGTCTCCTCGGCATAGATGAATATCTTGGAGCCAAAACCGCCGCCGACATCGGGCGCGATGACGCGCAGCTTGTGCTCGGGGATACCCAGCACGAAGGCCGACAGCACCAGCCGCGTCACGTGCGGGTTCTGCGACGTGGTCCATAGCGTATATTGTCCGCTGCCGGCATCGTACTCGGCCGCGGCCGCGCGCGGCTCCATGGCGTTGGGGATCAGCCGGTTGTTGACCAAGTCGATCTTGGTGACATGGGCTGCCTTGGCGAAAGCGGCATCGACGGCTGCCCGGTCGCCCAGCTCCCAGTCGTAGCAAAGATTGCCGGGCGCTTCGGCGTGCAGCTGTGCGGCACCTTTGTCCAGCGCCTTGGCGGGATTGATCACCGCCGGCAGTTCCTGATAGTCGACTACGATCTTTTCCGCCGCGTCCTTGGCCTGCGCCTCGGTCTCCGCGATCACCATCGCCACCGTGTCGCCGACATGGCGCACCGTATCGACGGCCAGCGCCGGATGCGGCGGCGCCTTGTGCGGCTCACCGTGCTTGTCCTTCACCACCCAGCCGCAGATCAGGCTGCCGACCTTGGCCGCCGCCGTGTCGGCGCCGGTGAACACGGCAACGACGCCCGGCGCGCTTTGCGCCGCCTTAGTGTCGATGCGCGCGATCTTGGCGTGGGCGTGCGGCGAGCGCAGAAAATAGGCGTGGGTCTGGCGGATGCGCTGCAGATCGTCGGTGTAGTGGCCCTTGCCGGTGAGAAAGCGCTGGTCTTCCTTGCGGACGACGCGCTTGCCGATGCCTTGTTCGCTCATGTCACACCCCCTTTGCCTGCATCGCCTCGGCGCCCGCCAACACCGCTTTAACGATGTTGTGGTAGCCGGTGCAGCGGCAGAGATTGCCCTCCAGGCCGTGACGAACGGTTTTTTCGTCGAGCTTGTAGTTGTGGCGTTTCACCAGATCGATGGCGCTCATCACCATGCCCGGGGTGCAGAAGCCGCATTGCAGGCCGTGATGCTCTCGGAAGGCTTCCTGCATGGGATGCAAGGTGCCGTCCTTAGCCAAGCCCTCGATGGTCGAGACGTCGGCGCCGTCGGCGCGCAGCGCCAGCATGGTGCAGGATTTAATGGATTTGCCGTCGACATGGACGACGCAGGCGCCGCATTGGCTGGTGTCGCAGCCGACATGCGTGCCGGTAAGGCCCAGATGCTCGCGGATGAACTGGACCAGCAACGTGCGCGGCTCGACATTGCCGGTCGCCGTTTTGCCGTTGACTTTCATGCTGACGGATACGGACATGAGATCCTCCCTCTCTCGGTACGCCTGACGCTCCAAGGGGACCACATTCGGCGGCGATCTCTACCCGGGCAGGCGAAAGTCTTTCTCTTTCGCCGTCCTCGGTCAAGAACAAGCCGGTGCAGCGCCACTCACCGTCAAGAAACCGTCTTTTGCGAACCGTTAGCGAAACGCCAGCCAGGCGACCACGACCAGAACCGCGAGGCCGGCGATCGCCAACCAGCGCATCATGGCGCCCTTGCTAGAGGGCGGGGCCGCATTGCGCGCCACCGCCATTTGCGCCGGCTCCGATCCCGGCAGCCCCGCCGTGACCACCGTTGCCGCTGCCGCTTCCGCAGTATCGCTGGCAGCAGGCCCCGCCATCGCGCCGACCTTGGCGGCAAAGGCCTCGAAAAACTCGTCTGCCAGTTTTTTGGCGGTACCATCGATCAGGCGCGAACCGATCTGCGCCAGCTTGCCGCCGACCTGCGCGTCGGCCGTGTAGCGCAGGATCGTGCCAGCGCCGTCCTCCTCGAGATTGACCACCGCGCCGCCCTTGGCGAAACCGGCGGCTCCACCCTGGCCTTCGCCCGAAATGCGATAGGATTTCGGCGGATCGAAATCGCTCAAGCTCACCTTGCCTGAGAACCGTGCGCTGACCGGTCCGACCTTGGCGCGCACGGTGGCCTTGAACTCGTTTTCAGCACCGCGCTCCAGCGATTCGCAACCAGGAATGCAGGCCTGCAGGACGGCCGGATCATTGAGCGCCGACCACACGGTGGGGCGCGGCGCGGGAATGCGATATTCACCGGTCATTTCCATGGTCGTACTCCTGCGGCTGTCTCAAAAAGGGAGGGTGGCTACCATTTGCCAGTGAAGGATTCCGGTGGCTGTTCGGCCATCGGCAGCGCCAGCGACAGGCGCATGGTGGCCAAAAACGGCACGCTCATCAGCAGGCACAACGCCGCCCACATCAAGGCCTCGGTGTTCAGCGTGCCCTCGACGATTACCAGCGTCGCCGCACCGCCGATCAGAGCGAAGCACAACAGCAACTCCGCCCAGATCGGGCCAAACCGCGTATAGCCCGGCGGCAATGGTGCTGCAGGCTCATGCCCCACCAGTCCCAGGATACGGCCAAAGGACAATGCTTCAGCGATCTTGTGACGAGCCGGCGCCTCGGCTGACGGGTTGAAGATGGTGGCGAACTTCCACACGATCAGCACCAGTGCCGGCGCCAGGAAATTGCCGATCGGGAAATCGCGATAGCGCCCGTCCAGCACCAGAGCCCAGACATGCCAGATCGCCAATGCGGCAAAAACCAGGAACAGGACTTGCACGCTGAGAATCCGATGCACCCAAAGACGGCGCAAACCATGTTCGGCGGCCGTTCGCAAAGTGCCCCGCACGCGGCGGACCCGTTCGGGAACCGGCGCGTCGCCCGCCGCAGCGCTGGCGATGGTGCGCACGAAATAAAGCACGAACACCAGCCCCAGCCCGCCCCACAAGATCGTGCCGAGCACGCGCAGCGGATAGAAGGAATAGCGATACAGAACGCCCAGTGCCTCGAGTGGCGCATTGCAGGCGCGTTCCCAGGCGACGTGGAACATCTCGCCGGCGACGGCGATCAGCGGCACACTGCGTTCAAGATCGACGGCTAGCCCGTAGACGAAGCCTGTCAC
>JAQSWP010000081.1 GCA_029266575.1 Alphaproteobacteria bacterium | reverse complement strand
GTTGCAAGCTTCCATATCGACGCCGATCGAGCCGGGATTGGAGCGCTCGGTGACTCTCAGCACCTCGCCGGTCAGCCACAGGCCGGGCGATTTCATGCCGCCCAGCTGCATCGGCTTGCCGATGCCCCAATTGGCGATCAGTTCCATCGATTTGTGCTCATGCGCGTGCGCCGCGGTGAGCAATTCGGGATGCACCGGCATGGTGGAGGCGACGCCCAGCAGCGCCAGCGCCCAGATGCGATCGGGATGCGAGGCGGCCGCCTGCAATGCGGTCAACGCGCCCATCGAATGGCCGACCAGCGCCGCCTTCTCCACCTTCGCCGCATCGAGCAGCTTCGGCACGAAATCGGCCAGCGCCTGGATCGAGGTCAGTGGCTCGCCGCCCGAGCGGCCATGGCCCGGCAGATCGACCGCCAGCACGGAGCGGCCGTGATAGGCGAAGTAGCGCGTCTGCAGCCGCCAGGCGGTGCGGTCGTTGCCGGCGCCATGAATGAAGACGATGGTCGGCAGGTTGGAATCGAAATCCTTGCCGCCGGTGGCGGCGAAGACCTGGTGACCGTCAACGGTGAGTTCCATGATCTCAACCCTTCGCCGACGCTTTCAGCGCCTGGCCGAGATCGTCGATCAGATCGTCGGCATCCTCCAGCCCCACCGACAGGCGGATCATCGCCTCGCCGATGCCGGCCTTGTTAAGCGACGGCGCATCCATCTGCTGATGCGTGGTCGAGGCGGGATGGATCACCAGCGACTTGGCATCGCCGACATTGGCCAGATGCGAGAACAGGCGCAGTTTCTCGATGAAGCGCCTGCCCGCCTCGCGCCCGCCTTTGATGTCGAAGGTGAAGACGGCACCGCTGCCCTTGGGCAGCAGCGACTTGGCCAGCGCGTTGTCGGGATGGTCGGGCAGTTCAGGATAGGCGACTTTCTCGACCTGCGGCGCCGCCTTCAGGAACGCCACGATCTTGCGCGTGTTGTCCATGTGGCGCGCCATGCGCACCGGCAAAGTCTCCAGCCCCTGCAGCAGATAGAAGGCGTTCTGCGGCGACAGACACGCGCCGAAATCGCGCACGCCCTCGGCGCGGGCGCGCATCACGAAGGCATGCGGGCCGAACTCCTCGGCGAAATCCAGCCCGTGATAGCCGGCATAGGGTTCGGTCAGGGTCGGGAACTTGCCCGATCTCTCCCAGTCGAACGTGCCGCCATCGACCAGGATGCCGCCGATGGCGATGCCGTGGCCGCCGATGAACTTGGTGGCGGAGTGGAACACCAGATCGGCGCCATGCTCGATCGGCCGGCACAGGAAGGGCGTGGCGAAGGTGTTGTCGATCAGCAGCGGCAGGCCGTTATCGTGCGCGATCCGGGAAATCGTCGGCAGGTCGAGGATCTCCAGACCGGGATTGCCCAAGGTCTCGCCGAAAACCAGCCGCGTTTCCGGCCTGATCGCCTTGCGGAAAGCTTCGGGATCGCGCGGGTTGACGAAGGTGGTGGTGATGCCAAAGCGCGGCATCGTATGGGTGAGAAGATTGTGGCTGCCGCCGTAGATCGAGGCCGAGGCCACGATATGGCTGCCCGCACCCATCAACGTCGCGATCGCCAGATGCAGCGCCGCCTGTCCTGACGCTGTCGCCACCGCGCCTGAGCCGCCTTCCAGCGCCGCCACTCTTTCCTCGAACACCGCCACGGTCGGGTTGGAGATGCGGCTGTAGATATGGCCGCCGGTCTCCAGGTTGAACAGGCTGGCGGCATGTTCGGTGTCGCGGAAGACGTAGGACGTCGTCTGATAGATCGGCACCGCCCGCGCGCCATGCTCGGCATCGGGCTGCTGGCCGGCATGCAGCGCCAGCGTGTCGAATTTTATGAACTTTGCGTCAACCATCGTTTCTCCCTCTTGGAGAGAAAGACTAGCGCGGCGATGGTTACGGCGAAAGCGCTCCGATTAACCACAGAGACACAGAGGCACAGAGACGACTACCCCTCTGTGTCTCTGTGCCTCGGTGGTTTTCCAATTCTTACTTAGGCTGCGGCACGATGCGGATATAGGGGCGCGGCGCCTTCCAGCCTTGCGGGTAGATCTTCTTGGCGTCCTCGTCGTTGACCGAGCCGGCGATGATGACGTCCTCGCCCTGCTTCCAGTTCACCGGCGTCGCCACCTTGTGCTTGGCGGTGAGCTGCAGGCTATCGATCACCCGCAGCACCTCGTCGAAATTGCGGCCGGTGGTCATGGGATAGACGATGATCAGCTTGATCTTCTTGTCCGGGCCAATGACGAAGACGTTGCGCACCGTCATGTTGTCAGCCGCCGTGCGCACGCCGTCGGCGGACGCTGCCGCCGGCAGCATGCCGTAGAGCTTGGAAACCTTCAGGTCGGCGTCGCCGATCATCGGGTAATTCGGCATGTAGCCTTGCGTCTCCTTGATGTCCTGCGACCATTTCTCGTGGTTGCCGACCGGATCGGCGGAGAGGCCGATGATCTTGACGTTGCGCTTGTCGAATTCCGGCTTCAGGCGCGCCATGTAGCCCAGCTCGGTGGTGCAGACCGGCGTGAAGTCCTTGGGATGCGAGAACAGCACGCACCAGGAATCGCCGATCCAGTCGTGGAACTTGATGTCGCCTTGCGTCGTCTCGGCGGTGAAATCGGGGGCGGTGTCGCCGATCGCGAATGCCATGTCGTCCTCCCTCTGGTTGGATGGCGCAATCCAAGCAGCAAACGCCCCGCCGATCAACGTTCGCAGCGCCCCGGAACCCCTCCCGCTTTCAGGGGTTAGGCCGGTGTCCCGTCGCTTCCGTGACCTCATGTTGAAACTGACCGAACCGCAGCGCCGTCTGGCCAGCCGCCTCAGCCATTTCGCCAATCCGTGGATTGCGGCGGTGGGCGAGATGATCCGCAACGGCGGCTTCGAGTTGGCAGGCCACCTGGCCTTCACCGCCTTCCTGGCGCTGTTCCCGTTCCTGATCTTCCTGGCCGCCCTGTTCGGGATATTGGGCGACACCCAGACGGCGGCGACCCTGGTCAATTTCCTGTTTCGCTTCGCCCCGCATGACGTGGCGCAGACCCTGTCCGGCCCGATCTTCACCGTCATGGTGGCGCATCACGAGGATCTGCTGACGCTCGGCATTCTCGGCACGCTGTGGGCGGCGTCGAGCTGGTTCGAGGCCATGCGGCTGGCGCTCAACACAGCCTACGACCTGACGGACGAGCGGCCGATGTGGAAGCGGCGCCTGCAGAGCCTGCTGTTCGTGGTCATGTCCGGTATCCTGCTGCTAATCGCTTCCGGTTCGATCGTGCTGGGGCCGATCGCCTGGACGCTGATCGAGCGCGTCATCCCGATCGGATCGGGCATCGGCATCGTCTGGAATATCGGCCGCTACGTGCTGGCGGCGGTACTGTTCGGCGGCTTCCTGATGGTGCTGCACCAGTATCTGCCGCCGATCCGCCAGCGCTGGCGCGACGTGATGCCGGGCATCGCGGTGACCCTGGGATTCTGGCTGGCGGTATCGACCGGCCTGTCGATCTACCTGACCTTGGCCGGCAACTACGATTCCACCTACGGCACCCTGGGCGGCGTCGTGATCACCCTGCTGTTCTTCTACAGCGCCGGGCTGGTCTTCATCTTCGGCGCCGAGCTCAACGGCTCGCTCATCGCCCTGCGCAAGGACGGCGAGCGGCATGCCGAGAAGCCTTGATCAAGGCGCGATCACCCGCAGTGGCTTGCCGTCGAGGAAGGCTTTCACATCCTCCACCGTCTCGCGATAGAACACCGCGTAATTGTCGTCGGTGACGTAGCCGACATGCGGCGTCAACAGCACGTTGGGCAGGCGGCGGAACGGATGGTCTTTCGGCAATGGCTCGACGTCGTAGACGTCCAGCCCGGCGCCGCCGATGCGGCCGCTCTGCAGCGCCTCGACCAGCGCCTTCTCGTCCACGATAGGCCCGCGCGAGGTGTTGACCAGATAGGCGTCATTTTTCATCAGCGCCAGGTCTTTGGCGCCGATCAGCCCGCGCGAGCGCTGGCTCAGCACCAGATGGATCGACACCACGTCGGATTTGGCCAGCAGCTCCTCCTTGCCGACATGTTGCGCGCCCACCTCGCCGGCGCGGCCATTGGAGAGGTTCTCGCTCCAGGCCAGCACCTGCATGCCGAACGCCACGCCAATGCGCGCCACTCTGCCGCCGAGATTGCCCAGCCCGACCAGGCCCAAGGTCCGGCCCTTCAGGCCGCGGCCCAGCCTGGTCTGCCAGCCGCCCTCGCGCATGGCCTGGTGGTCGGTGTGGATGTGGCGCATCAGGCCCAGGATCAGCGCCCAGGTCAGCTCGGCAGTCGGATGGCCGACGCCGGTGGTGCCGCAGACGATCACGCCCCGCTCCTGCGCCGCCTTCACGTCGATGGAGAAATTGCGCAAGCCCGTCGTGACGATCAGCTTCAGCTTGGGCAGCGCCTCGATGATGGCGCGCGGCAGCGGCGTGCGCTCGCGCATCACGCAGACGATCTCGAAATCGCGCAGCCGTTCGATCAGTTTGGCCGGGTCGGCCACGTGATCGTTGAAGGTCGTGACCTGCGCCTCGGCCGGCAGCACCGACCAGTCGGCCGCCTTCAGCGCCACGTCCTGGTAGTCGTCCAGCACCGCTCTTTTGACCATGCAAGCCTCCCTTGACCCAACTCTACGCCATTCAAACCAATTTGCCTGTCGCCGCTGTGAACGGCCTCACAGTACCTGCACGGCCTGCCGCACGACCACAGCCGCCGCCTTCGCCGCCACCGGCAAAAAGGCCGGGAAATTCAGGTGCGAATCGACGCCCGCCAGATCGGACAGGCAGCGCACCACGATCCAGGGCCGCCCGAAGCGCTCGGCCACCTGCGCGACCGCCGCACCCTCCATCTCGACCGCCAGGGCGCCGAACTCGCGTTCCATGCGCTCCCGCGTCATGCCGCAATTCACGAACGTATCGCCGCTGACAACGGTGCCGAAATGCAGGCTGGCCTGCCGCGCCGCCTCGCCGGTCACGCTAGCGGCGAGCGACGGCAGCTCGATGCCGGCCAAAGCGGCGCGCAAGTTCGTTTCCAGCGTCCTGCCCATGTAATAGCCCGGCGAGCGATCGACGCCGGGCAGCGGCGCGATGCCGGGCTGGTAGGCCTCGATGCGGCCATCGACCAGCGCGCCGTAATCGTGCTGCACCAGCTTGGTGGCGACCACCACGTCGCCGATGCCGAGCGCGGGATCGATGCCGCCGGCGACGCCGCCGAAGATCAGCGCCCGGCAGCCGAAATGCTGCGCCAGGATGGTGGCGGTGAGCGCGGCATTGACCTTGCCGATGCCGGTCTCGACGAACACCGCGGCGCGGCCCTCGATGCGGCCTCTGTGGAAGCTCAGGCCGGCCAGGGTCTCGCTGCCCTCGGTGCGGTCTTCCAGATGGCGCAGTTCTTCGGGAATGGCCGAGAGAATGCCAAGCGGCGCGGCGTCGTTCATGTCTGACCTGTCGCTGAGGTTCCGGGCGGCGGAACCGAAAGCATTTGCCGCCAGCGGGGGCGCTTGCGACAATCGCCACCATAGCCAGCGCCGCGCCACAAACAAGAGCCGGAGGAGATATGTCCCGCAACGACCGGATCGAGATCGCCCGCGTCTCCGGCGCGCTGGGCGCCGAAGTCACCGGCGTCGATCTTTCGCAGCCACTCGATCCGGAAACGGTGCAGCTGCTGCGCGCGGCCTGGATGGAGCATCAGGTGCTGTTTTACCCGGAGCAGAAACTCTCCGACGCCAACCTCGAGCGCTTCACCTCCTATTTCGGGCCGTTCGGCAAGGAGCCGTTCGTCGATGGCATCAGCACCGACCATCCCAACGTCTTGGCGGTGATCAAGGAAGCGGACGAGAAGCGCAAGGCCAATTTCGGCGGCAACTGGCATTCGGACTGGAGCTTCCAGGACGCGCCGCCGGCCGGCACCTTCCTCTACGCATTGCAGGTGCCGCCCTATGGCGGCGACACGATGTGGGCCAACCAGTACCTCGCCTACGAGATGCTGTCGCCCGGCCTGCAGCGGCTGCTGGACGACATGGAGGCGATGCATTCGGCCAAGCGGCCTTACGGGCGGCAGGGCATCTATGCCGACAAGAGCCAGGCGCGCTCGATGAAGATCCGCACCGGCATCGAGGCGGAAGAGGAGATCGCCCATCCGGTGGTGCGCGTCCATCCCGAGACCGGGCGCAAGGCGCTCTACGTCAACCAGGTCTACACGATCCGCTTCAAGGACATGACCAGCGCGGAGAGCGCGCCGCTGCTCGACTATCTCTTCGCCCACGCGACGCGGCCTGAGTTCATCTGCCGCAACCGCTGGCGCCAGGGCACGCTTACAATGTGGGACAATCGCTGCACGCAGCATTACGCCGTCAACGACTATGACGGCTTCCGCCGCGAACTGCACCGCACCACCTGCGCCGGCGACGCTCCCGCCGGCCCGCATCAGCAGCAAAGGCCCGTCGCCGCCCAATGAGTCCCGTTACCGAATTCGCCTCCGCCGACGCCGCCAACCAAGAAGCCGCCAAGCTCCTCACGCCCGAGATCTTGCATAAGGTGACCGAGATCGCCCAGGAGGCGGGCCGTGCGATCATGGAGATCTACGCCAAGCGGATCGACGTCACGCACAAGGACGACAAATCGCCAGTCACCGACGCCGATCATGCCGCCGAGGCCATCATCCTGCGGGGCTTGCGGAGCCTGCCGGTCAAATTTCCGGTGATCGCCGAGGAAGAGATGGCCGCAGGCCGCGAGCCTGAGACCAAGCGCGGCGTGTTCTGGCTGGTCGATCCGCTGGACGGCACCAAGGAATTCATCAAGAAGAACGGCGAGTTCACCGTCAACATCGCGCTGATCGTCGATCGCCGGCCGCTGCTGGGCGTGGTCGGCGCGCCGGCCTTCGACCGGCTGTGGCGCGGCGTGCAAAGCGCCAGCGAAACCTATGCCGAGGAGATTTCCAAAGGCGTCGTCAGCCGCATCGAAACGCGGATGGCGCCCGACAAGGGCCTCACCATCTTCGCCTCGCGCACCCATTCGTCGTGGAAGAACCACGACCTCGAAGGTTTCCTCGAACCCTTCCGCATCGCCGAGCGCAAGGAGGCGGGCTCGTCGCTGAAATTCTGCCTGATCGCCGCCGGCGAAGCCGATCTCTACCCGCGCTTCGGGCCGACCATGGAATGGGACACGGCGGCGGGCCAGGCGGTGCTGGAAGCAGCCGGCGGTTCGGTGACGACGGTCGAAGGCGAGCCGTTCCTTTACGCCAAGCCCAGCTTCCGCAATCCGCATTTCGTGGCGTGGGGCGAGAAGAAGAGTTTCTGAGCGTTGAAAGCCTGCCCATCATCACAACACGAACCTCATGCTGAGCCCGTCGAAGCATGGGCAACGCAGAGATTGCCTGTGAAATCCATCCTTCGACGGGCTCAGGATGAGGACTTTTAAGAAGATAAAATTTGGCGCTCAGCTCGAATGCGAGGCGCAGGCGAAGGCTTTGGGCTCGCCGCCATCGATGCGGCGCAAGCCATAGGATTGCCGCCCCTCGGTGAGCACCGTGCCGTCGGCTTTCAGCAATTGCCATGTCACCGCGCCCAACAGGCTGGCGCGACCCATTGGCGTCACTGCGAGGTCGAACCACCGGGCCGAGGCGCACCCTTTGCCGCGATATTCATCCAAAGCGGCCTGGTAATAGCGGATCACATCATCTTGCGTCGGCAACCCAACGGACGAGCCGTCGCCGCGCACCGCAACCACGGGCGGCGCGAAAAGCTCCGCGACCTTACGGCCGTCGAAAGTGGCGAACGCCGCCACGAAGCGATCGAAATAGGCTTGCGCCGCCTCGATCTCGGAGCGGGTGGCGTCGCCCACTGCTAGACTTCCATCTGCCTGGGCCGCGCCCACCAGCCGAGCACGGCCAGTGCGAAGATCGCCAGCCCACAGGCCAAGACGGTATAGGCCGGGCCGATGGTGGCGAACAGCAGCAGGCCC
Source organism: Alphaproteobacteria bacterium (assembly GCA_029266575.1). Lineage (GTDB taxonomy): Bacteria > Pseudomonadota > Alphaproteobacteria > Reyranellales > JAQSWP01 > JAQSWP01. The sequence goes on along the minus strand of JAQSWP010000081.1, from coordinate 4,303 downwards.
AGCACGCCGCCCAGCGCCATCGCCGCCGCCTGCAGCGCCACGCGCAGGCGCAACAGCGCCGTCAGGTCGGTGCCGACCAGCCGCGTCTGGAATTCGGTCAGCATCAGCAGGAAAAAGCGCGGGCCGCCGAAGCCGGTGATGGCGGCGCAAGCCATCATCGCCACAATCTCGATGCCGCCGAAATCCAGCAGCAGCGGCAGCGGCAGGCAGGTCATGCCCAGCCCCATGATGACGTAGCCCGAATGCATGAAAGCCCAGCGATCGCGCGGATGGCTGCGCGAGACAATCAGGTTGGAAACGATGTCGCCGACGCCATAGACGCCGAGCACCAGGCTGAGCGCCACCAGTGGGCGCGCCTCGAAGCCATGCGGCGGGCGCTGTTCGACCAGCATGGCGAGGCCGACGGTAATCCCCAAGGTCCAGATGCCGATGCAGATGACGTTGACCACCAGCAGGCGGAAGATCACTTCATCCCGGCGCAGCATGACGAAGCCGCGGCCGAGCCGGGTGAGCAGCGTATCGGCGCTCTCGCTCACCGGCCGCTCGAACGGGGTGGCCAGTTTCGGCCCCACCAATGACAGCGATGCGCCCGCCAGCACCATGCCGCAGGCCGCGACCAGCAGGAACTGTTCGACCTTCAGGACCAGCGCCAGCAAACCGCCGAGGAACGGGCCGACCAGGCGGGCGATGCGGAAGGTGACGTCGAACATGCCGTTGATGATCTGCATCTGGCCGGGATTTTCGGCCAGGCGCGGCACCGAAGCGTGCATGGCCGGATTGAAGAAAGCGCTCATGCCGGCGACGCCCACGGCTGCGATCACCAGCACGGAGAAGCTGGGTGCCACGACCTGGCTCAGCGCCAACGGCAGCACTATGAAAACCGCCCGCACCAGGGTCACGCCCACCATCGTGGTGCGCGGAGCAAAGCGGTCGGCGATGGCGCCGGCGGTGATGCCGATGAAGAAGGCGCAAAAATACTGGATCGCCGGCAAAGCGCTGGCCGTGGTGCCGACCAGGCCGATCGCCATCCACACCACCGCCAGCCGGAACACCTCGTCGCTGACCGATTGCAAGGTGATGCCGACCCAGATCGCCCGCACGGGCGTGATGAGAGGAGCAGATTGTTTGGGCAGTACGGCGGTCATCTCGAGGAATGAAGCAGCGGCAGGACGACAGCCTAAGGGCAGAGCGCGGTTTTCTCTCATGCTTTCTCGGCATGGCAGTCGTTCGCCGCAACTGCTATGGGAGCGCGCCATGGCCCGCATCCTCGATCCCACCGCCGACAGCATCGCCCAGGCCGCCGCCGCCATCCGCGCCGGCCGCACCGTGGTGCTGCCGACGGAGACTGTTTACGGGCTGGGCGCCGACGCCACCGACGACCGTGCCGTGGCCGCGATTTTCGCCGCCAAGGAGCGGCCGCGCTTCAATCCGCTGATCGTCCATGTGCCCGATGCCGCCGCAGCGCAGCGCCATGTGCAGTGGACGTCTCTGGCCGAAAAGCTCGCCGCAGCCTTCTGGCCCGGGCCGCTGACCCTGGTGCTGCAGCGGCGGCCCGACTGCAGGTTATCGCTGCTGGTCAGCGCCGGGCTCGATACCGCGGCGATCCGCGTGCCGCGCCATCCGCTGGCGCAGTCACTGCTGCGCGCCGCCGACCGCCCTATCGCCGCGCCTTCCGCCAACCGCTCCGGCAGTATCAGCCCGACGCGACCCGAACATGTCGTGCAATCGCTGGGCGATGCGGTCGATATCGTGCTCGATGGCGGGCCGTGCCTGATCGGCCTGGAATCGACGGTGATCGACGCCCGTCGCGAGGTCCCTGTCGTGCTGCGCCCGGGCGGCATTACGCGCGAGGACATCGTGCGCATTGCCGGCGCGGTGCAGGATGGCGGCATGGGCGGACCGAAGCATTCGCCCGGCATGCTGGAGAGCCACTATGCGCCATCCCTGCCGTTGCGGCTCAACGCTACCGAGGTGAACGAACTGGAAGGGCTGATCGCCTTCGGCCCGATGCCGCTGCAAGGCGCCGGCCTGACGATCAACCTCTCCTTCACCGGCAATCTCGCCGAGGCCGCCGCCGGTCTCTTCGCCACCATGCGCACGCTCGACCGGCCGGGGCTTGAGCGGATTGCCGTGATGCCGATTCCCGACACCGGATTGGGCGAAGCGATCAACGACCGGCTGAAGCGGGCGGCGGCGGCGCGCTGATCGTTACTCGACGCCGAGCACCGTCAGTGCGCGGCGCTGGCCATCGACCGTCGGGCAGTCGATCGACTGGCCCACGCGCAGGCCGATCAGCGCCGCGCCAATCAGCGTCAGCACCGAAATACGGTCGGCGGCGATGTCGGCCTCGTGCGGATAGACGATCTGCACGCGCCGCACCGCGCCCGAGGCTTCGTCGCGAAACTCCACATGCGAACCCATGACCACGACATCGTCCGGCAACTCGCTTTTCGGCCGCACCTCGGCGCGATCGATCTCGTTCAGCAGCAGCACGGCAGCGGCGAGAAGCTTGTCCACCGACGCAGAGGCCAGAGCTTCCAGGCGGCCGAAATCGGCCGTCGAGAGCAGGACTTGCGGCTGAGTTGAAACGGTTGGGTTATTCGGCATGACTGACCTCTTTCAGGCGAACGCACAGAACCCCAACGCTGCACGCGGCAGCGCCGTGGTCGGATGGTCGAACGGGATGATTTAGCTGCGCCCCGAACCGGAGGCGCCAAGCAGCGTCTTCGATCCGGGGCTAGGAGCCCGCGATCAGGCAGCCTGCATGATGCAGGGCGCGCTGGAATATGTGGTTCGTATGCATGACGCCCTTAAGATAGGTCGCAATCGTGAGGAGTCAAGGCTTCGCGATTTTACGCCGCGGCGATGGCTTCGATCTCCAGCAGCCACGCGCTGTCGAAAATGCCGGTGATGATCACGGTCAGCGCCGGCGTGCGCGAGCCCAGGACTTCCTGCCGCACCTGACGGTTCTGCAGATTGTATTGGCGGTCGGAGAGGAAGGTCGTGACCTTGACCAGATTGTCGAGCGTCATACCGGCGGCGCGCAGTTGCGCCTCGACATTGGCCCAGGCCAATCGTGCCTGGGCGAGGAAATCTGCCGGCACGCTGCCATCAACATGGGCCGGGATCTGGCCGCTGACAAAGGCCAGGCGCTGCGCCCCGGTGACTTCGCACAGGCCGGCATAGCCGCCCTTGGGCGCCTGAACCTCTGGCGCATCGATGGATCGAATTTTCATGACGCTCTCCTTTGGACGGCGTTTGACCATAGCTTGGGAAATACTGGCATGCTAGTATTGGCCTATGCCCAGACCCTTGAGAAACCTGCGGGATTTGCCGGAACCGGACCCTGAGCTGCTGGATAGCGGGGCCACTTTGGCCGATCGCTGCGCCTCCTATCTTAAGGGGCTGCTGCTGGATGGCGGGCTGGAGCCGGGCCAGCCGATTTCCATCGCCGCCGTGACCCGCGCCATGGGGGTCAGCCGTCAGCCGGTGATGGATGCGGTGCGGCGGCTCGAAATCGAGGGCTTCATCCAGGTGCTGCCGCAGATCGGCTGCCGCGTGGTGGCCCCCAAGGCCGAGCCGGTCGGAGACTTTTTCCAGTTCTTCGCTCGCGCCGAGGGCCTGGTGTGCCGGCTGGCTGCCGAACGGCGCAGCGCAGAGGACGCAGCCGCCTTGCAGTTGCTGGCCGACCTGGTGTTGCGCGAATCCAGCAATGCCGGCCCGCCCGATGCCGGCGATCCGACCTACCGCCATCTCAATCGCCGTCTGCACAACGCCATTCACGAACTGGCCGGCTCGCCGATCGCCTCGGAGATTTCCGCCAGCATGTGGGATCGCTGCGATTTCTATTCCCGCGCCGCTTTCGGCTCGCTCTATTTCTCGCCCGCCGTGCGCCGCGCCCATGCCGCCATCGTGACGGCCATCGTCGCCGGCGACGGCGATGCGGCGGACAGCGTGACGGTGGCGCATCTTTCAGGCGTCGGTGAGCGGGCGGTAACGCGGTTGAAGGCGAAGATCGGCATCACCGGCTAGCGCTTGAGCGCCCATTCCACTGCCTGCTCCAGCCGGTCGTTGCCCCAGAACAATTCGCCGCCGACGAGGAAGCTCGGCGCGCCGAAGATGCCTTTGGCGATGGCCGCCTCGACAGCGGCGCCCAAGGCAGCCTTGTTCTCTGGAGATTGCGCGCGCTCGACTATTCCCGTGGCATCGCCACCAAGCTCCACCAGGACCGCTGCAATGACGGCTTCATCCGAGATCTCGCGATCCTCGACGAAATTGGCGCGATAGACGGCGCGGCTGAAAC
>JAQSWP010000268.1 GCA_029266575.1 Alphaproteobacteria bacterium | reverse complement strand
CGCGCTGCCCTTCGATCTCAAGGCGCCGGGCGCGGATTTCATCCTGGCGTTTCAGGCGCTGCCGATCATCCTGGTGATGAGCGTCCTGACGACGCTGTTGTTCTACTGGCGCGTGCTGCCACCGGTCGTGCGCGGCATGGCGTGGCTGCTGGAGCGCACCCTCGGCGTCGGCGGCGCGGTGGGGCTGTCGACCGCGGCCAACATCTTTCTCGGCATGGTCGAGGCGCCGCTGTTCATCCGCCCCTATCTGGCGCAACTCACGCGCAGCGAATTATTTCTGGTGATGACCGGCGGCATGGCCGGCATCGCCGGCACCGTACTGGTGCTCTATGCAACGTTCCTCGCGCCGCTGATCCCGGACGCGGCGGCGCATTTTGTCATTGCATCGGTGCTGGGCGCGCCCGCGGCCATCCTGGTCAGCCTGATCATGGTGCCGGAGACGTCGGACAAGCGCACCGGTGGCGAACTGGCCGGCGATCCCGACATGCATGCATCCTCCACCATGGACGCGATCGCCAGGGGCACCGCGGCCGGGCTCGAACTGCTGCTCAACATCATCGCCATGCTGCTGGTGCTGGTGGCGCTGGTCTATCTGGCCAACGCCATCCTCGGCCTGTTGCCCGAGATCGGCGGCGCCAAAGTTTCGCTGCAGCGACTGCTCGGGCTCGTGATGGCACCGGTATGCTGGCTGATGGGCCTGCCCTGGCCGCAGGCCGTCACGGCGGGCAGCCTGATGGGCATCAAGACGGTGCTCAACGAACTGATCGCCTATGTCGAGCTTTCAAAACTCGGCGCGGATGCGCTCGACCCGCGCTCGCGGCTGATCATGCTCTACGCCATGTGCGGTTTTGCCAACTTCGCCAGCCTCGGCATCATGATCGGCGGCCTCGGCACGATGGCGCCCGAGCGGCGCGAGGAGATCAATGGGCTCGGGCTGAAGTCGATCGTCTCAGGCACGCTGACGACGTGTCTGATGGGAGCGATCGTGGGCGTGATGACGTGAGGTCGTCATTGCGAGCCACCCGGTCGGCGCGAAGCGCCGCCGGATGACAGGCTCCGCGAAGCAATCCATGCCGCAACAAAGCAAGTATGGATTGCTTCGTCGCTTCGCTCCTCGCGATGACGGCGAGTGCTAGCTCGCCAATTCCACCGTCTTGAACTCCGCCGGCAGGATCACTTCCAGCAGTTCGACGTCGTCGGAATAGTCCATGATCAGGTGCTTGATGCGCGGCGGCTGGGTCCAGGCGCTGCCTTCCTTCATCAGCGTCTCGCCCTGGCCTTCCATGTAGGTCTTCACCCAGCCCTTGAGCACATAGACCATCTGGAAGTCGACGTTGTGGAAATGCAGTTTTGAAACTTCCGCCGGATTGCAGGGTCCCTGCAGGCGGATCACATGCGCCTGCGCCAGGCCGTGCGTCGCGTTGGCGATGCCGAGATCGCGGTACTTCGCATAGTTGCGCAGGCCGTCGGCCTTGAAATCTTCCTCACGGTGATGGCTGATCGCAATGCGCTGCTTCGGCCGCGTCTTCCTGGCCGGCTTGGGCTTGGCGGCCACCACGCCCCTCGCCTTCGACGTGACGGCTTTGCGGGCCGAGGATTTGGCTGCGGTCTTGTGGCCCGACCATTTCTTCTTCACAGCGGGCTGCGCGGCGGCGCGCGCCGCAATTTTCTTTTTGGCCATGGATACCTCCCCTTTTGTTTGTGGCAGGAGGCTAACACAAAATTTTTTCGTAAGGGTGGGCAAAGCGACTCGTCTCGCCGTAGCCCGCAGGGCGAAGGCGGAAGCGTGCCCATCCTCACGCGCTGAGCGTCAGATGGTGGCGCAGGCGCGCCTTGCCCACCCCACAGCATCTCAATCAATGCAGCCTGAACACGCCATCGACCGCGCGCAGCTCGGCCGGCTTGATCAGCCTGGAATGTGCGACTGTCACGGAAAACAGCGGGCCATCCAGCTTTTCCTGCCAGAAGGCGAGGAAATCCTTCAGCGCCGGGAATTTCGGAAACAGATCGTAATTCTGCCAGACATAGGTCTGCAGAAATGAGGGATGATCCGGCATCCGATACAGGATTTGCGCCGTCGTCAGCCCGTAACCCAGCACCTGCTTCCGGAAATCGTCGGAAACACCTTCAACCCGCGAGACCATGCCAATACCTCCAATTCGGGAGCGCATTGTCGTGGTGGCCACACACCGAGCCACCCCGGCGGAGATGCGCTCACATGAGAGAAATGTGACGCACGATACCAACCCATCACAAGCCTAAATGTTTAATGAACTGTTGAAAATTCATGCGTTAGCAGCAGCTTACCGCACGTGCTAATACGGGGCCTGGAGATTGGCCTCGCCGATTAATCATGATTAATGAAATTGGCAGGCGTCACATTTGAGTGCCAATTTTTCTGCTAGAAGCCCTTGTCCCCCGAACAAGACTGGCTTATGTCCATCGCAGCCGAGCTGGCACTCGCCGGCCCGGACTGCCAAAATTTCAGAATCTGACAACATCTTCAGAAACTTAGGAGGACTGCATGAAATTCCGTCCGCTTCACGACCGCGTCGTGGTCAAGCGCATCGACGCCGAAGAGAAGACTGCTGGCGGCATCATCATTCCGGACAGTGCCAAGGAAAAGCCCTCGCAGGGCGAAATCACCGCCGTCGGCCCGGGTGGCCGCGACGAAGCTGGCAAGCTGATCCCGATCGACCTCAAGGTCGGCGACCGCGTCCTGTTCGGCAAGTGGTCGGGCACCGAGGTCAAGATCGACGGTGAAGATCTCCTGATCATGAAGGAGAGCGACATCATGGGCGTGCTCGACGTCCCCGCCGGCGCCAAGAAGAAGGCTGCCTAAGCACCGCCGTTCCCTCATCCTGAGGAGCCGGCGCAGCCGGCGTCTCGAAGGATGGGCCGCAAGCTCAACTCATCTCATCCTTCGAGACGCCCTCCGGGCTCCTCAGGATGAGGATCCAGTTCAACGGAGACACCTACATGTCAGCTAAAGAAGTCAAATTCGGCGTCGATGCCCGCGATCGCATGCTGCGCGGCGTCGACATTCTCGCCAACGCCGTCAAGGTGACGCTCGGCCCCAAGGGCCGCAACGTCGTGCTCGACAAGTCGTTCGGCGCCCCCCGCATCACCAAGGACGGCGTCACCGTCGCGTGGAAGCCGTGGTCGCCGACCTCGTCAAGAACTCCAAGAAGGTCACCTCGAACGAGGAAATCGCCCAGGTCGGCACCATCTCCGCCAACGGCGACGCCGAAATCGGCAAGTTCCTGGCCGATGCCATGAAGAAGGTCGGCAACGAGGGCGTCATCACGGTTGAGGAAGCCAAGTCGCTCGAGACCGAACTCGACGTCGTCGAGGGCATGCAGTTCGACCGCGGCTACATCTCGCCCTACTTCGTCACCAACGCCGACAAGATGCGCGTTGAAATGGACGACGCCTACATCCTGATCAACGAGAAGAAGCTCTCCTCGCTGAACGAACTGCTGCCGCTGCTCGAGGCCGTGGTGCAGACCGGCAAGCCGCTGGTCATCGTCGCGGAAGACGTCGAAGGCGAAGCCCTCGCCACGCTCGTCGTCAACCGTCTCCGCGGTGGTCTGAAGGTTGCCGCCGTCAAGGCGCCGGGCTTCGGCGATCGCCGCAAGGCCATGCTGCAGGACATCGCCATTCTGACCGGCGGTCAGGCGATCTCGGAAGATCTCGGCATCAAGCTCGAGAACGTCACCCTGCAGATGCTCGGCCGCGCCAAGAAGGTGATGATCGACAAGGAAAACACCACCATCGTCAACGGCGCCGGCAAGAAGGCCGACATCGAGGCGCGCGTTGCGCAGATCAAGGCGCAGATCGAGGAAACCACCTCGGACTACGACCGTGAAAAGCTGCAGGAGCGTCTGGCCAAGCTCGCAGGCGGCGTCGCGGTGATCCGCGTCGGCGGCGCGACCGAAGTCGAAGTGAAGGAGCGCAAGGATCGCGTCGATGACGCGATGCATGCGACCCGTGCGGCGGTTGAAGAAGGCATCGTGCCGGGCGGCGGCGTCGCCCTGCTGCGCGCCTCCGAGCAGCTCAAGCGCATCAAGACCGCGAACGACGACCAGAAGACCGGCGTCGAGATCGTGCGCAAGGCGCTGTCCGCGCCGGCCCGCCAGATCGCGATCAACGCCGGTGAAGACGGTTCCGTCATCGTCGGGAAGATCCTGGAGAAGGAGCAGTACAATTACGGCTTCGACTCACAGACCGGCGAATACGGCAACCTGGTCTCCAAGGGCATCATCGACCCGACCAAGGTGGTTCGCGCGGCGATCCAGAACGCGGCTTCCGTCGCGGCGCTC
>JAQSWP010000080.1 GCA_029266575.1 Alphaproteobacteria bacterium | reverse complement strand
AAGGACTGCGCGGCATTTTCGAGGACGAGCGCGCGCTCAATCGCACAAGGCCTCGACTGTAGCGATCAGCCGCGCGATATCGTCCTCGCGCGACAGCCGATGGTCGCCGTCCTTGATCAGGGTCAGCGTGCCCTGCGGCGTCTGGATATGTTGCAGAGCCCGCAACGAATGGCGCCACGGCACGTCGGGATCATGCGTGCCATGCAGCAGATGCACCGGGCAATCCACCGCGAGAGGCTTGTCCAGCACCAGATGATCGGCGCCTTCCTTGATCAGGCGCAGGGTCAAGATGTCGGGCTGGTCGCTGTATTGGCTGGGCCGCAGCAGCCGGCCGCTGCGCTTCATCTCCGCCTGCTCCTCAGGCGACAGCTCCGGCCAGATCAGCTCCTGGGTGAAATCGGGCGCGATGGCGATGCCGACCAGCCCCGCCAGCCGCGCCCGCAATTCGGCTGCAATACTGAGCATGATCCAGCCGCCCATGCTGGAGCCGATCAGCACCAGTTTCGCATCGCGTGGCAAAACGCCGATGGCGGCCAGCGCATCCTCGCGCCAGCGGCCAATAGTGGCGTCGGCGAAATCGCCCTCCGAAGCGCCATGCGCGAAATAATCGAAGCGCAGAAAAGCCTGATCGCGCTGCCGCGCCCAACGATCGAGCGCCAGCGCCTTGGTCCCGGTCATGTCGGAACGAAATCCGCCCAAAAAGACCACAGCCGGAGAGCGCATGCCGTGCGTCACATAGGCCAGACGCTTGCCATCGGGGCGTTGTAGAATGGATGGCGCTTGTGCCGTTGGGATGGTTTGGGTAGTCAATGCCGCCCGTCCGTTTGCAGATCGAAGAGAATGGTCGATATCGTTGGCGTGAACCCTAGCATGGAGACCACCGGACCGGCACCGCGCGTCCCCGTCATCTTCCAGGTCGTGGGCCGGCTCGATGGCGGCGCCGCCTCGCGCCAGGTGATCGACAATGCGATCGCCGTGGTCAAAGCCGGCGGCAGGGCTGCGGTTGCGTCAAGCGGCGGGCCGCTGGTGCATGAGCTGGAACGCGGCGGCGTGCGTCATCACATCCTGCCGCTCGACAACGAAGCCGACTTCCTGAATTTCTCCACCCGCCGCCGCCTGCGCAAATTGCTGACGCAGGAAAACGCCAACGTCGTGCACGTCTATTCGTGGGAAGCGGCGCGGGCGCTGCGGCCGATGGCACGCGCCAAAATGATCTGTCTGATCGCCACCTGGCTCGAGCCTTTGACGCCGCTGGGATTTCTCGCGCGCCGCCGGCTGAAACCCCTTCTGCGCGCCAACAAGCTGATCGCCACGTCCGAAACCGTGGCGGCGTTTTTGCGCGAGCAATACAAGCTCGACGACGAGCGCCTGCAGATCATTCCACCCGCCGTCAACACCGCACGCTTCAGCCCGCTGGCGGTGCGCGCCGAGCGCATCATCAAGCTGGCGGCGCAATGGCGCATTCCCGACGACCGCCGCATCATCCTGGTTCCCGCGCCGCTCGATGCCGAGCGCGGCGCCGATACCGTCATCGAGGCAGTGCGGCTTTTGGGCCGGCACGACATTTTCTGCCTGTTGCTGGGCGCGCGGCCGGAGACCCGCTCTCGCCGCGAGGAACTGGAAAAAGCCATCGAGAAGAAGGGCGTCGGCGGGCTGGTGTTCATCGCCGATCATAGCGGCGACATGCCGGCCGCCTACATGCTGGCCGACGCGGTGGTGGTGGCCGACAAGGTGCCGCGCGCCTATAGCCGCATCGTCACCGAGGCCCAGGCCATGGGCCGCCCGGTGATCGCGGTCGATGCCGGCGGCATCGCCGAGCCCTTGCGTTCGGTCGAATCAAGCAGGATATTCCCGGTCGGCGACGCCGCCGCTTTGGCTGGCGTGCTGAAGGAGATATTGGCGCTGGATTCGGCCGACCGTGCGCGGCTGGCCAACCTGGCGATCGAGCAAATGCGCAACGTCTACGCCCTCGACATCACCTCCGAGCAGATGCTGGCTCTGTACGATTCCGTGCTCGAGACCATCTGGGCCGACGCGCGAACGTGACGCTGCTTGACAGGCCCCATTGCGGGCCTTAAGTCGCTACGCCCGGTTTCGGCCGGCGCGGGCGCGAAATCTTCCGTCAAGCCCCTGTTACTAAAGAGTTTTCCTATGGTTTCAATCACCCTGCCCGACGGCAATGTGCGCCGTTTCGAGCAACCCGTGTCAGGCAAGGAACTGGCGGCCAGCATCGGCCCCGGCCTGGCCAAGGCGGCACTCGCGATCCGCATCAATGGCGAGATGAAGGACCTTGCGACCAGGATCGACAAGGACGCCAACGTCTCCATCGTCACCGGCAAGGATGCCGACGCGCTGGAGCTGCTGCGCCATGACGCCGCCCACGTGATGGCGCAAGCGGTGCAGGAGCTCTATCCCGGCACCCAGATCACCTTCGGCCCGGCGATCGAAAACGGCTTCTATTACGACTTCGTGCGCGAGGAGCCATTCACCCCCGAAGACTTCGAGCGCATCGAGCAGCGCATGCGCGAGATCGTCGACCGCGACCTGCCGATCAGGCGCGAAGTTTGGTCGCGCGAGGATGCCATTCGCCATTTCCAGGACAAGGGCGAGAAGTACAAGGCCGAGCACGTCGAGACCCTGCCGCGCGATGTCGAGATTTCCGTCTATAAGCAGGGCGACAACTGGCTTGACCTCTGCACCGGCCCGCATCTGGATTCGACCGGCAAGCTCGGCAAGGCCTTCAAGGTAATGAAGGTGTCGGGTGCCTATTGGCGCGGCGACGCGCGCAACCAGATGCTGCAACGGCTCTACGGCACCGCCTGGTTCGACCAGAAGCAGCTGCAGGCCTATCTGACCCAGATCGAGGAAGCGGAGAAGCGCGACCATCGCCGGCTGGGCAAGGAAATGAACCTCTTCCATCTGCAGGAAGAGGGTCCCGGCATGGTGTTCTGGCACCCCAAAGGCTGGACCCTCTACCGCACCCTGGAGCGCTACATGCGCCGGCGGCTGGACGATGGCGGCTATCTCGAAGTGAAGACTCCGCAATTGCTCGACCGCTCGCTATGGGAAGCTTCCGGTCACTGGGAGAAATTCCGCGAGCACATGTTCGTCACCGAGACCGAAGACGATCGCGTCTTCGCCTTGAAGCCGATGAACTGCCCCGGTCACGTGCAGATCTTCCGCCAAGGGCTGAAATCCTATCGTGACCTGCCGCTGCGCATGGCCGAATTTGGCGCCTGCCACCGCTACGAGCCGTCGGGCGCCTTGCACGGCATCATGCGGGTGCGCTCCTTCGTGCAGGACGACGCGCATATCTTCTGCCTCGAAGACGACATCGAAAGCGAATCGATCCGCTTCTGCGATCTGCTGCGCACCATCTACAAGGATCTTGGCTTCCCCGAATTCTCGGTGAAATTCTCCGACCGCCCGCCGGTGCGGGCCGGCAGCGACGAGGTCTGGGACAAGGCGGAAGATGCGCTGAAGCGCGCCTGCAAGGCGGCCGGCATCGACTACACCCTCAATCCCGGCGAAGGCGCGTTCTACGGGCCCAAGTTGGAATTCGTCCTCCGCGATGCCATCGGGCGCGACTGGCAGTGCGGCACCTTGCAGGTCGATTTCGTGCTGCCCGAACGGCTGGACGCCAATTACATCGGCGAGGACGGCCACCGCCATCGCCCCGCCATGCTGCATCGGGCCATATTGGGCACGTTCGAGCGCTTCATCGGCATCCTGATCGAAAACTTTGCCGGCAAGTTCCCGCTGTGGCTGAGCCCGGTCCAGGCGGTGGTGACCACCATCACCTCCGAAGGCGATGCCTATGCCGCCGAAGTGGGCGCTGCCCTGCGCGAAGCAGGACTGCGTTGTGAAATCGATCTGCGCAACGAGAAGATCAATTACAAGGTGCGCGAGCACTCGCTGGCGAAAGTGCCGGTCATTATCGCCGTCGGTAAGCGCGAAGCGGCAGAAAAGACCGTTTCGATCCGCCGTTTGGGCTCGGACAAGCAAGAATCGCTTGCGCTGGAAGCCGCAGTTCATAGACTCCGCGAGGAAGCGCAGCCCCCGGTCTGAAAGCCGGGGAACGGGCTTCCGCCTTGGGGCGTATATCCCATCTACCACCCATATCCGCCCGGTGCCGTCAGGCGACCGGGTAACCAACGAGGGAGAGGTTCATAGTTAGACCAATGCAACAGGCCGCGCCGTCTCGCGACGGGCCGCGCGTCAACAACGAGATTCAGGCGATCAAGGTTCGCCTGATCGATGAAAAAGGCGAGATGGTAGGCGTCGTGGGCCTGCGTGAAGGCCTGCAAATGGCGGAAGAAGCGGGACTGGACCTGGTCGAGGTATCGCCCAATGCCGAGCCGCCGGTATGCAAGATCGCCGATTACGGGAAGTACAAGTACGAGGCCCAGAAGAAGGCCAACGAAGCCCGCAAGAAGCAGAAAGTCATCGAAGTCAAAGAGATAAAGATGCGCCCCGGCATCGACGACCACGATTACGAGGTCAAGATGCGGGCGATGAAGAAGTTTCTCGACACCGGGGACAAGGTCAAAGTCACGCTCCGTTTCCGCGGCCGCGAGATGGTGCATCAGGATATCGGCATGAACGTGCTCAGGCGCGTCCGTGAGGAATTGGACCCGATGGCCAAGGTCGAGCAGCTGCCCAAGATGGAAGGGCGGCAGATGACGATGGTGCTGGCGCCCAAATAGGCCCCGGCGGCGGCCTGTTCGGGCAGCCGATTTCCCGCTAAACTACTGTCAGAACACGGTTTTCGGGCGCTTGCAATTGCTGCCAGCGCCCGATATAACCACGCGCTTGCAAGGGTGGCATGGCGAGGGCATTTGCCTGGCCGCTCAAGTTTCCAAGGCTCCCCCGGTTTTCCGGGCGTTTGGGCCCTTATCAGAAAGGAAGAAAAATGCCCAAGCTGAAGACCAAGAGCGGCGCCAAGAAGCGCTTCTCGCTCACCGCCACGGGCAAAGTCAAATTTGGCGTGGCAGGCAAGCGTCACGGCATGAGCAAGCGGCCCAACCGCATGCTGCGCCAGGCGCGCCGCACCACGGTCGCTTCCTCGCCGGACGCGATCATCATCAAGAAAAATTTCCTTCCGAACGGTTGAGGGCTAGGCCATGGCACGCGTCAAAAGAGGCGTGGCGGCTCATGCTCGCCACAAGAAGGTTCTGGAAATGGCGACCGGCTATCGCGGCCGGGCCAAGGACGCATTCCGCGTCGGCGTACAGAAGGTCGAAAAGGGCCTGCAATACGCCTATCGCGATCGTCGCAATAAGAAGCGCTCCTTCCGCGGCCTGTGGATCCAGCGCATCAACGCCGGCGTGCGCGAGCACGGCCTGACCTACTCGCAGTTCATGAACGGCATGAAGAAGGCCGGCGTCGAACTCGACCGCAAGGTGCTGGCCGACATCGCCATGCACGAGCCGGAATCGTTTAAGCTGCTGGTGCAACAGGCCCAGGCAGCCCTCAAGTAATTCTCCTGCACTCGGGCCAACCGGGGTAGACAGAAGACAGCGAAAAGGGGCCGCCGGCAGACGGCCCTTTTTTATTTGCACTACGGGAACGAGACGGAAATTGGGGCAGAGCTCTGATGGATCAGGTTGAACAGACGCGAAGCGAAGCGCTGCAAGCGCTGCAAGCGGCCTCCTCGCTGGAGGCGCTGGAAAACGTGCGCGTGGCGACGTTGGGCAAGAAAGGCTCGCTCACCGGCCTGCTGAAGCAGCTCGGCGCCTTGCCGGTCGAGCAGCGCAAGGAATTCGGCGCCAAGGTCAACGTGGTCAAGGCCGAGCTGGAACAGGCGATCGAAGCGCGCAAGACCAGCCTGCAAGGCGCCGAACTCGATCGCAAACTAGCCGAAGAACGCATCGACGTCACCTTGCCGGCGCGGCCTTTGCGCCAGGGCTTCATCCACCCGATCAGCCAGACCATCGACGAGATCGTGGCGATCTTCGGCGACATGGGATTCGTGTGGGCCGACGGTCCCGACATCGAGGACGACTGGCACAATTTCACCGCGCTCAACATCCCGCCCGAGCATCCGGCGCGGCAGATGCACGACACTTTCTATCTGCCGCCGCGCGAGGACGGCACGCCGATGCTGTTGCGCACCCATACCTCGCCGGTGCAAGTGCGCAGCATGGTGAGCCAGAAGCCGCCGATTCGCATCATCGTCCCCGGCCGCACCTTCCGCATGGATTCCGACGTCACCCACACGCCGATGTTCCACCAGGTCGAAGGCCTGGTGATCGATGAAGCAACGCATATGGGCCACCTCAAGGGCTGCCTGCAGGAATTCGCCAAGGCCTATTTCGAAGTCTCCGAACTGCCGATCCGCTTCCGCCCCTCCTACTTCCCCTTCACCGAGCCGTCGGCCGAAGTCGATATCGGCTGCTCGTGGAGCAATGGCGAATTGAAGATCGGCGCCGGCGATTCGTGGCTGGAGATTCTGGGCTGCGGCATGGTGCATCCCAAGGTGCTGGAATATTGCGGCGTCGATCCGACCAAATACCAGGGCTTCGCCTTCGGCATGGGCATCGAGCGCATCGCCATGCTGAAATACGGCATCCCCGATCTGCGCACCTTCTTCGAATCCGATCTGCGCTGGCTGCGCCATTACGGTTTCGCAGCACTCGACGTTCCCAGCCTGACGGGAGGGTTGAGCCGATGAAGTTCACCCTGTCCTGGCTCAAGGAGCATCTCGAGACCTCGGCCGAGCTCGACCGCATCGCCCAGGTCATGACCATGCTGGGGCTGGAGGTCGAATCGATCGCCGATCCGGCCAAGAACCTGGCGCCCTTCACCGTGGCGCATGTGATCTCCGCCGAGCAGCATCCCGACGCCGACCGCCTGCGGGTGTGCAAGGTCGATACTGGCACGGGCATCGTGCAGGTGGTGTGCGGCGCTCCCAACGCGCGCACCGGCATGAAGGGCGTGTTCGCGCCCTCTGGCACCGTCATTCCCGGCACTGGCCTGCTGCTGAAGCCCAGCAAGATCCGCGGCCAGGACAGCAACGGCATGCTGTGCTCGGCGCGCGAGCTGCAGCTGGGCGAAGACCATGACGGCATCATCGATCTGCCAGCCGATGCAGCCGTCGGCACGCCGATTGCCGAGGTGCTGGGCGTCAACGATCCGGTGATCGAAATCAAGATCACGCCCAATCGCGGCGACTGCCTGGGCGTGCGCGGCATTGCCCGCGATCTGGCCGCCGCCGGTCTGGGCACCTTGAAACCGGAACCGGTCGACAAAGTCGCCGACAGTTTCAAGAGCCCGATCGCCTGGAAGCGCAGCTTCGATGCCGACTACGAGCGGGCCTGCCCGATCGTAGCTGGCCGCTACTTCAAGGGCCTCAAGAACGGGCAGAGCCCGGCCTGGCTGCAGAACCGGCTGAAGGCCATCGGCCTGCGCCCGATCTCGGCGCTGGTCGACGTCACCAATTTCTTCACCTTCGATCTCAACCGCCCCCTGCACGTGTTCGACGCCAGCAAGCTCAAGGGCGATCTGACCATGCGCATGGCGCGGTCCGGCGAGCAGGTGCAAGCGCTGGACGGCAAGACCTACACGCTCGACGGCGAGATGACCGTGATCGGCGACGATAACGGCGTACAGGCCATCGGCGGCATCATGGGCGGCGAGCTTTCCGGCTGTTCCGAGCAGACCACCGAGATGTTCCTGGAAGCGGCCTATTTCGATCCGATCCGCACGGCGACGACGGGGCGCAAGCTCGGCATCCAGTCCGATGCGCGCTATCGCTTCGAGCGCGGCATCGATCCGCACTCCTGCGTCTCCGGCGTCGAGGCCGCGACGCGGCTGATCCTCGAACTGTGCGGCGGCGAATGCAGCGAAATCCAACTGGCGGGCATCGCGCCGGCCGACGATCGGGCCTATGAATTGCGCCTGTCGCGCATTCCCGGCCTGGCCGGCTTCGACGTCGACAGCGGCGAGAGCAAAGGGATCCTGCTGGGGCTTGGCTTCGCCGTCTCAGGCGGCGATGCGGCTTGGCAGGTCAAGCCGCCGTCGTGGCGGCCCGACATCATCGGCGAGGCCGATCTGGTGGAAGAGATCGTGCGCGTGCACGGCTACGATCACATCCCCTCCGTGCCGCTGCCGCGCACCACGGCCGTAACGTTGCCGGCGCGCACCTTGCAGCAGCGCCGCCCGGGCTTCGTGCGCCGCACTCTGGCGATGCGCGGGCTGGTCGAGGCGGTGACGTCGTCCTTCATGGGCAGCAAGGATGCGGCGCGGTTCGTGCAGACCGATCCGTCGCTGGTGGTGGCCAATCCGATGTCGGCCGATCTCGACGTCATGCGCGCCACCATCATTCCCAACCTGCTCGATGCTGCTGCCCGCAACATCGCCCGCGGCATGCGCGAGGTAGCGCTGTTCGAAGTCGGCCCGCAATATGCCGGTAACAGGCCGCAGGACCAGCAGATGATCGCCGCCGGCATCCGTTCCGGCAGCGCCGATGCGCGCCACTGGACGACGCCGCATCGCCTGGTCGATGCCTTCGACGCCAAGGCCGATCTGCAATCGGCCATCCAGGCGCTGGGCATGGACCCCGAGCAGCCGCAGGTCGATGCCAAGGGCGCGCCTGGCTGGTACCATCCCGGCCGCTCCGGCGTGCTGCGGCTGGGGCCGCAGATCATCGCCGCTTTCGGCGAGATCCATCCTTCGATCCTGGCGCATTACAAGATCGAGCAGGCCACCATCGGCTTCGAGCTCTTCATCGATCGCGTGCCGGTGCCGAAGAGCAAGGGCGGCAAGACGCGGCCGGCGCTGAAGCTGCTGCCGCTGCAGCCGATCGAGCGCGATTTCGCCTTCCTGGTGGGAGAAGAGGTTTCGGCCGAGGCATTGGTGAAGGCCGCGAAGACGGCCGATCGCGCGCTCATTACCCGTGTCAGCGTGTTCGATCTCTATGCCGGCAAGGGCGTCGAGCCGGGCAAGAAGTCGCTAGCGCTGGCGGTCGTCATCCAGCCCACCGACAAGACTTTGACCGAAGCGGAGATCGAAGCGGTCGCCGCCAAGATCGTTGCCAGCGTGGCCAAGGCCACCGGCGCAAGCCTGCGCTCGTAATCGCGGATAGACAGCAGACCATGTTCGACCAGAACCTCATCCGCAATTTTTCGATCATCGCCCATATCGACCATGGCAAATCGACCCTGGCCGACCGGCTGATCGAGCGCTGCGGCGGGCTGACCCAGCGCGAGCTGCAGGAGCAGGTGCTCGACAGCATGGATATCGAGCGCGAGCGCGGCATCACCATCAAGGCGCAGACCGTGCGCCTGCTGTACCCGGCCAAGGACGGCAAGACCTACGCGCTGAACCTGATGGACACGCCGGGCCATGTCGACTTCGCCTACGAGGTCAGCCGCTCGCTGGCCGCCTGCGAAGGCTCGCTGCTGGTGGTCGATGCCAGCCAGGGCGTCGAAGCGCAGACCTTGGCCAATGCCTATCAGGCGATCGACAACAACCACGACATCATTCCGGTGCTGAACAAGATCGATCTGCCCGCCGCCGAGCCCGAGCGCGTGCGCAAGGAGATCGAGGACGTGATCGGTCTCGACGCATCCGATGCGGTGATGGCCTCGGCCAAGAGCGGCATCGGCATCGACGACGTGCTGGAAGCCATCGTCAAGCGCATCCCCGGCCCCGGTGGCGACCGCAATGCGCCGCTCAAGGCGCTGCTGATCGACAGCTGGTACGATTCCTATCTCGGCGTCGTGGTGCTGGTGCGCATCAAGGACGGCGTGCTCAAGCGCAACCAGAAGATCCGCATGATGGCGGCGGGCGCCGCCCATGTCATCGACAAGGTCGGCATCTTCACGCCCAAGCGGCTGGAGGTCGACGAGCTGGGCCCGGGCGAAGTGGGCTTCATCGTCGCCGGCATCAAGACCATTTCCGACTGCAAGGTCGGCGACACCATCACCGACGACAGGGCGCCGGCGCCGATCCCGCTGCCCGGCTTCAAGAAATCCGTGCCGGTGGTGTTCTGCGGCCTGTTCCCGGTCGATGCCAACGATTTCGAGCAGCTCAGGGATTCGTTGGCGAAGCTGAAGCTCAACGACGCCAGCTTCGAGTACGAGCCGGAATCCTCGGCCGCTTTGGGCTTCGGCTTCCGCTGCGGCTTCCTGGGGCTACTGCATCTGGAGATCATCCAGGAGCGGCTGGAGCGCGAATACGATCTCGACCTGATCACCACCGCCCCGTCGGTGATCTACAAGCTGCGCCTGACCGGCGGCGAGGAGCTTGAGCTGCACAATCCGGCCGACATGCCCGATCCCAGCAAGATCGAGCGCATCGACGAGCCCTGGATCAAGGCCACCATCATGGTGCCGGACGAATATCTCGGCGCCATTCTGGCGCTGTGCCAGGAGCGCCGCGGCGTGCAGGTCGAACTGACCTATGCCGGCCAGCGCGCCATGGTCGTCTATCGCCTGCCGCTCAACGAGGTGGTGTACGATTTCTACGACCGGCTGAAATCGGCGACGCGCGGCTATGCCAGCTTCGATTACGAGATCGAATCGTACCAGGAGGGCGACCTGGTCAAGGTCTCGATCCTGGTCAATGGCGAGCCGGTCGATGCGCTCTCCATCATCGTCCATCGCAACCACGCCGAGCATCGCGGCCGCATCCTGTGCGAGCGGCTGAAGGAGCTGATCCCCAAACAGCTGTTCAAGATCGCCATCCAGGCCGCGATCGGCAGCCGGGTGATTGCGCGCGAGACCATCTCGGCCATGCGCAAGGACGTCTTGGCCAAGTGCTATGGCGGCGACATCAGCCGCAAGCGCAAGCTGCTCGATAAGCAGAAGAAGGGCAAGAAGCGCATGCGCCAGGTCGGCAACGTCGAGATCCCGCAATCGGCGTTTCTTGCGGCGCTCAAGACCGGCGGTGACTGAAAAAGCCTTGTAAATACAGGCTTAAAGCCGAATTGAATAAGCGGTGTCGCTGGTCTAGATTGCGCGCCGCATGGAGGGGTGGCCGAGCGGTTGAAGGCGCACGCCTGGAAAGTGTGTATGGTCTAAAAAGCCATCGCGGGTTCGAATCCCGCTCCCTCCGCCAATAGAAAAGGCCCCACGTGTGGGGCCTTTTCTATTGGCGGAGGGAGCGAGGTGGACGAACCCATGTTCGGGCGATGGGCAAAGCGCATCGCGACGCTGGCGCAAGCGCCAGCGGTCCGAGCGCCAGCGAGGATGAAAATGCGCCTTAGCGCATTTTCACAATCCCGCTCCTCGTAAGAAAAACTCAGGCGATCTCGGCTCGATAATCGGGCGATCAAGCCGGAACATACGCCAACCTGATCGCCTTCTCGCCGACCACATCGCTGGCCACAAGGCGGAGCGGCGGCCGGGAGCCAGCGAAGAATGGCTTGCCTCTGCCAAGCACGACGGGATGGAAGTAGAGGTGGTACTCATCGATAAGGCCAAGGTCGGTCAGGCTTTGCGCCAAACCCGGTCCGGAAACCGCAATCTCTCCGGCGAGCCGAGCCTTGAGCCCGCGTATCACCGCCTCGATGTCATCCGCGACAAGCGTGGCGTTGGGGCCGACCGACTTCAAGGTGCGCGACACGACCCATTTCGGCTGGCGCCGCCACGCCGCCGCGAATTCGCGCTCATCGGCAGTCCACTCGGGATGGTCTTCGTCCCAATAGCGCATGACCTCATACATGCCGCGGCCATACACGCTGCCGGCCAGACCGCGCACCTGCTCGATCCAGTGTCGAAAGAGTGCGGCATCGGGCGCGAATTTCTCGTGATCGACATAGCCGTCGAGAGACAGATTCATTGCGAAGACGATCTTTGCCATGCTGTCTGCGATCCTCGTTAAGTCAGCTCTTTCAATCCGTCAGGCGTCTCAATCTCGGCCCGATAACGCAGCGCCGGCCCCGGTAAAACCGTCGGCGCACGATCGATGGCAAGCTCTCGATACAGCGCCGCAACGCATTCCGGCTCCGGATGCTCGAGCGAGAAGTACCGCAACCGCGCCCCAAGATCGGCAATGCTCGCCATCGACCGCGGCTTGCCCCGCCGGTCGATGATCGATGGTGCTGCGCCGTCGAGCGGCAACGAACCATCTCTGGGAATGGCGAAGTCGAAAGACGAGTTCAGCGACACTTTCTCGCCGAAAACTGTCTCGCGGCCTGCGAGCACGGCATCTATATCATCACTTCTGGCCACCCAGCCTCGCAGGCGCCGGCCCTGCTCCCAATCGGCTCTGACCTTCGCCTGATCATCCAGCCCGAACCACCGCCTCCGCCCCGGTGCGGCAGCGTCGGGATCGAGCGCCACGATCTCCAGATAGACCGTGTCGCCAAGCTGCAGCAGGTGGTTCCACGTCCCCATGTAGCCATGCCGCTGCCCGAACGGCACGTCG